>JBGSOJ010000079.1:0-11428 GCA_041739175.1 Sphingomonadaceae bacterium
CCTGCACCATCGGGCAGATCGGCATCGACGCCCGCGGCCAGCGCCTGCACCGCCGCATCGGCCAAATCGGGCGAGGTTTTGTGCAAACGGGCAAGGTCATCAATTGCATAATAATCGCTAACCACAGCGCCCGAATAACCCCATTCGCCGCGCAGGACATTGCCAAGCAGCCATTTGTTGACATGGCTAGGCACGCCGTCGATTTCGTTATAGCTGGCCATCACGGCCTGAATACCGGTGCGCGCGACCACCGCCTCAAACGGCGGGAAGAAATCTTCGCGCAAAGTCCGCTCCGCAATTGGCGCGGGGCCGACATTGGTGCCGCTTTCGGGTTGGCCGTGGCCCGTCATATGCTTAAGCGTGGCGAACACTTTGCCAGCGGGCAGCGGGACATTCTTCCCCTCCCCTTGCAGGCCGAGTACAGCGGCGACACCCATTTCGCTGACGAGATACGGGTCCTCGCCAAAGGTTTCCTCAATCCGGCCCCAGCGCGGGTCGCGGGCGATATCAACCACTGGCGACAGCACCAAATGCACGCCCCGGCTGCGCACTTCGCGAGCAATTACGCTGTTTACTTGGCGGATGAGGTCGGGATCAAAAGTGGACGCCATGCCAATCGACTGCGGAAAACTGGTCGCATCGCGCGCCGCAAGACCGTGCAGCGATTCTTCGTGCATCAGAACTGGGATACCAAGCCGCGTTTCGCGCACGGCCCATGTCTGCACCGCGTTTACATAATCGATGCTTTCCTTGATTGAGCGTTGCTTGACAACGCGCGGGCTGCTCGGCCCGGTGCGGTCCGATGGGCGGGCGAGTTGACCAAGGCCATTGGGAAAAACGGTCGATGCTTTTGCGGGACTCCAGCGGCCATCGGCCTCTTGCACTTGCGCTTTGCTGTCCCAAAGCGTGATGATTTGCCCGACCTTTTCTTCCAAAGTCATGCGCGAGAGCAGGTCTGCAACACGCTCATCCACCGGCAGGCTGGCGTTGCGGTAGGGCGCATTGGCAGGCGGCTTTTGCATATTTGCTGATGCGGTTGTTGGCTCGGACTGCGCCGCGTCCGGCTGTCCAAATGCCTGCGAAACAGGCATAGCGACCGCGAACGAGACCGCCACCGTTGATGCCAAAAATGCCGCCGTTAATGAAATACGCATTGCCTCTGTCTCCTAAATTCCTGCGCCATGTTTGATTCTGGGCGCTTAATGTTATCGCTAACATGGCGAAAGTGTTATCTGTCTGTCAACCCAAAACGAACCGATATTATCGTCCTTTGGGCCGCAGTGAATTACTCAGCCGTGCCAGTGATCGGGATTTCAAAGCTGCTGATCGGCAAATCCGCCCCGTCATAAAGGTTCACCACCGGCGCATCGGCCCAGCCATAGCGCACGCGGGTTGCGGGCTTACCATCGGCGGCGATTTCGACTGTCGCTCCGTTTGCGGTCGCGTCGGCAAAGCGGCAGCTTCCGGCGTCATCGCCGCATAATTCAAAACCAATGGCGCGGTCGCTGCTCCAGGTGGAAAGGTCGCCGGTGACACCATCAAAGCGGACGACAATGCGCCCATCGACCACCGCTGCAACGACTGCGCGCGGGAAGGGTTTGCCTTCTGCGGCGCGCGCGAGGCGGTGGCCAAGCTCGATTTTGTTGGCGGGGTGAATGTCCAACCGCTCGCCCAAATCAATTGCGGGGACCAGAGTGATTGCGGAATCGGCTTCCGCAGCCAACCTTTGCTCATTGCGTAGCGCGCCCCAGCCGCTGTCGGTTGGGCTTCGTGCGGGCGGGCCGAAATTGGCAAGTCCGACGACAAGCACTGGCAAATCCTCGCGGCCAAATTGCGCGCGATAGCCGCCTGCCAAAGCCGCAACGCGGTCGGCATAGCCCGCTTGGCCGACATCCGATTCGCCCTGATACCAGGAAACGCCGTCCAACGCGACGGGACCAAGCGGCGCAACCATCGCGTTATGAATCAGGCCAAGCCCGGCAATTTCATCCCACGGCGGGCGCGGCGAACTGCCGACTTGCGCATTCGCCACGGAATAGCGCCACCCCTCGCCCAGCGGCATGACGATGCCATCGGTGAAGGTCAATTTCACGGCATCGGCTGGTCCCTGCATCCCGCCAAAGCTCCAACTGTTGGCAATCAGGACGATAATCTCATTCTCCCCGGCACGCCAATATTGGGACGGCAGAGCGTAATTGCGCGCGTTGGACCAGCTATAGGTGTTGCCCACCGCCGTGCCGTTGACAAACGTCTGGTCGTTATCGTCGATGATACCAAGCGACACGGTCGCGCCCTTCGCCGCCTGCGCTTCGGTTAGCGTCACCGTGCGCCGGGCCCAAACGTATCCCTTGAAGTCCTTCATCGTGCCGCCCGGCCATTCGTCCCATACCGAAATCGCAGGCATGGGCGTCCACGTAAGCCGATCCGGCTGCACCCATGGCTCCGTCCCCGGCGCATCACCGCTTTGCCCGCGCCACCAATTGATCCAGCGCTCACCGAATGCCAAATTGGCGGCCAACGGGTCGCGGGTGAACAGCGCCAAAGTCTCAGCCTCTTGCGCGCCATAAATGGCACGCGATGCCTCAGGCGACAGCCACGCGCGAATTTGCGTGCCGCCCCAACTGGCATCAATCACGCCGATCGCCACTCCGCGTGAGGCGCGCAGGTCGCGGGCCATATAGTAACATGCGGCGGAAAATTCCGGCACGCTGTCCCCCGACGCAGGTTCCCATTTCGGCGGCGTCGCAAAGCGGCTTTGCGGGGTTGTTGCAGTCGCTTTTTCAATGCTCAGCAGACGCAAATTGGCATCGGAGAACGTGCGCACCTGATTGTCGAAATCGAGCGCACGGCGCACCGAAAGCTCCATATTCGATTGGCCCGAACACAACCAAACGTCGCCAATCATAATGTCGCCAACGCTTACGCTGTCGCCGCCGCCGCTAACCGTCAATTCATAGGGTCCACCAGCGGGCAGCGCGGGCAGCGTCGCGGTCCAATTGCCGTCTTTATCGGCCTTTGCCGTGGCTTTGTTGTCGGCAATTTGCACCGTCACTGCTTCACCGGCATTGGCGGTACCGGAAATGGTCACCGGCTGTCCGCGTTGAATGACCGCATGGTCGGTGAAATAGGGGGAGAGAGTGACCTCCGCCGCTGCCGGAGCCGCCCAAACGGCGGCGACTCCGGCCAGCAAGACCGACATCCGCATACCTGACGTAAAACGCATTGACCTCTCCCTTCCCATACGACATAGATTTGTTACCGCTACCATCACGGGTCGGCATAGCTGTGTCAAGGCCATCGCCAAAAATTCGTGATGGTCAAAACGATGGCGGCAAAAATCATGGGTTGCAATGGGCGCACCTGCCCGCGACACTAATGAAGCAGGAGAGGTTAAATGCAATTGCGGCGCATATTGGCATGTTTGACGTTAATCACTGCGAGCACATCCTCGGCAGCCTTAGCCGCGACGCAGCCCATCGCGGCGTTTGAATATGTCAGCTATTCGGGAACGCCCGACGCCGAACATGCGCAAATCGCCCCCGATTCCTTCGCGAATCCGGTCCTCCCGGGGTTTCAGCCGGACCCGTCGATTGTCCGGCGCGGCGACGACTATTACCTCGTCAATTCGACCTTTAGCTGGTTTCCTGGCCTGCCGATTTATCACAGCCGCGACCTCGTCAACTGGCGCCAAATCGGCAATGCGATTGACCGGCCCAGCCAGCTTAATTTCGGCCGCAATGGCACCACGCGCAGCCTGTTTGCTCCCGCGATCCATTTTGCGAACGACACTTTTTATATCGTCAACACCTGTATCGAGTGTGGCAATAACTTCATCATCAGCGCGAAAGACCCCGCCGGCCCATGGTCTGACCCCGTGTTTTTGGACTTCGGCGGGATAGACCCTTCGCTGTTCGTAGATGACGACGGTCGGGCGTGGATTTCGTATAATGACGCGCCTCCTGGGGAGCCGGAATATGAGGGGCACCGCGCGCTTTGGTTGCAGGAAATCGACCTAAAGACGATGAAAATGATGCCAACGCGCACCCTGTTGCGTGATAAGGGCGTTGTGTATGCGGACAAGCCCATCTGGGCGGAGGGGCCGCATGTCTACAAAATCGGCGATTTTTATTATCTCACTGCTGCGGAAGGCGGCACCGCCGATCAGCATAGCCAGACGATTTACCGCGCCGACAAAGTCACCGGCCCCTATCTGCCTGGCCCCAAAAACCCCATTCTGACGCAGCGCGATTTGCCAGAAGGCCGCGCTTGGCCGGTGCAGGCGACGGGCCACGCCGATTTTGTGCAAATCCCCGATGGCAGTTGGTGGGCGGTGTTCCTCGCCACGCGGCCCTATGCGGGACAGCAGACCAATTTGGGGCGAGAGACTTTCCTGTTGCCTGTGACATGGGCCGATGGCTGGCCGACAATGCTGCCACCGGGCGAAGCAATTGCGCCCACGGCAAAGCGGCCAAATTTGCCGCAGGGGACAGGCGATACGCTGACTCACTGGCGCGATGAGTTTGATAATGACGGCTTGGCGATGGATTGGATGATGCTGCGTACGCCGACAGGGGCTGCATGGTGGGATGCGTCCGACAAAGGCGCGCTGACCATGATGGCGCGGCCCGTGCCCGCCGGGTCGCTGGATCAACCAAGTTTTATCGGCAAGCGCCTGCGCCACCATGATGCTACATTTGAAACACGCGTCGCCTTCACTCCGCAGGTGGCGGGAGACCGTGCGGGCCTGCTGGCGCTGACCGATGAAAATCATTTCTACTTCTATGGTTTGGAGCAATTGACCGACGGCACACATGCGCTGGTGATCCGCCGTCGCGGGGATGCTGCTCAGGATGGCGCGGGCGAAATCATGGCCTATCAGCCGTTTGTCGGCAAAGCGCCCTCTGCGCTGGACCTAAAAATTCACTTGGTGCGGGGCAAAGTGACCTTCGCGTGGAAAGCCGATGGCATTGCCGATTGGCAAGTGACCGCTGCCGATATGGATTCAACCGTGCTCGCCACGATTGGCGCAGGGCTGTTCACGGGCGCGGTGGTTGGGCCCCATACCGCGCGGGCGGAAGCCAAATAATGACGGCGGGCGGACAAAGCGAACCGGTGCGCGTCGTCATTTTGGGCGGCGGCACAGCGGGGTGGATGACCGCCGCCGCGCTGGCCAGACTGCTGCCCGGACAGGCCGAAATTGCTTTGGTCGAATCCGAGGAAATCGGGATAGTAGGCGTCGGCGAGGCCACCCTGCCCCATTTGCGCGATTTCATCCGCCGCCTTGGCATTGATGAGGCCGAGTTTATGCGCACGACCAGCGCGACGTTCAAACTTGGTATTGATTTCGTCGATTTCGGCGCGATTGGCGAGCACTATATCCACCCCTTTGGCGCTTATGGCACCGACATAGCGGGCGTCGGGTTTCACCATTATTGGCTGCGAATGCAGGCGGCAGGCACGCAAACCGCGCCGATTTCCGATTACTCCCTCCCCATCGTCGCGGCGCAGGCGAAACGCTTTGCGCCAGTGCCAGAGGGCGGCGATGCGTTGGAAACCAGCTATGGCTACGCCTATCAATTTGATGCCACAAAAATGGCCCCGATGCTGCGCCGCTTTGCCGAAAGCCATGGCGTAAGGCGCTATGAGGGCAAAGTCACCCACGTCGAACGCGACGGAAACAGCGGCGATATTGCCGCGCTCCACACCGATCGCGGCGATGTTTTGGCGGGCGATTTGTTTATCGATTGCTCCGGCTTTCGTGCGTTTTTGATTGGAGAAACGCTGAAATCGCCGTGGGAGGATTGGTCGGAATGGCTCCCCTGCGACCGCGCCGCTGCGCTTCCCTGCACGGCGCTCGACGGCCCAATTGAGCCCTACACCCGCGCCACCGCGATGCCCGCCGGTTGGCGCTGGCGCATCCCGTTGCAACACCGCGTCGGCAACGGTTATGTTTTCTCCAGCAACCATCTGTCCGAGGATGAGGCGTGCGGCGCGATTTTGGGCGCGGTCGAGGGCGAGCCGCTCGCCGATCCGCGCGTCCTGAAATTCCGCGCCGGTCGCCGCACCAAAAGCTGGGACAAGAATGTCGTCGCCATCGGATTGGCCAGCGGATTCCTGGAACCGCTTGAGTCCACCAGCATCCATTTGGTGCAGCAGGCGGTAACGCGGCTTGTCGAATTGTTCCCTGAGCGCCGGATCGACCCCGCCGACCGCGATACATTCAACACCCTAGTGGACGCGGAATATGACCGCATCCGTGACTTCCTGATCCTGCATTATCACGCCACGCGGCGGACAGACTCCGATTTTTGGAACCATGTGCGGACCATGCGCATCCCCGAAACGTTGAGCCGAAAAATGGATTTGTGGCGGAGCAGCGCGCGGGTGGAACTTTATACACAGGGGCTCTTCTTGGAGGCGAGTTGGGTCGCGGTGTATTTGGGGCAAGGGATAGTGCCATCATCCTATGACCAGCGCGCGGATACGCCGCCGCCGGAGAAAGTTGGCCAAGCGCTCGATGATTTGGATGCCGCAATCCGCGCGCGGGTAGCGGCCTTGCCCGACCATGCTGCTTATTTGCGGCAAATGGGCGGCTGGGCGGTGCAATGATGGTAAGCGGGCAATTGGCATCTGTTGTGGTTGTCGGCGATGGCATTGTCGGCCTGATGGCGAGTATCACGCTGCGCCGTGCGTTGCCGAATGCGGCCATCCGATTGGTCATGGTGCCGGATAGCGGGGTAAGCTGGCTCAACCAATTGGGCGCTTGCGGACCGAACTTGCATCGCTTTCACCGGCAAATCGGGCTGAGCGCGAAAGTCTTTGTGCAAAGGACACGCGCCGATTTGGTGTACCTGCGCCACTATCTCCGCGCCGATGGGACGCGGGTGCGGGAGGCTTGCACGCCGACAGTGAATTTTGTTGAGGGCGTGCCGCTGCACCATATCTGGATGCGGCATTGCGCGCAAACCGGCGCCCAAACCCCCGACTTTGCTTCCGTACTGCTGGCGTTGCAAGAAGCGCGCGGCGAGGAAGGCGGCTTTGGCGTGCGCTTTGATGCTGCGGCGTACCAGGCGTTGCTGACCGAAATGGCGCGGGCGTTGCAAGTGGAGGTGATTGCTGCCGACGATATTACAGTGACGACTGACGGCGCGGCGGTGGAGGCGATCACGACCGACAGCGGGTTTAGTCTGTCCGCCGATTTGTATGTCGATGCCGCTGGACCGCAATCGCGCTTGCTTTCGGAATGCGGCGTGGCGAGGGAGGATTGGTCATGCTACCTTCCGGCCATGGCGTTGAAAAATATCGCCGAGGGTCCAAAGGGTGAGGAAAGCCTTACCTATGAACCTAACGCGGTTGTGTGGCAAACGGGCGCATGGACTGCCCGCCTGCAACCCGACCCCAACGCCCCAGCGCCCGGCCGCATAATGCAGCCTTGGCGCGGCAATGTCGTGGCCTTGGGCGAGGCGGCAATGAACATACCCTTCACCGATGGCATCGGATTGAGCCATGCGATTGACGACATATTGCGCCTCATCGCCCTATTGCCGCGCCCCGATGCCGCGGGTGATGAGCAGGCGGAATATAACCGCCGCACCCAAATTGCGCAGGATGCGATGAGGGATTGGAGCAGCCTGAACATTGCGAAAGACGACGCAGAACGGCCCGATACCCTCACCGCCCAATTGGCCGCCTTCGCCGCCAGAGGTCGTGTTGCAACAACCGAGTTGGACCCCATTCCCACCGGCGCATGGCTATCGCGCCTGATGGCATTACGCCCCATGCCCCGCCGCATTGATCCCACCGCGCTGGCCTTGCCCGATAGCGTTATTCAGTCCACTATGCAGCGGGCACAACGTCCCGTTTCGCCCAACTGTATGTGAGAGACCCTATGAAACGCCGCTTTACCTTGACGTTCGGCCTCGCGCTTGTTGCCTTTGCGGCGCAGGGATGCGCGCCGGTTGCCCCCGTGGCAGAAGCCCCCGCGGCTACTGCGCCAGACGAAACCCCATTGCTGCTTGCCCCCGTCACACCGGAGGCAACCGCCAATCCCGCGATCTGGCCGCAACCCAAATGGCCGCTGGCCCGCGACCCCGCGACCGAGGCGAAAATCGCCGACTTGCTCGCGCGAATGACCGTTGAAGAAAAAGTTGGCCAAATTGTGCAGGCGGATATCGCCAGCGTCACGCCTGTCGAAGCGCGCGATTATCATCTCGGCTCCATCCTGAATGGCGGCAACAGCGCGCCGGGCGGCGATGAACGCGCCGCGCCGGAAAAATGGCTGGCGCTGGCCGATGAATTTTATCTGGCGTCTGTGGATACGCGCGGCGGCCGCACCGCCATTCCCATCATCTGGGGCACCGACGCCGTGCATGGGCATAGCAACATCGTGGGCGCAACCTTGTTTCCGCACAACGTCGGGCTTGGCGCGGCAAGAGATCCAGACCTAATTGAGCGCATCGCGCGCGCCACGGCGCTGGAAATTCGCGCGACGGGGCAGGAATGGACCTTTGCCCCCACCGTCACTGTGCCACAGGATTTCCGCTGGGGCCGCGCCTATGAGGGATATTCCTCTGACCCTGCATTGGTCAGCGATTATGTCGGCAGCATGATCCGCGGATTGCAAGGGCCGGGCAATGGCACCAATTTGCTCGCCGGGCCCTATGTCATTGCGTCGACCAAGCATTTCCTTGCCGATGGCGGCACCGTTGACGGCCGCGACCAAGGCGATGCGCAAATCAGCGAGGAAGAACTGCGCGACATCCACGGCGCGCCCTATGTCCCCGCACTGGAGCAGGGCGTTGCCACCATCATGGTCAGCTTTTCGGGATGGAATGGCGTTAAAAACACCGGCAACCGCACACTGCTGAATGATGTCCTGAAGGAACGCATGGGATTTGATGGTTTCATCATCAGCGATTGGAACGCGCATGGCCAGGTCGCCGGATGCACCAATGCCTCGTGCCCGCAATCGGTGAACGCCGGGCTGGACATGTATATGGCCCCCGATAGCTGGAAAGCGCTTTGGACCTCTTTGGTCGCGCAGGTGAAGGATGGCACAGTGCCGATGGTGCGATTGGACGATGCCGTGGCCCGCATCCTGCGCGTCAAATTCCGGCTGGGCCTGTTTGAGGCAGGCAAGCCATCGAGCCGGCGTTTTGCGGGCCAATGGAACCTGCTCGGCGCTCCCGAACACCGCGCGATTGCGCGTGAGGCGGTGCGCAAGTCGCTGGTCCTGATGAAGCATCAGGGCGGCGTTCTGCCCATTAAACCCGGCGCACATGTGCTGGTCGCCGGGGATGCAGCCGACGATATTGCGCGGCAATCGGGCGGTTGGACGATTACCTGGCAAGGGACCGACCTCACCAACGCCGATTTCCCCGGCGCGACCTCGATCTGGACAGGGATTAACGATGCCGTCAGCGCGGCAGGCGGCAGCGCGGAGCTAGTCCCCGACGGAACCTATACGCGCAAACCCGATGCCGCAATTGTGGTGTTCGGCGAGACGCCTTACGCCGAGTTTCAGGGCGATTTGGCCACGCTGCAACTGCGCCCTGAATTGCGCGCGCCCTATGAAACAATGAAGAAGTTAAAGGCGCAGGGCATTCCTGTCATTGCCGTGATGGTCACCGGAAGGCCCTTGTTCATGAACCCTGAACTCAACATCGCCGATGCGTTTGTGACCGCATGGTTGCCGGGGTCGGAGGGCGGCGGCATTGCCGATGTCCTGATCGCCGGAGCCGATGGCAAGCCGCGTTATGACTTTACCGGAAAGCTGCCCATGGCATGGCCCGCCACAGCGCGGGCCGATGGGCCGGCGCTTTATCCCTTTGGCTTTGGCCTGACCATGATGAGCGGCCTGTCGTGGGCGCCATTATCCGAAGATCCCGGCGTCACGGCAAGCGACAATGGCAATGTCTATTTCGCCAAGGGTGTTCCCGCGTCGTCATGGTCGTTGAGCATTTTTGACACCGTCGGCGGCTCCACGCGGATAACGAGCGTGCCGACGCGCGCACTGGACGGGCGGGCGACGATCACTTCTACCGATCATATTGTGCAGGAAGGCGCGCGTAGGTTTGACATATCGTCTGGCTCCGCATCGGTGGAGTTGTCAACGCAGGCACCGTTGGAACTGGTGCGTGAGACGAACGGCGATATTTGGGTGGTGGCGACCATCCGCTTTGATACGCGGCCAAGTGCGCCGCTGACTTGGTCACTGAATCAGACTGCGATCCCCTTCGCCGCCACGACCGCACCGGTCGGGGAATGGCGCAGCTATGGCGTGCCGCTGAAATGCTTCGCGGGCAAGGGCGCGGACATGGGCAAGGTATCGGTGCCCTTCCGCCTCACCAGCAATGGCGCGGTGCGGTACAGCTTGGCGCACGTGGCATTGGGCTCCACCGCCGATGTGAAATTGCCCTGCCCGTGAGCGATTGGCTCGCAGATGCCGCCCCTATTGCGGAGGTTGATGCCCGCGATGCAGCGGCGGCAAAGGCGGCGCTGGACAATGCCAACGACCGGCCGCTTGTCCTACGCGGGCTAACCGCGCATTGGCCAGCCGTGAGAGCGGCGGCGGAGGGCACGATGGCGCTTGCCCGATTGATGGCAAGCTATGGGCATGGTTCGACCATGCACGTGTTCACTGCGCCGCCGGGGACGGACGGGCATTATTTCTACACCGACGACATGAACGGCTTCAATTTCCGCACCGAGCAGGCAAATATGGCGGAGTTGTTGGAGCGGTTGGTGTGGGCGAGCCAGCAGGCCAATCCGCCCAGCCTGTATGCAGGGTCGACGCCAGCGGGTGAGTATATGCCTGGCTTCCTGCGCGACCATATCCTGCCCGTTGCCGCCCCGGGCGCGACGCCGCGGTTGTGGACCGGAAACAATTCGCAAGTCGCCACCCATTTTGACCAGGCCGACAATATTGCGGTAGTCGTATCGGGCGAGCGACGCTTTGTCCTGTTCCCGCCGGAGCAAGTGGGCAATCTCTACCTAGGGCCGCTGAACAACACGCCCGCCGGACAGCCGGTCAGCATGGTGTCTGTGGATGAGCCCGATCTTGACCGCTACCCCCGCTTTGCCGAAGCAATGAAAGCGGCCAGCGTGGCGACTTTGCACCCCGGCGATGCAATCTATATGCCCTCGCTTTGGTGGCATAATATTCGTGCGCGCGGGCCGTTAAACCTTATGGTCAATTATTGGGGCGAGACGCGCGCGCGTCATTCGCCGTTGCTGGCGTTCGCGCATGGCTTGCTTGCCATCCGTGACCTGCCCGCGCCCGAACGCGCGGCATGGAAAAGCTGGTTCGAGCATTATATTTTCAGCGACGATAACGCGGCGGCGGCCAGCCATCTGCCGCCCCATGCGCGGGCGGTGCAGGGGCCGCCGTCACCCGCACGCGATGATGCCATCCGCAGCTTTGTGGTGC
>JBGSOJ010000080.1:0-3105 GCA_041739175.1 Sphingomonadaceae bacterium
GGCTTTGGCGGGAGTCGTCGGCGCAATGCGCGCGATATTAAGCGCCTCGCAGACATAGATATTGCCCAGCCCGGCAACGATATTCTGATTAAGCAGCATCGCCTTAATCGGCGCGCTCCGCCCCGCCAATCCTGCGGCGAGAACGGCGGCGGTGAAATCATCGCCCAAAGGCTCCGGCCCCATGGACACAAACGCGCGATAGCTTTGCAATTCGGTCGTCGCCATCAGGTCGAGCGAACCGAACCGGCGCGGATCATATAATGTCACGCGCCGCGCCGAATCGGTATCGATCACAAAATGGTCGTGCTTCTCCAGCACCTCGGGGTCCAACCGCCACCGCCCGCTCATGCCCAGATGGAAAATCAGCGTGTCGTCGCGGTCGGTATGAATAAGCCCATATTTCGCGCGGCGGCCCAGCGCGGTGATGGTCGCGCCGGTCAGCCTTTGCGCCAAATCGACGGGCATCGGCCAACGCAAATCGGCGCGGCGCGGCAGAGCGGCGGCGATCCGCTGCCCCAGCAATACCTGCTCAAGGCCGCGCACAGTGGTTTCAACTTCGGGGAGTTCCGGCATAAAGGCGGTGTAGGCGGGATTGCGGATGGGTGCAATGTTGCGCTCCAAAACCTGCTTATTGTGGGGAGGTGGCAGTGCGCAGCACTGACGGAGGGGATGTGGCGCAACGTTCAAGCCCCTCCACCGCTTCGCGGTCCCCCTCCCCAAATTGGGGAGGTTAATGATGGCCAATTCCCTTTGCGACCTGCCGAAAGTTTCGCTAGGGCTTTTTTCCAACACGCCCGCGCCTATATTGGCGGCGGACCAATAAGGGCGCAGCGCAATGACCAACTCCCAACAAGACCCCCAAAACGATACCGTTTCCTTCGGCTATGAAAACATCGCGCCACAAGAAAAATATGACCGCGTGCGCGGCGTCTTTTCCGGCGTGGCGTCGAAATACGACCTAATGAACGACGCGATGAGCATGGGCGCGCACCGGTTGTGGAAAGACCGCTTTGTGAAGCGCGTCAAACCCCGCGCGGGCGAAGCCATCCTCGACATGGCGGGCGGCACCGGCGACATTGCGTTCCGTATGGTGGATTCCGGCGCGGAAATTACGGTTGCCGACATCAATCCCGAAATGCTGGACGTCGGCATGGACCGCGCGGTGAAACGCGGCATCGACGGGCTGGTGTGGAGCGAGCAGAATGCGGAGGACCTCAATTTTCCCGATCGCTTTTTCGACGCCTACACGATTGCATTTGGCATCCGCAATGTGACCTATATCGATAAGGCACTGGCCGAGGCGCACCGCGTGTTGAAATACGGCGGGCGGTTTTTCTGCCTGGAGTTTTCGACCAACGAATGGCCGGGCTTTGCCGAGGTGTACGACGCCTATTCGCACAATGTGGTCCCCAAATTGGGCAAAATGCTGGCGAATGATGAGGACAGCTATCGCTATCTGATCGAATCCATCCGCCGTTTCCCCGACATGCCGACGTTCGCAGACATGATTGCGGATGCCGGGTTCAAACAGGTGAAGGTCGAGCCAATGCTGGGCGGGCTGGTCGCAATCCATTCGGGTTGGAAGGTATAGCTTTCCATAATGACCAGCCATACCACGCATATCCTTCGCCTCCTGAAGTGGGGCCGTATTCTTGCGCGTCACGGCGCATTGCGCGGGATTGAGGCGGATAAGAACACCCCGCCGCAGGTCCGCCGCCTGTGCCGCATTGCCCGCTTTGGCACGATGCAACCGAAGGAACCCGATTACGCCGGTGCCTTCCGCGCGATTGGCCCCGCCGCCATCAAGCTGGGGCAGACGCTCGCTACGCGGCCTGACATTATTGGCGTCGGTCCGGCGCATAATTTGCAATCGCTGCAAGACAGCCTGCCGCCCGCGCCCTTTGCGCAAATCTATGCGCAGATTAACGACAGCCTGAATTTCCCCGCCGCTGAACTGTTCCAGTCGATTGAGGAAACTCCCGTCGGCGCGGCCTCCATTGCGCAAGTGCACCGCGCGGTGACCAGCGACGGTCGCAAAGTCGCGGTCAAGGTGCTGCGCCCGCACATCCGTGAACAATTCGCGCGCGACATCGAAACTTACGAATGGGCGGCGGCGCATTTGGAGGCCTTGGGCGGCGAGGCCGCGCGGTTGCGCCCGCAATTGGTTATCGCCAATCTGAAACGCTGGACCTTACGCGAGCTTGACCTGCGCCGCGAAGCCGCCAGCGCGTCGGAATTGAAGGAGGCGATGGTCGCGGTCCCCGGCTATGACATTCCCGCGATCGATTGGGACCGCACATCGGGCCGCGTCATGACGCTGGAGTGGGTCGATGGCGTCAAAATCGCCGATATGGAGGCCCTGCGCGCGGCGGGGCACGATTTGCCCGCGCTTGCCCGCAAATTGGTGCTGACCTTCCTGCGCCAAGCGATTGCCGAGGGGTTCTTCCACGCCGACATGCATCAGGGGAATTTGTTTGTGAAGGCCGATGGCACCATCGCCGCGATTGATTTCGGCATCATGGGGCGCATTAACAAGCAAGCGCGCGTCTGGCTGGCCGAGATACTTTATGGCCTGACCACGGGCAATTATAAGCGCGTCGCGCAAATCCATTTTGATGCGCAATATGTGCCGTCCTATCACAATGTTGATGAATTTGCGACCGCCTTGCGCGCCGTGGGTGAACCGACGCGCGGCAAGTCAATGAAGGAACTCTCCGTCGGCCAAATGCTCGACAGCCTGTTTGCCATCACGCGCGATTTCGATATGCAGACGCAGCCGCACCTGCTGCTCCTCCAAAAAACCATGGTGATGGTGGAGGGGATTGCCACCAGCCTCGATCCCGACATCAACATGTGGGACGTCGCCGCGCCCTATGTCGGCGCTTGGGTGCGCGATGAGCTTGGCCCCGAAGCAATGGTGGCCGAGGGGCTGAAACGGCAAGTGGATACGCTGGCGCTGATCCCCGACCTCATCCGACGCCTCGATGACCAATTGCCCAAAAAAGGCGGTGCACCCGAACCGCCACCCGTGCCGCCGGTAAAGCTGATTTGGGAGAGCAAAGCGGAAAAACGCGGCGGCGGCTTTTGGCGCGGCGCGGTGTTGGT
>JBGSOJ010000271.1:0-2786 GCA_041739175.1 Sphingomonadaceae bacterium
GCGCTGCGCGATGCGAAGCAGGTCGATGGCCGCGGGTTGGAGCTGGATCCCGTCCGTGTCGCGGATGCCGTGTCGCTGGGCCTGCCGGTGGTGCAGGGGGATGCGAACGTCGATCTGGCCGATTATCTCTCCGCCAGCTTCGATTTTGTCGTGATGAGCCAAACACTCCCCGCCACCGACCGGCCCGACAAAGTGCTCGACCATTTGTTGCGGATCGGGCGGGAGGCGTTTGTGACCTTCCCCAATTTCGCGCATTGGCGGGTGCGATCGTCGATTGTCTTTGGTGGCCGGATGCCCGTGACGAAGTTGCTGCCGGAACGCTGGTACGACACGCCCAATATTCACCATGTCACCATCGACGATTTCCGCGAGCTGGTCGCGTTCCGCGGGTATCATATCACGGGGCAGTGGTTTTTGAACTCCGGTCTGCCCACGGGGCCGCGCATTGCCAATTTGCTGGCCGAACATGCGGTGTTTCGCCTGAAAATGGGCTGAGCGCGGCGGCGGCGCGTAGTTTTGGCGCAGCGGCAATAGCGCGGCTTTGCCGTAGCTTTCCCTTTTAACCCTGTTTTTATTTTGTAACAGAGGGAACTTTCCGTGTCATAAATCTTTCATAAAGCCTGCATCCCGCATAAGGTGGCGTTATGGAATCGACTCAAGCTCTCTTTTACCCGCAACCTTCGCATGGCGCGCGAAAGCCCATTGCGGCGCCTCCGCTGATGGGGTTGGTTACGCACGAATTGCCGAGCTTCTTTAAGCTACAGGGCAGCGCGATGTTTGCCGGGCCCGTGCCGCTGACGGTGCGTGGGGCGGGGCGGAAGGTTATGCTGCTCCCCGGTTTTATGGCCGCGCCAAATTCGATGGCGGTGCTCTTTCGCAGCCTTGCCGCCGCCGATTTTGATGTCACGCATTGGGGTCTTGGCCGCAATATGGGCGCGCATGTCGATTCGCTGGAGCGGATTGATGCGCAGGTCCGCCGCTTTGGCGATGGCGCACCGGTCGCTTTGGTTGGATGGAGCCTTGGCGGCCTAATGGCGCGCGAATATGCCAAGGCTTTCCCGGACGCGGTTTCCAAAGTGATTACTTTGGGCAGCCCGTTCTCCGGCGACATTGCGCGGACCACAAACATCAGCACGTTGTATCAGCGCATTGCCGGACACGCGCCGGCCAATGCCCCCTTTGCCGCCAGTTTAAACACCAAACCGCCGGTGCCAACAATTGCGTTGTGGTCGCGCAAGGATGCCGTCGTCGCGCCCAAGGCCGCGCGCGGGCATCCGGGCGAAGTGGACCAATCGCGCGAAATGCAATGCGCACATTTGGGCTTCACCACCTGCCCCGATTCGATTCGCACCGTTGCCGAGGTGTTGGCGCAGGCCTGACCCATCGGCGGGCCTGCACCGCCGCCGTCGCATGTGTTTCATGTGAAACAGACGCGCGGCGGCTCTACCCCAAATGTTCGGCGAAAAATGCCATCGTCCGCGAATCGGCAAGTGTGGCAGCTTCCTCATTGCGGCGCCGCCCCATTTCGGCGGCAAAGCCGTGGTCCAGCCCTTCATAGTCATACAATGTCACTTTCGGGTGATCGTCCAACCCGGCGTGCATGGCGGCCTGCGTTTCGGGTGAGACGAAGCCGTCGTTGGTGGGGATGTGCAACACCACCGGATGCGCAATGGCGTGCGCTTCATCGAGCAAGCCGTCAATGCCAACGCCATAATAAGCAACGGTCGCATCGACGCTGGTCCGTGTCGCCGCCATGAACGCCAACCGCCCGCCAAGGCAATAGCCGACGCAGCCGACCTTGCCGTGCTCTCCGCCCAGCATGTCGCGGGCGGCGTCAATCGTCGCCTGAATATCGGCAACGCCCTTATCCTGATTGTAGCGCGTCATCATGTCGAGCGCCTCTTTAAACTCCGCCTCAAGATCGGCGTCGGCCTCAAAACCCGGCTCCAACCGCCAGAACAGATCGGGCGCAATCGCGAGATAACCTGCCACCGCCAGCGTATCGCATTTCTGCCGAATTCCCGCGTTAACGCCAAAGATTTCCTGAATAACAACAATCGCCGCCTTGGGCATATCTTCCGGCGTGGCGACATAACCACCGAAGCGGCCGCTGCCATCGCGGGCCTCTATTGTGAGCGAATCCTGAGCCATACATCAACCTTTCCCAAACAAGCGGGCAAGCGCCCTTGATATTCGCATGCTAGCCCCCCACTTCCGATTCGGCAAACGGCATTGATGCCACTTGCAAACTCCATCGAACGCCGGGGCAGGCGGCCACAACCGAAAGTCCGACGCATGAAAGTCACCATCGAAGTTGATTGCACCCCCGAAGAAGCCCGCCATTTTCTGGGCCTTCCCGATGTAGCCCCCGCCAATGAAATTTACGTCGATAACCTATCGAAGCTGATGCAGGGCGCCAAAAGCGTCGATCAGATGCAGCAAATGGTGGAGCAATTTGCGCCTTTGGGCAAAATGGGGTTGAAACTGTTTCAAGACATCATGGGGAATGCGGCGACAAGTTCTGCTTCTGCGCCCGCCTCTGGGGATACCAGTAAGCCGAAGCCGAAAAAGGCCGATTGAGCGGGGCGGGGCCGCGCCCTATAGCATGGGCATGACGAAGCCTCCCGCCTCTGTGCCGCCCATTCCCCAGCCCGAATCGCCTTGGCACGATCCGCACAATGATACGATTTTCGCGCTCTCAAGCGGGGCGCTGCCCGCCGCGATTGCGGTCGTACGGATAAGTGGGCCGCTGGCGGCTTCTGTGCTCGCAACATTGGGCGCAAAGC
>JBGSOJ010000160.1:0-2986 GCA_041739175.1 Sphingomonadaceae bacterium
GTGCCCGCTTCCGCCTGATGGCGCAGGGTTAGCCCCATGAGTTCCGCCTCGGCCACCACTTCGCCGCCATGGCAGCCGCGCACATCGGGATCGTGGTTGCCCGTCACCCAAACCATCCGCACCGCCGTGGTCAGCGCGCGCAGCATTGCCGCCGCTTCGCTTTCCAACCGTGCCTCGCCTGCGCTATCGTGATAGTTATCACCCAAGGCATAGACCGTCCGCGCGCCTGTTGCCGCGATCACATGGGTCAATCGCGCCAGAGTCTCACGGCTATCATAGGGCGGCAACATCTGCCCGCCCGCCGCGTAAAAGCTCGCCTTTTCCAGATGTAGGTCAGCGACCAGAAGGCTATGTGTCGCCGGGTGAAACAACGCACCGCACGGCGACGCGGTAAACTCTTGCTGGGCGAACGAAAGGGGAACCATGCCCCCTTTTGCCGTGCGCGCGGGGCGATGGCAAGGGTGGAAATTTGCCGCCAACCCGATTATACGCCGCGCCATGACCGAGTTTTCTGAAAATCTGCCCTATAAGGTTGCCGCTTATTATTGCTTTGCCGATGTTCCCGACCCTGCGGCATTGCGCGAAGAATTGCTGGCCTTTGGCACGCCTTTGGGCATCATCGGATCGACCTTGCTGGCGCATGAAGGCGTCAATGGCACCATGGCGGGGGAGGATGCCGCCGTTGATGGGTGGATTGACCGGCTGCGCTCCATTCCCGGTTGCGCGCATATGGATGTCAAATACTCCCGCGCCGCCGATAAGCCGTTTGGCAAATTCAAAGTGCGCCTGAAAAAGGAAATCGTGACTTTGGGGCAGGACGGCGTCGATCCCGTCGGCAATGTCGGCGTGCATGTGGAGCCGCAGGATTGGAACGCGCTGATCAGCGACCCCGATGTTGTCGTCATCGACACGCGCAATTTTTACGAAGTCTCTATCGGCACGTTCAAGGGCGCGCTGGACCCCGAAACGCAGGCATTTCGGGACTTTCCCGAATGGTTCGACGCCCGCGCTGCGCAATGGAAGTCGGGGGGCGGTGGCCCCAAAAAAATCGCCATGTTCTGCACCGGCGGCATCCGGTGCGAAAAAAGCACTGCGTTTGTCCGCACGCGCGGCTTTGATGAAGTGTATCACCTAAAGGGCGGCATCCTCAACTATCTGGAACACATCCCTGAAAGCGAAAGCCTGTGGGAGGGCGGATGCTATGTGTTCGACGACCGCGTGTCTTTGGGCCACGGGTTGGCGCAGGGAAGCCATGTTGCGTGCCGCAAATGCGGTTGGCCGTATTCAAAGATCGCGCACGGCCCGGATCATGTGTGCCCGCATGATGACATTGCAGCGGCGGAGGGGGAGGCCTAACCGCCGATTACTTCGCGCCGCGCGCCTTGACCACGGCGGCTTGCAACGCATCATATCCGGCGGCGCCCTCAATAATTTCATCACCCACAACAAAGGTCGGTGTGCCGCCTACGCCCAGCGCGCGCATCATGTCGAGATTGGCCTCAATTTCGTTTTTATACGAACCCTGCACAATTTGCGTTTTGGCCTTTTCAATGTCCAAGCCCACCGCGGCGGCGGCTTTCGCGATGCTGGAGTCGGTCACGCGCCCGCCGTTGAACAAGGCGCGGTGGAATGCGGGATATTTGCCTTGCTCAGCAGCAGCGAAGGCCCACAATGCAGCGGTTTGGCTGCTTGCGGTTAGGATAGGCGTCTCGCGGAAAACCACGCGCACATCGGGGTTATCCTTCACCAATCGCTCAACATCGGCCATGCTGCTGCGGCAAAAGCCACAGTTATAGTCGGTGAATTCGACCAATGTGATCGGCGCATCAATGGGGCCAATGAAGGCGCCGAAGAACGGTTTTTCCATGTCAGCACGCACGGCATCGACGCGGCCACGCACATCGCGGGTTTGCAACTCCGTCAAGGCTTCTTCAATAACTTCAGGATTTTCGACGAGATATTGCCGGACAATTGCCTCGATCCCCTTGCGTTGACCCTCGTTAAAGCCGCTGGCCGCGATGATTTGGGCGGCTTCGGCGTCGTCGGCGGATTGCCCATCATTGCCGCCTGCCTTTGCCATGGCCAGCCAGACAGATAGGCCAAGGATCAGGATACCGCCGCCAACCAGCAGCCAGCTGAGGGAAAATCCGTCGTTCTTTATGCTTTTGGCCATGGGGCGCGGTCCATTCGTATGAAGTTACTAGCGCGCTATAGCAGAGGGCTGCCCACTGGCCAGCCCCCTTTGATACCGCGATGCCAATTCAGCGGCCCAATATCGCATCACGGGTTCGCGGCCCTCATTCGTCGGTTATTCGGCAGGCGCAGCCACCGCGAAACTTTCAGGAACAGAGAGCCTAAGCACATCGCCCTCACCATCGTCCGTGTCGCTGCCGAAGAGCAGTTGCGAATAGGCGAGCCCGTCGCGGTAATCGCAAATGGCTGTTGTCCCAGTTATATATTGTACCTTGGAAAACAGATCGGCTTGCGCATTGTCAAATTCATAGACTTTGTCGCCAGCACTCACCATCACGCGGCCTTTCACCGTCAAGGGAAAGAGCTGCGTTGTCCATTGCACCGTCCATGTGTAGGGACCACACATGATAACCGACTGATTGGCTGAATAGGATGCCAGTTCTGATTCGCGCATAACAATCGGGTTGTTATCGGCGTAAGCAACATGGGATACGCTACATACAATACATGCTGCCAGAATGACTTTTAGGTGTTTTATATTAAACATAATTTCCTCCCAAAGAACCATTATTTGTCAGTAAAGCATACAATATACGGAATTCACTACCGACAAAAAATACAATAATAGAAAAAGGTTGGGAAGGATGTATTAATGTCAAAAATAGTTGTAAATTCTATTGGTTTATGTCGCTTTATCGCCGCCTGTCGCGACCCCCTGCGGCCCGGATTTGGTTTTCGGCGGTCAGCTTGATATCCTGCGCCCGGATCCAATCGGCGCTGTATTCGGGAAGGC
>JBGSOJ010000162.1:0-3614 GCA_041739175.1 Sphingomonadaceae bacterium
AGCGCGAACCGGTGTCGCGCGAACTCGGCGCGCTGACCCGCGCGGGCCTGTTGGAGCAAAAGGGACGGCGGATGGTCATTCCGTCGGTTGCTTTGCTACAAAAAGTCAACACGCCCGCGGGTTGATCTTCGCGCCTTGCGAGGGTCCGCGGTTTAACTTTCCCAATGTGACTTTTGGCACAGTATAATCGCGTAACTTTGCATAGCCTCAAGCCAAATCGGGAATCAGGGGTGAGGACTATGCATAGCAATGAAGTGCCAACGCGTTCGTTTGACGGCAACGGTGACTTGGTCGTCGTCGCGCCTATCCGTGAAGGCTTTATCGACGCGTTTGAGACCATAACCTGCGAAACCCGCGCGCGGATGGCGGCCGAAGGGCTGCACAATATTCGGCAGAATGTGCGCGAATTTGAGTCCGTCCTGCCCTTTGCCGACACGACCGAGCGGATTTTGAATGTCCTCGATTTCCGGCTTGGCGTGATTGACAAGGATTTGTTCGCGCTGGACGCCGACAGTGGCTTGCGCTCGCGCCGGTATCTGTTCTTGGCCGTTACCTTCGACAGCGGGTGGGAGCCGTATATGCGCCTCATCTGGCGGCCACTCGGCGATTTCCTCGATGTGTTTTTCTGCAATTGTGAGGGGTATAGGCCGGCGGGCGATACGGGGTTTGAGGAGTATATCCGCTGGGTCCGGTCGGCGCAGGTGGAAAGCGCGATTTTCTATGCCGCCACCAACCAGACCGTGACCGACCAACTCTACGCCCGCCGCGCCGAGGCGATTTGGCAGGACCCGGCACTTACCGACCGCGACGCCGCGATGCAGGAATTGTTTATTGCCAAGCCTGAGGATACCGCCGCCCAAATCCGCAAAGCGCACCCCGAAAAGGCGGCGCAATTGGGTTTAGAGGCGCTGAATGTCCTGTACAAGCTCACCGATCTGTATCCCACCGACCGGATTGATCCCAAAAAATGGCCGCTAACCGCCGCCGACCGGAAGGCGGGCAATTACGCCCATGCCGAGGGGCGCTATCTGCTGCGCGCGACGCATACGCTGCTGGAAGGGCTAAGCGAGGTTCTGGGCGGCGTTGCGGCGGCGAATCCGGAGCGGGCGAAGCTGATTGCCGCCGCCTACCGCGAACCCTTGGCGTGGTTCAACACCGACCGCAAACTGCTGACCAGCACGCACGCCAAATTGCCCGATCCGGTGATGGACAAGGGCGAGGTGCAGGCCGGCCTGCTGACGCCCTTTACCTACGAACCCGGCAATGCCAGCCATGGCGCGTTGTTGTTCTTCACCATCCGCGACGCGATGCGGGCGCGGGTGTTCTTGTCTGAGTTGCCGATCACTTATGAGACCGAGATGCTGCCGGTCGATCAGGCGTATCTATCGGTGGCGTTCACCGCCAATGGCCTGCGCGATATGGGGATGCGGCAGGCGACACTGGAGCGCTTTCCAAAGGAATTCCGCGACGGCATGGCGCTGCGTTCGGGCATTATCGGCGACATGCGAGAAAATCACCCGCGCAACTGGCGCTTGCCCGAACGCAATTGGCCACCGTTGGCCGAGGGTGAGGGCAAACGCCCGCCGCTGGAAATGGCGGAGGTTGATTTTGTCGTGCAGGTGCGGATCTGGGACGATGCCGGAACCGGCGCGCAGCGCCTCACCGACCATATCGCCGCGCTGGCCGAGCAAGGCGCGGACGGCGGCGTTGTGCTGGCCGCCTATCAAATGATGGCGTCGAACCTGAGCCCCGATGCCAGCGGCGCGATGCGCGCGAGCTTTGACCAATTCGGTTTCCGCGACGGCCTTAGCCACCCTGCGCCAATGACGGGCGCACCGCCCTATGCCGAACGCATGGGCGACCGGCGCGATAGTGTGGCGATGGGCGAAGTGCTGTGCGGCCACGCCAACGACCGCGACGATACCGCCGAAAGCCGCTTTGGAACCGGCTTTGATTATATGCAGAACGGGTCGTTCATGGTGGTGCGCAAAATTGCCCAGCACCGCGATGTGATGGACCAATGGGCCAGCGACGCGGCCGCCGCGATCAACCGCGATTACGGCTTTTGTGGGCAAGACGAAATGACGCCGGACCTTTTGAAGGCGAAGGTTTTGGGCCGCTGGCCCGATGGGCGGCCGCTGTTGTCGTACGCGAAGGGGGAGAATGATTTCGATTATACAGGCGACCCCAAAGGGATGGAATCGCCGCTCGCCAGCCACGCCCGGCGCAGCAATCCACGCATAATCGAACACAAACGGCCCAGCCCGCGCATCCTGCGGCGCGGCATGTCCTATGTTGGCGATGACACCGATAAAGGCTTGGTGTTCATTGCCTATAACGCCAGCATTGCCGAACAATATGAGGTTGTCCAACGCTGGATCAACGGCGGCAATGCCACCGGCATCGCCTCAACCCAGAACGACCCGTTGCTGGGCGTTGCGCCGCCCGATGGGCGCAAAACCTATGCGTTTTTCCATGCCGGCAAAGTCATCCGTTGCGCCCTGCCCGCCACCCGCGTTGCTGATCGCGGTGCGGGGATTGCGGCGGCAAAGGGGTTCACCACGCTGCATTGGGGGCTTTACACATGGCTGCCCTCACGCGCGGCGTTGCAGAAATTGTGCGCGTATACAAACCGCCCGCTGGCGCTTGACGACACCTATGAGACGCGCGGGCGTGCGGTCATCCGCCGCCTCAGCCAATTGCCGGTTGAGGCACGCGCGGCGGAGTGGAAGCGGATATTGGAGAATTTCGATACCAAAGACCCCACCGAACGCTATCTGTCGCCCGACATCTGGTCGGCGATCCGATATTATGAGGGCGGCGCGTTGCGGATTGAGGGCGCACCGGGGCAGCAGGCAACGATCTTGGTGGGCAGCTATGATCTGTCGATGCAAGTGCTTGCCGATACCGAATTGTTCTCCTCGCGTGAACAGACGCGGCGGATGGAGCATAGTTTCGGCCTCAATTATGTGACGATGGATGGGACCGAACGCTATTGGGCCGAATCGTCGGCCACCAACGCGGTGATGTATGCGCAAACCGCCGAATATGGCTATGCCACCGGCTATAAAGCGGCGGCGGCGGAGTTGGCCAAGGCCAAGGCATTGGGCCGCGCCTTTGGCCAGAGCCAGGTCAAATTGGAATTGCGGCGGCAATGGCTGATGCCGACCTTGGGCGCCATGTGTCAGCAATGGTTCGGGCTACCGGGCAGCGAGTTTATGCCGCTGGGCGGGCTAAACTGGACCACCGACCGGCCCGCGCAGTGTCCGGGCGATTTTATTTCCGCCTCGCGCTATATTTTCAACCCCGACCCCTCGCCCGCGTTGGTGCGGTATGGCACCGACCATGGCAAAAAGATCCGCGAAGCGGGCCTTGCCTTTGCAAAAGCCTATCGCGGGCAGCCGGATAAGCAAGGCAGCATGGGCCGCGTCTTGTTCGATGCCATCCCCGACGACGATTTGCTCGCGCGCAATCTCACCGGCATGATGCTGGGGATGCTCGCGCCGATTGAGGCGAATTTGCGCGGCGTGTTGCTCGATTGGTTGGGCGAGCAAAGCCTATGGACGCATCAGGCGGCGCTGCACCGCAATTCCGGCGGCACCGCGCCTGCGCCA
>JBGSOJ010000204.1:0-2667 GCA_041739175.1 Sphingomonadaceae bacterium
GCCCGCGTGTCCACAACGCCGTCGCCTGCGCCTTTAGCATATCGTTGAGCGCGGCGGCGGACAGGTCGGGTGCTTCGGCCACCGCAATCGCGGTGCGCACGGCATAGGGCAGGGAATAGCTCGTCACCGGATGGAAGAACCCGCCGCGCGCGCCAATCTTCGGTACTTTTTCGCCGCCCGCGCGCCAATAATCGTTAAGGCTGCCGCCCTTTACCACCGGCAGGACGCCTGCCTCCTGCCGCACCACGCGCGCGACATCCCAATGGTTGTGCGCGGCATATTCGGCGATCCGTGCTTGCAACGCGGGCACGTCAAGCTCCGGCCCGTCGCTGTAATACGTATCCTCAATGAACAAATGCACCGGTGAGAACGGCAGGACATAGACAAAGCGATAGCCGTCAATCTGCTCCACCCGCGCGTCCATGATGACGGGTTGGGTTAGATTATGCGGTTCATTGAGTTCCAATGTCTGCCCGACGAATTTCTGCCACCCGCAGCGCAGCGCCGACAGGTCCGCTGGCCCGCGTGCATCAATGACCGCGCCCGCTTGTACCCGCGTGCCGTTTTCCAGCACCACCGATTGCGGCCCGCACGCCAGCACTTTGTGCCCCGTCAGCAACGCGTCGGCGGGCAGCGTCTCACGGATATGCGCGTCGAGTCGCTCGCTTTCGATCGAATAATAATTCTGCCGCAGTTTCCGGCTGAAACTGGGGAAATGCACCTGATTGCCGTGCCAGCCATGGCAAACCAAGGGCGCGGTGAGCCACCGGTGTTCCGGCGCGACATCGCTGGCGAAAAATGACCAGAGGTGGTTGCCGCCAAACGCCTGCCCACTTTCGATCAGCAGGATTCGCAATTCGGGACGCAATTTCGCCAGCGCAAGCGCCGCCAAGCCGCCCGAAAGCCCGCCGCCAACTATGGCCAAATCCACCTTGAGTGTGCGCATGATTTTGCGCCTAGCCTAACGCGGCAATAAGGGAAAGCGGATAGTGCGGCAAAGCGCCTAATCCCCCGTCAGCAGCCGGTCCATCAACTGCTGCACCGTGGGCACAAAGCCGTTGGAATAGAACGGGTCGGTGCCGAAATTATACGCGGCGTGCCCGGCGAACATCAGGTTCTTGTCGGGGTCCTCCCCATGGGCGATCCCTTGCAAGGCCTTTTGAATGCAAAAGCTGCGCGGGTCGGCGAGATAGCCGGTGCTGTTATTGTCATGGTCTTTCCACGACGAAAACGCGCAATGCGACAGGCATCCCATGCAATCGGCCTGATCCTTGCGGATCACCGCTGTGGTTTCCGGCGTTTCAAAAACCACCGTGTTGTCGGGCGTTTTCAGCGCGCGGGTGTAGCCTTGCAAATCCCATTCGCGCGCGCGCATCAGGTCGGCCTGTGTGACCCAGAAATTCTTTCCCTTCACGCCGACATCCAATTGATGCTGATGCTCGCCCGCCGCCTCGGTGCTGAACGCGATTTGCCGTTCGCTGCGCGCGACCATGTCGTTGATCAGCGGGTTTTTCACCGCGCTGCTGTAAAATCCGGTGGGCGAGAATTTGTGCAGCAACACATCGCCGTATTTGATGCTGGTCAGGCGCGATTTCCATGTGTCGGGTATCGGGCTTTCCACCGTCAGCAGGGGCCGCGTGCCCAATTGAAAGACAATCTGGCCCAGTTCCGGATTGTCGATCCAATCGTTCCAATCGCGCAGGAACCACACGCCGCCCGCCATGGCAATCGGCACGCTATCGGCAATGCCTTCCTTGCGCATCACTTCGCGCAGGTCCTTGACGCGGGGATATGGGTCTTGCGGCTTTTTGGGGTCCTCCGCATTCGACAGGCCATTGTGCCCGCCCGCCAGCCACGGGTCCTCATAGACGACTGCGCCCAGCAGATGCGGCACTTTGTGATAGGCGCGTTTCCAAAGCGCCCGGAACGCGCGGCCCGATGAGACGATGGGCAAATACAGGACATTATATTGCTCGGCAATTGCGGACAGGCGATACGGCATCCCCGCGCCGCAGGTGACGCCGGTGATCTTATCGGCGCATTTTTCCAATATGCCGTGCAAAATCCGCTCCGCGCCGCCCATTTCCCAAAGGACGTTGATATTGAGTGCGCCGCGTCCGCCCGCGATTTCGTGCGCCATTTCTACCTGTTGAATGCCACCGCGAATGCCGTACGCGACCAATTCCTCATGCCGCTCGGCGCGGGTTTTGGCGTGGTAGATTTGGCGGATAACCTCGCCATTTTCATCGTAAGAATCGGCGTTGACGCAAGAGACCGTACCGATGCCGCCCGCCGCCGCCCATGCGCCGCTGCTGGCGTGGTTGGTCGCGGCGACGCCCTTGCCGCCCTCAATCAAGGGCCAGACCTCTTTGCCGCCGTAAATGATTGGTTTTAAGCCCTTAAATTCGCCGTTCGATGCCTCAGATGCCAACAATGCTTGCCCCTATCGTTGATGCGTTTCTTGCCCGGCCCACCCGCAGGGGCGCGCCGGTACCAGCGTAACGCACGGCGCTAAACGATTTATCCGGCAATGTCCCGCAATTTTCGCGCAAACTGTATGTCCTGCATCGCATCGCCATACAGCGCGGCGTAGCGGGCAAGCATATTGCGCTCATCATTGCGCGCGCGGACAAGCGCGGCGTTGGCGGCACCGATGCTGAGGCGCAG
>JBGSOJ010000208.1:0-2316 GCA_041739175.1 Sphingomonadaceae bacterium
AGCTTTGCGCGGTGCTGGAATCGCTGGCCGCCGCGGTTGATGCGAAGGCCGATGCGAAGGACGCGCCTAAGCCCGTGCCGGTTGATGATCCATTCGCCCGGCTGTTCGCTGCCGCGCAATTCCCCGGCGGCCTGCCCAAGATTAGTTGAAACGATACCGATAGAAAGCCCATTATGCGTAATCCCGCCCTATTTTTCGCCGCCACCGCGATCACCAGCGCCGCCCTGCTCGCCACCGCGCCCGTTGTCGCCGAGTCTGCCAACGCGCCCTATGTGCCCAAGGTCACGCTGACCAAAATGGGCAATCCCGTGCTTGGCGACCCCGCTGCGCCGACGAAGATTGTCGAGTATCTCTCCTACGCCTGCCCAACGTGCGCCTATTTTCATACGCATGACTATCGGTCCTTGCGCGATGGGCGCATGGTGAAGGGTGCGGCCAGCCTCGAAATCCGGCCAATTGCGCACGATATTGTCGGGCTGACCGCCGCGATGGCGGTGGGGTGCAGCACGCCGGGGCGTTTTTATCGCACGCACGCGTTGTTCCTCGACACGCAGTCCACATGGCTGACCAAAGTACACAATGCGCCCGAGGCGATCATGAAAACATTTGGCACCGGCAGCGCGCAAACCCGCGTGCGCGCGGTGGCGCGCTATGCTGGGTTCTACACGATGATGGCAGAGCGCGGCACGACCGAGGCGCAATTGAACGCCTGTTTCGATAACAAGGCGGCGTTTGACCGCATCACGCAGAATGCCGAGCTTTTGGCCAAAGCAACCAATGGGCAGCCGACACCGACCTTCCTGATTGATGGCGCATTGGCGGGCGGCACCGGCCGGATGGAAAAGCTTCTGCCCTCGCTCCCCGCGCTTCGTGATTGAAACCGCGCGGCGGGGACGCTAAGGCATCACAAAACACGGGCGGCGCATTGGCGTTTGGCCCGATTGGATAAGGATTGCACATGACTTTTACGCGCGCAAAATGGATGTTGGCCCTCACTCTACCGTTGGCCCTGGCGGCGTGCGGCGGCGGCAGCGAAGGGGCGGAGAAATCCGCAACCGCGCTGGAAACCGTGGCGGCACCGGCGGGCAAGACATGGTCGAAAACGGTCGTTGCCACCGAAGAAGGCGGCTTTCGCATGGGCAATCCCGATGCGCCGATGAAGTTGGTCGAATATGCCAGCCTGGTGTGCGTCCACTGTGCTGATTTCAAAAAAGAAGCCTTCGCCGATTTGACCGAAATGGTTGATAGCGGCCGGTTGTCTTACGAATTTCGCACGTTCATCATCGGACCCCATGATATTGCGCCAACCGTGATCGCTCGTTGCGCCGGGGGAGCCGATCGGTTCTTCCCATTGATGGGCGCGTGGTATGACGATTGGAAAGCCAATATGGCCAAGATTGAGGCGGCAACCAAGGATGAGGTGAACTTGGCTGCGCTGAACGCGATGACCCCCGATAAGGCTGGGGCGGAACTTGGCCGCATGGGCGGCGTCGTCGATTTCTACGCGGCGCGCGGCGTCAGCGCGGATCAAGCCAACACCTGCCTTGCCGACAAAGCGCAGATGGAAGAATTGAATAAGATCAGCGAACTGGGCGCGAAAGAAGGCGTTGCCGGAACGCCGTCGTTCTTCCTGAATGGGAAAAAGGTCGATTTTACCGGCTGGGTTCCGCTGAAAAACCAATTGCGCGATGCGGGCGTCCGCTGAGCGGAAAATTTTTTCCGGATGAAGGGCGCAGGCGGTGCAGATAAAACGCCTGCGCCTGTCTGGCTTTAAGAGCTTTGTCGAACCGGCGGAATTGCGCATTGAGCCGGGGTTAACCGGTGTGGTCGGGCCGAATGGCTGCGGCAAATCGAACCTGCTTGAGGCGCTGCGCTGGGTCATGGGCGAGTCCAGCGCCAAATCGATGCGCGGCGCGGGGATGGAGGATGTCATCTTCGCGGGCACCGACAAACGCCCGGCGCGCGAATTTGCCGAGGTGACTTTGTCGGGCGAAGTCGCACGCGTGGCGCTGGGCAGCGATCCGGACGCACGCGACGCCGACCCCGATTCCATGACCGATATGGAGGTCATCCGCCGCATCGAACGCGGCGCGGGCAGCGCGTATCGCCTGAACGGGCGCGATGTTCGGGCCAAAGACATTGCTCTCCTCTTCGCCGACGCCGCCACCGGCGCGCATAGTCCGGCTTTGGTCAGTCAGGGGCGCATCGCCGCCGTCATCGCCGCCAAACCGCAAGCACGCCGCCAAATGCTGGAGGAAGCCGCCGGGATTTCCGGTCTCCACGTGCGGCGCAAGGATGCCGAAACGCGGCTGCGCG
>JBGSOJ010000251.1:0-3975 GCA_041739175.1 Sphingomonadaceae bacterium
CGCTTGTCATTTATATGGGCGTCGCGACGGCCGAGGCCATAACAGAAAAACTCATCGCCGATGGCCTGTCCCCCGACACGCCGGTGGCGGTGATGGAGAAGGCGACGCGGGCTGATGCGCGCTATTTGCGTACGTTGTTGACCGACATGGCGGACCTGATCGCGCGCGAGGATGTGCAAAGCCCCGCGCTGTTGGTCATTGGTGATGTCGCGCGCATGGGCCGTGCGGAGGACCGCTTGCCCTTAATCGCATTCGCTGCACAAAAACAAGAGGAAGAGGCGCAATGAAATTGCTCACCGGAAACGACCTGAAAACCGGGCTTGTCATTTGGTGGACGGGCCGCGATTGGTCGATCCATATTGAGGATGCCGCCGATGTGGGCGATGCTGGCGAACCCATCTTACATGCTGAAGAAGGCGCGCAGCGGGTGACCAGCGCGGCCATCATTGACGCCAAAATGACCGACCAAGGCCCCCGCCCGGCGCATATCAAGGACCGCATTCGCGCGCTTGGCCCGACGGTGCGGCCGGATTTGACTTTAAAGCCAGCGGATCCGGAAGCAGGGAATTGGGTGATCTAACATGTATAAATACGACCAATATGACCAAGCCATGGTGGACGCCCGCGTTGCCGAATTCGCCGACCAAGTGCGCCGCCGCTTGGCGGGTGAAATTACCGAGGATCAGTTCAAGCCCTTGCGTTTGAAAAATGGCCTATACTTGCAACTTCATGCCTATATGCTGCGCGTAGCGGTGCCTTATGGCACACTTTCGTCCAAGCAAATGCGGATGTTCGCGCACATCGCGCGCACCTATGACCGCGATTATGGCCACTTCACCACGCGGCAGAATATCCAATATAATTGGATCAAGCTGGAGGATGCGCCCGCTATTCTGGCCGACCTTGCCAGCGTCGAGATGCACGCCATCCAGACCAGCGGCAATTGCATCCGCAACACCTCGTCCGACCAATATGCGGGCGCCGCCGCCGATGAAGTCATCGACCCGCGCCCATGGGCCGAGCTAATCCGCCAATGGAGCAGCTTCCACCCAGAATTCGACAATCTGCCGCGCAAGTTCAAAATCGCCGTGATCGCCAGCGAGACCGACCGCGCGGCGATGCGTCTACATGACATTGGCATCAAATTGGTGCGCAATGACGCGGGCGAAGTCGGCGCGCAATTCTACGTCGGTGGCGGCATGGGCCGCACGCCTATGGTTGCGCCATTAATCCGCGAATTCGTCCCTATCGACGATTTTATCAGCTACGCCGAGGCCTGCCTTCGTGTGTATAATCGTTATGGCAGGCGGGATAACAAATATAAGGCGCGCATCAAAATCCTTGTCCATGAGCTTGGCTGGCAAGAATACACCCGCCAAGTGGAGGAGGAATTTAAGGCCATCAAGAGCCTGAACCTCGACCCGCCCGCCGCTGAACTCACGCGCATTACCGCGATGTTCGCCGACCCCGCGTTTGAGGCAGGATTGAGCGATGAACTCGACCGCTCCGACCCCGATTTCGCATTGTGGCTGGATACGAACACGCATCCGCATAAAGTGCCGGGTTACGCGATTGCCAATATTTCGTTGAAACCCATTGGCGGTATTCCCGGCGATGCAACATCGGCGCAGATGGATGTGATGGCCGACCTTGCCGAACGCTACAGCTTTGACGAATGCCGCGTCACCCATGCGCAGAACATCGTCCTGCCGCATGTGAAGAAGGCGGACCTCTTTGCCGTTTGGCAGGCACTCGACGCGGCGGGATTGGGCACCGCCAACCTTGACCATATCAGCGACATGATTGCCTGCCCCGGCCTGGATTATTGCAGCCTCGCCAACGCGCGTTCGATCCCCGTGGCGCAGAAAATCGCGACGCGCTTTGCCGCCAACGGCAAGGACGCGGCGATTGGCGAACTGAAACTGAAAATCAGCGGCTGCATCAACGCCTGCGGCCACCACCATGCTGGCCACATCGGCATATTGGGCGTCGATAAAAAGGGCGTGGAGAATTACCAACTCTCGCTCGGTGGTTCAGGCGCCGAGGATGTCAGCCTCGCCAAAATCACAGGTCCCGGTTTTGATGAAGACGGCGTTGTCGATGCCGTCGAAAAAGTCACCGACGTTTATTTGGCTGAACGGCAGGAGGGCGAACGCTTCCTGGATACCTACCGCCGTTTGGGCATGGAGCCGTTTAAGGAGGCGCTTTATGGTTGATACTTTGTCCTTCCGCACCGATGGGGCGCATGAGGAACCGGCGGTTACGCTGGACGCTTTCCTTGAGCAATCGAACGCCACTGCTGTGCGCGTGGAGCCGGGAGATGATGCGCGGTTGTTGATCCCGTTTTTGGACCGGCTCGCGCTGATCGAAATCGCATTTCCCGCCTTCACCGACGGGCGCGGGTATAGCAGCGCGCGGATTTTGCGGGAGGCCGGTTACACGGGCGAACTGCGCGCCGAAGGCGACGTTCTGCTTGACCAAATCCGGCACATGGTGCGGTGCGGTTTTGACAGCTTTGCGCCGCAAAAGTCAATTGCCCGCGAAGCCGCCGAAGAGGCCATTGCGCGCTTTGAGCATGTGTATCAACCCGCCGCCGATGGCCGCGCGGCGGTATGGAATCTGCGGCATGGTTGAGGGCCGGACGCGCGACCTGATCGACGTAAAGCCGCGCTTCACGAACGCCGATGCGCTCCGGCTCAACCATCTGTTCCGCGGGCATGACACCGCCGATATGCTGAGCAGCCTGTTCGCCGATAATCTGGCGGGCGAAATCTGCCTCGTCAGCAGTTTCGGCGCGGAAAGCGCGGTTTTGTTGCATCTGGTCACACAGGTGAAGCCCGACGTGCCGGTGCTGTTCCTCGACACGGGCAAGCATTTTGCCGAAACCTTGGCGTATCGCGACACCTTGGTGGAGCGGTTGGGGTTGAACCTTATTACCCTCACACCCGATGAAGCCGAATTGGCGGCGCGCGATGAGAACGGCTTACGCTGGTCGTATGACCCCGATGGCTGCTGCGAAATCCGCAAGGTGAAACCACTGGCCAAGGCAATGCAACGCTTTGACGCGTCGATCACGGGGCGTAAGGGGTTCCAATCGGGCACCCGCCAAGGGCTGCCGCGCTTCGAAATCGACAGCAGCGATGCGCAGGGGCGATTGAAAATCAACCCCTTGGCCAGTTGGGATAAGGGTGCCTTGTCAGCCTATTTCACCGCGCACGACCTGCCGCGCCACCCATTAGAGGCGCAGGGCTATCCGTCGATCGGCTGCTCCCCCTGTACCAGCAAAGTCGCGCCCGGCGAAGACCCGCGCGCGGGCCGCTGGCGGGGATGGGACAAGACCGAATGCGGCCTGCACGATGCGGTATCGCCGATTGGCGGGAAGCCGGCGGATGACGACAACGGGGCCTTTGATCCGGTGTTTTAGGGGCGGAGTTGTCTATCGCCGCGCGCATTGCATCGGATGGCGGGGCATAGAGATTCATAAAAGCCACGAAGGGAAAAAGGAAAAAAGGTGCCACGTTAACACGCAGCACTTGATCACAAAAGAACGCACTTCTTCCTTTTTCCCTTTGTGGCTTTTATGCAAAAAATGACATTAGGCCGACGATAACGGCCTGACGTCGCTTATTTGCACCTGCCCATCATTCAACGCGACGGTAGCGGCGACGCCAAACACTGCCGCCAAACGCTCCGGCGTCAGCGTCTCGGCGGGCGCGCCATTGGCGATAATCCGCCCCTTATCCATCCAGATCAGCCGGTCGGCATAGGCCGCCGCAAGGGCCAAATCATGCACCACGGCGAGCACGCCGCGCCCCTGCGCCGCCACATCGCGGAAAAGCATCATCACAGCATGTTGATGCCGCAAATCGAGCGCGGCGGCGGGCTCATCGGCGATCAGATAGGGCGTCTCTGCCGCCAATGCCCGCGCCAGATGAACCCGCGCCTGCTCCCCACCCGACAAAGTATCGGCGGCGC
>JBGSOJ010000256.1:0-5079 GCA_041739175.1 Sphingomonadaceae bacterium
CGCGCAAGCGGGCAACGCCAATGCTATCGCCGCGAGCGTCGTGCCGTGCAGAAAACGCGCACGCATGTGGGCGAAAAGGGTCGGGCGGCGGATGGGCTGTGCGGGCATGATCGTTCCTCTGTATGGCGGGAGATCATGCTAGCGTCATCGCGCCGCCATGCAAATTAAATTGCGTGCGGGCGTGGCTATCTGTCGCATTGGCGGGAAGCAATCAGGCGTGCGAGGAACGTGCCAGTCTGGATTAACCGCACTGTCTTTGTCGGAGGGCGCGCACAAAAATGGCGGAGCAAACGCCCCGCCCTTTCGTGTTTGTGTAAGAGGCGCTTAGGCCGCTTCGGCGTCGTCCATGACGGGGCCGCTGTCCTGACCCTTGGCGCTGGTGTCGCGGTCAACCAGTTCGATGACGGCCATCGGCGCGGCGTCGCTGGCGCGGTAACCGGCCTTAATCACGCGGGTGTAGCCGCCGTTGCGATCCTTATACCGCTCGGCCAATTCGCCAAACAATTTCGCCAATTGGGCATCGTCAAGCAAACGGCTGTGCGCGAGGCGGCGGTTGGACAGGCCACCCTTTTTCGCCAGCGTAATCAGCTTTTCGACATAGGGACGCAGTTCCTTTGCCTTCGCCACGCCGGTCGTGATCTGCTCATGCTTAATCAGCGATTGCGCGAGGTTGCGCAAAAGGGCGGCGCGGTGGGCGGAGGTTCTTTGCAGCTTACGCTTGCCGGATTTATGGTTCATGTGTCGTTCCTTCGTTCGTTAAGGACCCGTGCGAGGTAGTCCAGACCAGGCCGATTGCGGGCGGCCCTTTGCCCCTATCCCCTCCCCATCGGGGAGAGGATATAATGCCTTAGCCCAAAAGCTCTTGTTCCAGCTTCTTGGCCATTTCTTCGATGTTTTCGGGCGGCCATCCGGGGATGTCCATGCCCAAACGCAGACCCATTGAGGCGAGCACTTCCTTGATTTCGTTCAAGGACTTGCGGCCAAAGTTTGGTGTGCGCAACATTTCGGCTTCGGTCTTTTGGACCAGATCGCCGATGTAGATGATGTTGTCGTTTTTGAGGCAGTTGGCGCTGCGCACCGACAGTTCCAATTCGTCCACTTTCTTGAGCAGATAGCGGTTCAATTGGTTGCTGTCCGATTCGTCGGACGATGCGGGCATCGCGTGGCCAATCGGGGCCGACGATACCGTCATCGCATCCTCAAAGTGGACGAAGATTTGCAACTGGTCCTGCAAAATGCGCGCCGAATAGGCAACCGCATCCTCGGGCGAAATCGTGCCGTCGGTTTCGACAACCAGATTGAGCTTGTCGTAATCCAGTTCCTGACCAATGCGCGCGTTGTCGATTTTGTAGCTGACCTGACGGACGGGCGAATAAATGCTGTCCACGGGGATCAGGCCAATCGGCGCGTCGGCGGGACGGTTGGCGACCGCAGGAACATAGCCCTTGCCGCTGTTCGCGGTCAGTTCCATGTTCAAGGTAGCGCCTTCGTCGAGGTGGCAGATGATCAAATCTTTGTTCATCACCTCAATGTCGCCGGACACGGCAATATCGCCTGCCTTGACCACGGCAGGACCGGTGACCGAAAGCTGCAAACGCTTTGGCCCTTCGCCCTCCATTTTGAGCGCAATTTGCTTGACGTTAAGAACGATGTCGGTGACATCTTCGCGCACGCCAGCGAGCGAACTGAATTCGTGCAGCACATTTTCGATCTTGATCGAGGTAATGGCGGCACCCTGCAACGACGACAAAAGCACGCGGCGCAAAGCATTGCCAAGCGTCAGGCCAAAGCCACGCTCAAGCGGTTCGGCGATGAAAGTGGCCTTTGCTTTGGGATTGCCACCGGGCTTAAGCTCCAGATTGCTGGGCTTTTTCAGTTCCTGCCAGTTCTTCATATTGACAGTCATGGACTTCCCCTAGGGTTGGGCGGAGCGGATGACGACGGCGGATGCCATCCAAAACTCGGCCAATGGTGCGGGCGGAATGGGGCACGTCTGCCCCGCCCGAAAAATCATGCGCCCATCACCGGAATGGCGAGGGGCGCCAAAATTATGCTAAACGCGGCGACGCTTTGATGGGCGAACGCCGTTGTGCGGAATCGAGGTGACATCGCGGATCGAGGTGATGTTCATCCCCACCGATTGCAACGCGCGAAGCGCCGATTCGCGGCCCGAACCCGGGCCCTTCACTTCGACTTCCAAAGTGCGCACGCCGTGTTCGGCGGCTTTCTTGCCCGCGTCCTCGGCCGCAACCTGCGCCGCATAGGGCGTCGATTTGCGTGAGCCTTTGAAGCCCATCATACCTGCGCTGGACCAGCTGATCGCGTTGCCCTGTGCATCGGTGATGGTAATCATCGTGTTGTTGAAACTGGCGTTGACATGGGCCACACCAGAGGAAATATTTTTGCGTTCGCGCTTTTTTATGCGCTGCGGTTCGCGTGCCATAATTGAAAAATCCTGTCGTTAGATGGAAAGAATAAGGCGCTGCTGCGGCGGAATAGGCCCGCCGCGCGCGGCTTATTTCTTCTTGCCGGCGATGGCCTTTGCCTTACCCTTGCGGGTGCGGGCGTTGGTGTGCGTGCGCTGGCCACGGACGGGAAGCCCCTTACGATGGCGCAGACCACGGTAGCAGGCGAGGTCCATCAAACGCTTGATATTCATCGCGGTGTTGCGGCGAAGATCGCCCTCCACGGTGTAATCGGCGTCAATGGTTTCGCGGATTTGCAAGACTTCTTGGTCGGTCAGATCCTGCACGCGGCGCGTGTGGTCGATGCCCAATTTGGTTGCAATTTCAACGGCCTTGGTGCGGCCGATACCGTGAATATAGGTGAGCGCGATAATTACGCGCTTGTTGGTGGGGATATTGACCCCGGCGATACGTGCCACTTACTTAATCTCCTGCTCCACAGGCGAGGACCGAATCGATTCGCCGCTTGGCGTATCGGACGGCGCGAACCCATCTCATAGCGTTGAAAACAGCCGATAAATGCGAATAACCAACGCGTGCACAAGTGCACCGCTGGCCCTTCCCAAATGTTCGGATTGGCGGGCTGTATGGGAAGCGGCCGTGGCTGTCAAGGGGGCAGTTTCAGCCGCTTAGCGCCGGATATAGATCAACGTGCCGTCGGGCACGGCATCCCAAAGCGCGGCGATTTCCGCATTGCTCACCGCGATGCAGCCATCGGTCCAATCATGCGGCAATGGCGGGCCAATATAGCCGTTCGGCTGCCCATGGATGAAAATATCCCCGCCCGGTGATACGCCCGCCTTCGCCGCGCGCGCCGTATCGCGTTCGTTGGGATAATCGATGCGCAGCGAGAGATGATAGGCACTTTGCGGATTGCGGGCGTCGATCGTGTACAGCCCCTCGGGCGTACGTTCGTCGCCTTCGCGGGCCTTATGCCCCATCGGCGCGTCGCCAAAGCGGATATGGTCGATGGTCATCGCGACCTTCCCGCCGCGATACAGCGTCAACCGCCGGTCGGATTTATCGACAAGCACGAGCGCGCCGGATTTCTTTGCCGTATCCACCGCCACCCGCTCCGCTTTGGTGAGTTTTGGTTCGGCCTCCACGCTCGCACCATCGGGCCTTGGCGCGGTGCACGCGGCGAGAAAGAGCGTCAGGGTAAGGGCGATTTTGCGCATGGACAGAATGTGCCGCGCCGTTCCCCGCTTGGCAAGGGGGCGCGCGCCGCCTATTCCTTACGCGAAGGAGACGGCCCGCATGATTCTCTACGGCATCCCCAATTGCGACACGGTGAAAAAGGCGCGTAAGTGGCTTGACGCGCGCGGTGTGGCGTACGCTTTCCACGATTATAAAAAGGCAGGCGTGGATGAGGCTGCTTTGGCCGATTGGGTGGCCGAGGCGGGGTGGCAGGCGCTCTTAAACACACGCGGCACGACCTATCGCGCCCTATCCGATGCCGACAAGGCCGATATTGATGCGGCCAAAGCGGTCCGGTTGATGGTCGCCAACCCCTCGCTAATCAAACGCCCCGTTGTGGCGGGCCAAGAAGAAAATGGTGGCGGCCTGCTGATCGGATTTGCGGAGGCGGATTATGCCGCCCGATTTGGAGAATAACATGCAGCGCCGCGATTTCCTCCTCACCAGCGCGGCGGCCAGCCTGGTCGCGGGGTGTGCGCCCAGCACCTCTGCTCCCACCACCACCTCGCAAAAGGCCCCCATGATGACGACAAAGCCCGCCAAACGCCCGCTGATTATCGCGCATCGCGGATTGTCGGGGGAATATCCGGAACACACGTTGGCCGCCTACCGCGCCGCGATTGAGGCGGGGGCGGACTATATCGAACCCGATTTGGTGCTGACCAAGGACGGCGTTCTGGTCGCGCGGCATGAGAATGCGATTTCGGAGACCACCGATGTCGCCGCCCGCCCCGAATTTGCGGGTCGCCGCATGACCAAGACCATCGACGGCGTGGCAACCACCGACTGGTTTACCGAGGATTTCACGCTGGCGGAATTGAAATCGCTGCGCACCCGCGAACGTCTGCCGCAGTTGCGCTCCACCGCGCGCGATGGGCAATATGAGGTGCCGACCTTTGGCGAAATTCTGGCGATGCTGCGCGCCGTCAACGCGGGTCGCGCGGTGCCGATTGGCGTCTATCCGGAGACCAAGCACCCGACCTATTTCGCCGGGATCGGCCTGCCGCATGAGGCGCCATTGCTCAACGCGATGGCGGAATTTGGCTATACCCGCGCCGATAGCCCGATTTTCGTGCAGAGTTTTGAGGTTGAAAACCTGCGCGCGCTGCGCGGCAAAACGCCGGTGCCGCTGATCCAACTCCTATCGGACGAGGCGGGACCGCCCGACCGGCCCGACCGAACCTATGCCGATATGGCAACGGCGGCGGGTTTGGCGGAGATTGCCACCTATGCGCAGGGGATTGGGCCGTATAAGAACATGGTCATCCCCCGCGATGCGGCGGGCGCACTGGCCGCTCCAAGCAGCCTGGTCGCCGATGCCCATGCCGTTGGCCTTGCCGTGCATCCATGGACCTTCCGGCGGGAGAATGTGTTCCTGCCCACCGAACTGCGCAACGGGGAGGACCCGCGCACGCCG
>JBGSOJ010000262.1:0-3000 GCA_041739175.1 Sphingomonadaceae bacterium
GGCATCGCAGCACCTCGCCGCCGCGCACTTCGGCGAGTTCCAGCGACCCGCCGCCCAAGTCGCCGACCAAACCATCGGCGCCGGGAAACGCCGACAAGATTCCCATCGCGGCAAAATGCGCCTCTTCCGCGCCGCTCAGGATCTCCACCGACAGGCCAAGCTGGTCGGCGTGGGCAATCAAATCCCCGCCGTTTTCCGCATCGCGCACAGCGGCCGTGGCGACGCAACGCACCGTGTCCACCTGCATTTCGCGGCATAACGCCTGAAACCGTGCCAAGGCCTTGGCCGCTACCGCAATTGACTTGTCGGCAATCCGACCCGTGGCGGCCAGATCGCGGCCCAGTCCAGCGAGAAGTTTCTCATTAAAGATAATGTTCGGCGCCCGCGCCGGTCCTTCGTACACCACCAACCGCACCGAGTTGGAGCCGATGTCGATCATCGCCGCCTTTAACCGTTCCGGTGCAGGTCCCGTTTTGGCCCCCCGATGGGACATCAACAGCGCGGCGATGCGCGGCGCGATGCTCACGCCTCAGGCCGTTTGGGCTTGGCGAGCCGCAATTTCGGCACCGACTTCGATTTTTTGAGCGCTTTCCCGCGCCCCGACAAGGACGGGTTGGTCATGAAATATTGGTGCAGGTTGAACGGTTTCTCCCCCGGCTCCACCCGCCGGTAATCGCCATCGGGTTGCAACACCCAGCTTTGCTCATCATCCAGCAAATTGGCCAGCATCACTTGATCCAAAATCTGGTCATGCACGGTCGGATTATAAATTGGCAGCATATATTCCACCCGCCGATCGAGGTTGCGCGGCATCCAGTCGGCAGACGAGATAAACACATGCGCAACATCGTTGGGCATCTCCTCCCCATTCGCAAACGCCCAGATCCGGCTGTGCTCAAGGAAGCGCCCGACCACCGATTTGACGCGGATATTCTCGCTCATCCCCGGAACTCCGGGGCGCAGGCAGCATATGCCGCGAATGATCAGCTCTACCCCAACGCCCGCATTGCTGGCGGCGTAGAGCTTTTCAATGATTTTGGCATCGACCAGACTGTTCATTTTCGCCCAGACCGCCGCCGGTTTGCCAGCGCGCGCGTTCGCCATTTCCGCCTCGATCAAATCGATAATGCTATCGCGCATCCGCAAGGGGGAAATGGTGATCCGCTCTAGCGCCGTCGGTTCAACATAACCGGTGATGTAGTTGAAAATCTTATTTGCATCGCGGCCATATTCGGCGTTGTCGGTGAAGAAGCTAAGGTCTGTGTATATCTTCGCCGTGATGGGGTGGTAATTGCCGGTGCCAAAATGGCAATAGGTGCGCACGCCGCCTTCTTCTTGGCGGACGACCATGGAAATTTTGGCATGGGTTTTCCATTCAATGAAGCCATAGACCACTTGCACACCGGCACGTTCCAGCGCGCTGGCCCATTTCAGGTTTTGCTCTTCGTCAAACCGCGCCTTTAATTCGACCACGGCGGTGACCGACTTGCCCGCCTCGGCGGCATCAATCAGTGCGCGGATGATGCGCGATTGTCGGCCCGCCCGGTAAAGTGTTTGTTTAATCGCAATCACATCGGGATCGCGCGCCGCTTGCTCCAGGAACGCGACAACGACGTCGAAACTTTCGTACGGATGGTGGACAATCAAATCCTTTGACCGGATTGCGGCGAAGGCATCGCCATCATGCTCGCGCACGCGTTCGGGATAGCGCGGCGTGTAGGCGGGGAATTTAAGGTCGGGCCGGTCCACCTCCACCAACTGCGCCAAATCGGCAATGCCAGTGAAGGCATAGAGCCGTGCGCGGTCGGACACCGCGACATGCAAATTGTCGCGCAAAAAGGCGGCGGTGGTGTCTGATAGGCTTTCCGATAACTCCAACCGGATCACCTGCCCCCGGCGGCGGCGTTTGATGGCGTTTTTGTAGAATCGGACGAGATCCTCGGCTTCCTCTTCAACCTCGATATCGCTGTCGCGGATGATACGGAACGCGCCCGCGCCAAGGCATTCGTAGCCAGGGAATAGGACATCGAGAAAACCCAAGATGACATTCTCAAGCAGGATAAACCGCGCCTCCGCCGTCGGCAATTTGACAAAGCGCGGCATTGCCGATGGCAACATCACGATTTGCTGGATCAGCTTCCCATCCTCAACCCGCTTCAGGTCGAGTATCAAGGACAGGCCAAGGTTGGGAATGAACGGGAACGGGTGCGCCGGATCCAATGCCTGCGGTGTTAGCGCGGGGAAAATTTGATCCATGAAATATTGTTGCAGCCACTCGCGGCTTTCGGGGCGCAAATCGGCCATTTCCAGCACATTTATACCGGCCTCGGTCAAGGCCGGACGTAATTCATCCCACATCGCCTGCTGATCGAGCAGCAACTCATTCGCCGCCGCCTGTATCTGTTCCAATTGTTGCGCGGGGGTAAGGCCATCGGGGCTGGTCTGCTCAATGCCCTGCATCACTTGACCAATGAGGCCCGCGACACGGACCATGAAAAATTCATCAAGGTTGTTGCCCGAAATCGACAGAAAGCGCAGCCGCTCCAATATCGGATGCGCGGGATTTTCTGCCTCCTCCAACACGCGTTCGTTGAATTTCAGCCAGCTAAGCTCTCGATTGATATAGCGTTCGGACATCGTCGCACCTTGAAAATTATGATCGCTCTATAGCAGGCGGTTTATCGAAAGCGTGTTACAAATCGTCGTCCAACGACAATTGCGCGGCGGCATCCCAATCGCGCAGCAGATCACGGACAAGCGGCAAAGTAATCGCCCGCCGCTGCGCCAAGGCGCGGGCGTTGACCTCGACCGCAACATGCTCCGCCATTGCATGTGTACGCGGGATGCGGAGAATCAGGAAATCGAGCGCGTCATTCGCAATGCTGCCCCCCAAAAGCGCCAAATGATATTGGATAAGCGTGTGCAAAAACGCCTCATCCGGTTCGGATATCGCCGCGACCGCCGCCCCGCCCAAGCGGCTTTGCAAATCGGGAAGCGCCA
>JBGSOJ010000270.1:0-6347 GCA_041739175.1 Sphingomonadaceae bacterium
CCATTGGCCTTGCCCTTCATCCTGATGCTCGCGGCGGGCACGGGTTTGGCGGCGGCGTTGGTGCAACGCCTGCGCGGGGCGGAGCAGGCCGCGTTTCCATTTGGCAGCTATCTGGCGGTGGGCACCGTGGTTTTTGTCGGCCTCACCGCCTTCGCCGCGTTTCCTTAGCATTCTGCACAAAAGCAAACGGCGGCGGGTCGCCCCACCGCCGTCTGGCAATCTTATGCTGGTCGAAGCCGCCGGTACTAGAAGCTCAGCTTCGCACCGAATTTCACGGTCGGGCCATAGACTTCATATTGCAACAAACGCTGCGCGCCTTCAAAGTTCTGATAGGCAAAATATTTCGCGTCGTTGACGTTAATCCATTCGGCAAAAATGCGCAGATTGTCATTGACCTTGAACTTCGCCGACAAGTCGATTTGGAAGTGGTTATCGACAAAGCGATCCTCATCCGCACCGCCGCCGATTTCATCCAGATAGCGCGAGCGATACGTGCCTGCTGCACGCAAGTCGAATGGACCCTTCTCAAAGCCAATCACAATATTACCGGTGTGCTTCGACGCCGATGGCAAAGTGATTTCGCGGCCACCGAACAAAGTGCCCTTGGCATCGGTATAGGTGTAGTTGGCTTGCACCAACAACCCATCCAATGGCGCGGGCAGGAAAGTCATGATTTGCGAATAGCTGACCTCAACCCCGAACACTGTGGCTTTGTCGCCGTTTTCCGGGATCACTGCTTCTTCGAACGATGTGCCGCGATACACGCCGTTATAGGGCGCATCGGCTTTGTCATACACGGCGTCCACAATGAAGTTATCGACCGATTTGTAGAACGCGCCCACGGTGAACGCACCGTTGCTGCCGAAATAATATTCGGCCGACGCATCGAGGTTCCATGCTTCATAAGGCAGCAAGTCGGGGTTGCCGAATTCTGCCTCTTCATCCTCATTGATGGTAAAGCGCGGGGCCATTTTCGACAATTTGGGTCGCAACAAAGTGCGCGAACCGGCGAGGCGGAGCACCACATTGTCCGTTGGCGCAAAACGCGCGGTCAGGCTAGGCAACCAATCGGTGTACTCACGGGTAAAGGCAACGGGTGCAACCGTCACGGTGTCGCCATCTTCCGACACCAAATTGCCGGTCAGTTCGTTGGTGGTCTTTTCCACACGGACACCGCCAATGACGCGCAGCGTGCTGCTGTCATAACGGGCGAGCGCATAGCCAGCGAGGATGTCTTCAGTCACCGAATAGTCACCCGCGTTCGATTCCACACCGGTTTCAATCGGGTCAATTTCGCCAAATTGGTCGCGGAAATTGAAGAAGCGCTGCGAACCGCCGGTGTAGGTTGGCACCGGACCCAAATCGAACAAGCGATAGGTGGCAGAACCAAGCACATTGGCTAGCGTCAAATCGGCGTCCTCATAACGGATGACTTCGGCGTTGTAGCTTTTCTCCCGCCAGCGCGCCTTAAAGCCGCCCTGAACAGTGAATTCGCCGCCGCTGCCGCCAAAGCTGCGGCCCAAATCGCCTTTCACCGCATATTCTTCATCGACCGAGTCCGACAATTCGGTGAGGTCCAAACGGTAGAAACCATATTGCGCCGGATCATTAAAGCGCGCCGTGTTGCCCGACACCGAAAAGGCAGGGATACGCGGATCGCTGTAATCCTGTGTCACCACCACGCCGCGGTCGGCAAAGCGGCTACGGAATCGGATGGGGTCAACCGAGTTGTTTTCCAACTCACTGGCGCGTGCCCAGCTCCCCGACAAATGCGCTTTCCATTGGCCATCGTCATGGTCCATGCCGATGATATAGCTGCTGATCGTTTGGCTTTCGAACCGGTCCTTATTGTCACGGATGACGGTGATGCGCTCATCGCTATCGTCGAAGGTGACCGTGTTGCCTGTGGCCGACGATGGGCCGTTGTCCTCAAAATCGCCCATATCGAAGATCAGACGACGGCGATATTCCTGATCGTCAAATTTGCTGAAGGTACCGCGCACAAACACATTGGTGTAATCCGACGCGCGGATGTCGGCGTTCAGATTGCCGCTAAGCCGGGTGCGTTCCACATCATAATCGCGGTATTCGATTTCGGGCGCATAGACAACGCCGTCGACCTCGTCCCAACCACCGGTTTCGACATTGTCGGTTTCAAATTTGCGGTTGTAATAGCTGATACCGCCCGAAATACCGACATCGTCACTCAATTTGGTGGCGAAATCGAAGCTGCCCTTTGGCGTCACTTCGCCGACATAGTCGTTGTAGCTGCCCTCGACCTTGACCGACAACAGGTCTTTCTTACGGTCAAACGCGCTGGTCGTGTTGATTTCGACCGATGCGCCCAAAAAGTCGCCGTCCATGTCGGGCGTGAAGCTTTTCTTGATTTCGATGGATTCAATGTTGTCCGAGCTAATCACATCCAGCGCAACCGAGCGGACATCGCTTTCCGGCGCGGGCAGGCGGATACCGTTCAGCGAACTGCTGTTCAATTCGGGGTCCAAACCGCGTACCGAGACAAACCGGCCTTCGCCTTGGTCGTTCAAAATGTTGACGCCGGGCAAGCGGCGGATCGATTCGGCAACGTTTTGATCGGGGAATTGACCGATCGAGTCGCGGGTCAGCACGCTCGACACGCCGTCGCTTTCGCGTTGGCGCGATAAAGCGCTGTTAAAGCTGGCGGCCTGGCCAATGACCAGGATCTCGTTGGCGAATTCACCGCCCAATTCGGCATTGGCCACCACGCGGCCCGTGTCTGTCACGGTCACCGTCTGCGTAACGGTATCTGCGCCAGAATAGCTGAATTCCAAAGTATAGTCGCCCGCAGGCACATCGGCGAAAACAAAGCGGCCATCGCGGTCGGTGCTGACGGTGCGGTTCAACTCGACAATGCGGACGTTGGCCGATTGCAAGTTGCGCGTCTGCGAGGCGTCGGACACTTGCCCGGTGACTTCACCCGCGATGGCCGGTGCGGCCAGTGTCGTGCTCGCCAAAATGGCGGCAATAAACCGTGTTTTTGTGCTGATAATCATTGTGGCCCCCAATAGGTCATTGTTGTATTCTGCGGAGGGCCGTAGCGAAGCACTGTTACGCTGGCGTGCCGTTAATGTTGCGCGGTGGTGATAAATCCGTGACAAAGTCGTAACATTATTGGTGGGGGCGACTGCCCGTATCGGTAGGGTATGACGCGGAGGTTTTGCGCAATTATATTACCCAAATACGCAGTTTTATTCCGGCATTTTTGATGCTAGGCTGCGCATAATTAGGAAAGGAACTGATATGCGCGCCACGCCCGAATTCGATTTTGACCTCCCCGAATCCGCCCAGATGATCCGCGACGCCGCCGCGCGGTTTGCCGATGAAAAGGTCGCGCCGCTGGCCGCGCGCGCCGATGCGGAGGATTGGTTCCCGCGTGAGGAATTATGGATAGCGATGGGCGACCTTGGCCTGCATGGGATTACCGTGGATGAGGCGGACGGCGGATTGGGCCTCGGATACCTCGACCATGTCATCGCGGTGGAGGAAATCAGCCGCGCTTCGGCGTCCATCGGCCTGTCCTATGGCGCGCATAGCAACCTGTGCGTCAACCAAATTCGGCGGTGGGGCAATGCGGAGCAGAAGGCCAAATATCTGCCCAAACTGATCAGCGGCGAACATGTCGGGTCGCTCGCCATGAGTGAGGCGGGCGCGGGGTCGGATGTGGTGTCGATGAAGTTGAAGGCAGTCGCTACCGACGGCGGCTATATCCTCAATGGCACCAAATTCTGGATCACCAACGCGACCTGCGCCGACACTTTGGTGGTCTATGCCAAAACCGGTGAAGGATCACGCGGCATCACCGCTTTCTTGATTGAGCGAGGCGATGCGGGTTTCTCAATAGGCCAGAAAATCGACAAAATGGGGATGCGTGGTTCCCCAACGGCGGAGTTGGTGTTCAACGATTGCTTCGTGGCGGAGGACCGCATCATGGGGCCACTCCACGGCGGCGTCGGCGTGTTGATGAGCGGGCTGGATTATGAGCGCGTCGTGCTCGCCGGTCTGCAACTCGGCATTATGCAGGCCTGCCTCGACACCGTCATCCCGTACGTGCGCGAGCGGCAGCAGTTCGGCAAACCCATCGGCGCGTTCCAACTCATGCAGGCAAAGGTCGCGGACATGTACGTCGCGCTGCAATCCGCGCGGGCCTATACCTATGCCGTGGCGCGGGCGTGTGATGCGGGACAGACAACGCGCTTCGATGCCGCCGGGGTGATATTGTTGGCATCCGAAAACGCCTTCAAAGTCGCGGGCGAGGCCGTGCAGGCGCTGGGCGGGGCGGGCTATACCAAGGATTGGCCGGTGGAGCGGTATCTGCGCGATGCCAAACTACTCGATATCGGCGCGGGCACGAATGAGATACGGCGGATGTTGATCGGGCGGGAATTGATTGGAGCAAACTAATGGCAAAAAAAATCAAACTCAACGCCGACCAAATCAAACCGATTGCTGAGGGCTATGGCGGCTGCATTGCCAGCGATAAAATCACTGTCGAGGGGCTGCCGGTTCGGTTCTTCTACCGCAGCGAACCACACAACGAGCTTGATAGTGGCTGGAAATTTTTATCCGGTCTCGAAGACGATGCATATATGAATGACTCAAGAAATCATGCTGTTTACGACGTAAATTCCATTGCCAACTACGACCCCTCGATAATCCCACATCTCATTGCGCCGATTGGCTCAGTGTTTGAGAAATTGCCGGATTCCGAAGAATTTGTCGCTGTTGATGACTGGCAAGTGGAGGATTAATATATGACCGCCCCCATCCTCCCCACCAGTTACAACGCCGAAGACCCCGCGACGCAGGCGCGGGCCGCGTACAATCGCGGCCTTGCGCAAGAGCTGCGCGCCCGTGTGGCCAAAGCGGCACTCGGCGGTGACGCAAAATCGCGCGACCGGCACACCGCGCGCGGCAAACTCCTTCCCCGTGACCGGGTGGAGCGCCTGCTCGACCCCGGTTCTCCGTTTTTGGAGGTCGGCCAACTCGCAGCCAATGGCCTGTACAATGACGAAGTCCCCGGCGCGGGGATTATCGCGGGCATCGGGCGGGTGAGCGGGCGGCAGTGCATGATTTTCGCCAACGACGCGACGGTGAAGGGCGGCACATATTTCCCCATGACCGTCAAAAAACACCTGCGCGCGCAGGAAATCGCAGGCGAGAACCATCTCCCCTGCATCTATCTGGTCGATTCCGGCGGCGCGAACCTGCCCAATCAGGCCGAGGTCTTCCCCGACCGCGACCATTTCGGGCGGTTTTTCTTCAACCAAGCGAATATGTCCGCACGCGGTATCCCGCAAATCGCCGCCGTCATGGGCAGCTGCACCGCAGGCGGCGCCTATGTCCCCGCGATGAGTGACGAAAGCGTCATTGTGCGCGGGCAGGGCACGATTTTCCTCGCAGGCCCGCCGCTGGTTCAGGCCGCAACGGGCGAAGTCATCAGCGCGGAGGATTTGGGCGGCGGCGATTTGCACGCGAAAAAATCGGGCGTGGTCGATCACTTGGCGGAGAATGACGAACACGCGCTGACCATCGTCCGCGACATTGTGTCGCATCTGGGAGCGGGGCAAGGCACAGGTGACGCTTTCAAACTCGCCACCAAGGAACCGCGCCCGCCGAAATATGACGCCGACGAACTCTACGGCATCATCCCCGACGACGTGCGCGCGCCCTATGATGTGCGCGAGGTCATCGCGCGGATTGTGGACGGCAGCGAATTTCAGGAGTTTAAGGCGCATTACGGCACCACTTTGGTGTGCGGTTTTGCCCATATCTGGGGCATGCCCGTCGCCATCCTCGCCAACAACGGCGTGTTGTTTTCCGAAAGCGCGGTCAAAGGCGCGCATTTCATCGAATTGGCGCAGCAACGCAAAATCCCGCTGCTTTTCCTGCAAAATATCAGCGGGTTTATGGTCGGCGGCAAATATGAGGCGGAGGGGATAGCAAAGCACGGCGCGAAGCTGGTCACTGCTGTTGCCACCGCGAGCGTGCCGAAAATCACCGTGCTGATTGGCGGGTCGTTCGGCGCGGGGAACTATGGCATGTGCGGGCGGGCATACTCGCCGCGCTTCCTGTTCACCTGGCCCAATGCGCGCATTTCCGTGATGGGCGGGGAGCAAGCGGCGTCGGTGCTCGCCACCGTCCACCGCGACGCGGCAAACTGGACGACGGAGGAGGCGGAGGCGTTCAAGGCTCCAGTCCGGCAGAAATATGAGGATGAGGGCAACCCCTATTATGCGACGGCGCGGTTGTGGGACGATGGGATTATCGACCCCGTGCAGACGCGCGAAGTGTTGGGGCTGGCGTTCGCC
>JBGSOJ010000313.1:0-14153 GCA_041739175.1 Sphingomonadaceae bacterium
TCATCGCCCGCCGCCTGAGCGCCCAAGGTGCGGATGTGCCCGCGTCGGTCCCCCGGTATCGTGTCGAGTAGCGCGGGCAATTGATTGCTTTCACACCCAAGGCCAAGCAGCAACACGCCAAACGCATTGGGATGTTGCGCCAAAGCCGCCAGCACCGCGCGGGTATGGCCCAAATCATCGCCCAGTTGCGAGCAACCAAAGGGATGCTTAAACGCGCGCACCGCGTCCACTTCGCCATTTAGACCCGCGACCGCCCGTGCCGCAATGCGCTCCGCAAGATTGCCGACACAGCCGACGGTGGGGATGATCCAAACCTCCTTGCGCGTGGCGGTTCGACCATCGGCGCGAGGGTATCCCATGAAGGTCCGGCCCACCCCATCGGTCGGCAAATGCGCGGCAGGTTCTGGCGCAAAGGCATAGGCGTCGCGGCCTTGCAACGCGCTCACGACATTATGCACATGGACATGCGCACCCGCCGGAATGTCGGCGGTGGCGATGCCAAAGGGGAAGCCATATTTGCGCACCCGCTGACCCGCCGCAATCGCGCGCACAGCGACTTTATGGCCTTTTGCCAATGGCTCCAACAACGCGACGCCGGCGACCATCGCGCCTGCCGCAGAATCGGACAACAGCACCGCGACGTCATCGTCGGCGTGCACCTGTACCGCAAGGGGCAATGCCATCATGCCTCAATCCTGCGGCGGCGCGATGGACATGCGTTCGATGAAGGTCGAATCGAGCACCGCGGGAAGCGGCGTCTTGTCGCTTCGTGGGGGCAGGAAATCGGGAACCAATTTCTGCGCCGCAATGTGCCCCATCTCAATGATCGGCCAGCGAATGGTGCTGAGCGGCGGCCAAATGTGCGATGCGGTGGGCGAATCGTCAAAGCCAACAATCGATAATTGCTCGGGCACGCGGATGCCCATGCTTCGGGCGGAATGCACGACGCCCGCCGCCATTTCGTCGTTGCCCGCAAAAATTGCCGTCGGGCGCGGGTCCAGTGACAGAAGCTTTTTCCCCGCCGCAATCCCCGACTCAAACCGGTAATTGCCCTCAATGATCAGCGCCGGGTCCTGCGCAATCCCGGCGGCCTTTAGTGCGGCAAAAAAGCCCGCCTCGCGCTCCGCCGCCGACCGAAACCCCTGCGGCCCGCGCACAAAGCCGATGCGGCGGTGGCCCATATCGGTCAGCTTGGTACACACCGCCTGCACCACGTCGCGGTCGTTTGATGCGATCGAATGCAAATCATCGTCAAGCACCGCGCTGCCCACCCGCATGAACCGCACGCCCATGTCGTCGCAAAGCTCGGCCAGATCATCGCGTTCAGAAATCGGCGGCAAAAGCAAAGCGGCAAGCGGGCGTTGCTTTTCAAAAAAGCTACGCACATCGTCGAGGATATGCGGGCTAGCGCGCTCCACGGGACGCACGACAAGCGCCAAGTCACTATCCTTGATTGCCTCCAAAACGCCCTTTTGGAAATTCAAAACGGTCTGCGCATTGGGGTTGTCGTGCAGCAAGACGATAAGAAAATTCCGTCGCAAGGCCAATGCCCGCGCCTGCGGATTTGGGACAAAGCCCAGCGATTTGATTGCGGTTTGCACCTTTTCCCGCGTGGCATCGGTCAGCAATGGGGAGCCATTGATAACGCGGCTAACGGTCTTTTTCGACACGCCAGCCTGCGCCGCGACATCGTTGATGGTCGGTTTGGCGCGCGTTGTATCGAATGTCCCGTCGTCGTGTGCCATGTGCGCGTGCGCCCTCCTGAACGCGTGAATTGCATCGCTATCTATATCGGCGATCCTGCCTAAGTCAAAATTCGTATTCTGTGATGTTACGCCCTTGTAATGCGCTTGCATTTGACACCGGTGTCTTATACGCTAATCGATGAAATAAAGACAATAAAAGAGTATGACAGGATGCCGAATTCTTCCTCGCTCGCGTCAATCGCGGAAACCTTTGTGCATGCGCGGCAACGGGCGCTGCTTATAGCGGATTATCCCGGCACGGTTCCCGCCGATATGGCGGCGGCTTATGCGGTGCAGGATGAGGCGATTGGCCTTTTTGGCCGCGCCATTGGTGGATGGAAGGTGGGCCGGATACCCGCGCCGCTGGATGCCCAATACGGCGCGAACCGGCTGGTGGGACCGATTTTTGCGCATCAGATTGTGGAGGCCGATGGAGCTACCCCCGATATGGCCATCCTGCCCGGTTTCGCGGCGGCGGAGGCGGAGTTGATGATTCAAGTTGCGGCCACTCCTCCCGCCGACATGACTATCGCGCAGGCGGCGGATTATGTGCGCGAAGTGCGCTTTGGTTTGGAGATGGCAAGCTCACCGTTCACCGGTATCAATGATGGCGGCCCCGCCGTCACCGCGTCGGATTTCGGCAACAACCATGGGTTGGTGCTTGGCCCGGTGATCGCCGATTGGGCGGAGCGTGATGTGATGAACGCCCCGGTGCGGCTCACCATCGATGGTGTCGTGCAGGGGGAAAACAGCCTGTCGAATATGCTCGACGGGCCGTTTGGTGCGTTCGTTTTCTTAAATGCGCTTTTGCACGCGCGTGGTCGGCCGTTGCAGGCGGGCGATTGGATTAGCAGCGGCGCGATTACCGGCGTTCATCGGATCGCGGCGGGCCAAATTGCGGAGGCCAGCTTTGATGGCGGCTTTGGCGTGGCGATGCGCGCGGTCGCCGCTTAGCTTACACTGCCACTTAGGGGCATTCGCCATAAATAAGGGGAGGCGCGCAATCACGCCTCCCCTTTTTCCTTACATCCCATTGGCATCCATCCAAGCGGCGGCATCGGCGCGTTCCTTCGCGGCGTTTTTCTGCCGTGTCTGAATGGCGACAATGGCGATATCAACCGGACGCCGCGACGCCGCATCCAAATGCTTGTCGGCGTAAGCGTTCAGCTTGCCAATCATCGCCGGATCGTCGGACCCGCTGCCCATTGCGGCGACGAATTCGGATTGCGACGGGCCATCGACAATCGCCTTTACCGCATCCAGATTGGCGATAACAAAATCATACGCCATGTCCGGATGCCATCCCGACACGCGGCCAATGATCCCGGGTGCCGTCGTTGCGGGCGGCTCACCGCTAAGCGCCAAGGTCAAGGCACGCTGCGCCAGCACAGGGTCTTTGGCAGCGCCCAAAAGCGAGTACATCGTGTTTTGCAGAACCGCGCTGTTGGCGGATTTCGCCATGCTATACAGCTTTTCCCAGGTGGCGGTATTGGCGTTGGTGGCGACAATGCCCAGCCATGTGCCGCGCAACGGGCCGTCCATGGCATTGGGGTTGGTGTCGAGCGCCGCGAACAACCGGTTCGCCTCCGCAATCACTTTGGCATCGCCCATATAGCCCAGCCGTGCAATCAGGCCGGAGCGCAAATTGGCCTCGGGCGCGGTATCCTCGGCGCGGGGGACAAAGCCCAACCGGTCAAGCACGGGACCATATTTCGCGCTGGCATAGGCGGCAATGCGCGCTTGGCGTGCGGGGTCCGCCTCAAACATGGCATACAGGCCGGTCATCGCGCCGAGTCCGCTCTCCACCACCGCCGGGCTGGCGTCTAGAGGGATCGCATCGACCAGATCAAGGCTGCCTGCGAGGGGTTGATATTGCCCGCTGGACAGCGACAATTGATCGGTGAGCAGGCCCAATTGGTCAATCGGGGCCAATTTGCCAAAATCATTGGTCAACGCGCCCAGCATTCCGGGCTGATACAATGTGCGGTAATAGCCGGTCTGTCCCGCATTGACGATCAGTGTTCCGCAACCCGGCACGCTAACCGAACCCTTGCCGCCGCGCACAATTGTGCGAACGGGCGCATTGCCCACGGTCGCCGCCATCACCGGCACCGCCCAGCTTTGCGGATTGGCGTCGGTTTGCTCTTTCCGGTCGAGCGAGAATTCACCCTGACGGAAGCTGACCTGCAAATTGCCGTTCTGGCACACAGCGCTTTCCACCGTGATCAATGGCACGCCGGGTTTTTTGGTAAAGTCATGCGCGACTTCCACCAAACCCTCGGCGCCTGCTTCTTCGACGGCGGTCCACAAATCGTCGGTGACGGTGTTACCGAATTGGTGTTTCTGCATATAGGCGCGGATGCCGGTGCGCCATGTGTCCTCTCCGGCGAAACCCTCCAGCATCGTGATGACCGCCTCACCCTTGGAATAGGTAATGGCATCGAACGCCTGGCTGATTTGATCAACGGTGCGGATTTCCTGGATGACGGGGTGGGTGGTGGCGACTGAGTCGAGCCCCATGGCCGATTCGCGCCCGCCAACGCGGCTAAGCTCCATCTGCCAGCCGGGATTGAAATGCATGGTCGCTTTGGTCGCCGCCCAGCTCGCGAAGCCTTCGTTGAGCCACAGGTCATCCCACCAGCCCATGGTGACAATGTTGCCGAACCATTGGTGCGCGATTTCGTGCGCGTCGGTTTCGTAAATCTGCTGCTTGCGGCGGTTGGAGGTGAGCGCCGGATCGACCAGCAAGATCGATTCAAAAGTCAAAATCGCGCCCCAATTTTCCATCGCGCCGAAAAACTGGCTTTGCCCCGGCGCGGCAATGTTGTCCAATTTGGGCAAGGTGTAGGGCATATCAAAATAGCCGTTGAAATAGTCGACAATCTCCGCGCTGGCGTCGAGCGCATATTGCCCCTGATCCTTTTTGCCGCGCGTCATCACGATACCGATTTCGGTCGGCCCCTGCATTTTCGTGATCCGCTCAAAATCGCCGAGTGAGAAGAACAACAGATAGCTGCTCATCTTCGGACTGGTGGCGAAGGTGACGGTTTTGGTGCCATCGTTGTTTTCAATCGTTCCCGTCGCGGGCATGTTGCTGACGGGCATTTCTCCCTTGGGCACGATCGCGGTCAGATCGAACGTCGCCTTATACGCGGGCTCATCCCATAATGGCATAAAGCGGCGGGCTTCGCCCGGCTCAAATTGGGTGAACAAAGCACGCGCGGCCTCGCCTTCGGGGTTTTTGTAGTCGAGTGCAAAAAGGCCATTGGCCTGTGTCTGGATGACGCCGCGATATTGGCTGTTTATGGTGTACTTGCCCGGCGCAAGTTGCATTGGCGCGGTGAAGGTAACCGTCTGGTTCGCTTCATCGGTGGCAATCGCCAAATCCATTGTATTGCCATCGGCGGCGGTCAGCGTCGCGCCGGAGAAGGTCAGGTTCAACGCCTGCATCGTGATGACGTCGGTCGCCTCGGTCACTTCAAAATGCGCCGTGCTGCTGCCGTCGAAGGCCAGATTGGCGGCGTCGGGGCGGATCGTCACCTGATAATGGCTTGGCGTTGCAACGCGGGGAAGCTGTGTAATATGTTGCCGTGCAACCGGCTCGGCGGCGGGCGCAGCAATCGGCGCGGGCGTGCCTTCGGCGGCGCCAGACATGCTGCTGCACGCAGCAAGCGACAGCGCAGTGCCAGCCAAAAATGCGAAACGGGGCGCGAACCGATGTAAAGGGAACCGTGTCATGCGGGTGTCTTTCCTGTGTTGTTATCGGGCAAGGTATTGCGCCGTAACCTGCATCGGTCAAGCCTTGAACTTTGGGTTAAGGCTTTGGTGGTAATGGTAACGGCATGATTGATTAAAGGTCCGATTATGCAGTGGCAAAATGCCCAAACCGCCTTTGATACAGGCCCCGTTGCCACCCCGACTGTCCCCGTTTGCGAAGTGCTGGGCTCGTTTTCGTTCGCGCTGGATCTGACCGAAGGGCAGCCGCCGGGGCATTCCTTACGCGCCGCCTATATTGCAGTCAGCATTGCGCGCGCGCTTGGTCTTTCGGACGCCGATTGCCTGACGGTGCATTACGCCACTTTGATGAAAGACCTTGGCTGCTCCAGCAACGCGGCGCGGATTGCTTCGTTGTATCTCACCGATGACCGGCAGTTTAAGCAGGACTATAAGCTGATCGACGGGCGGCTGGCCAATGTGCTGGCGTTTGTGTTTTCCAATACGGGCAAAGACGCGCCATTGGGCAGGCGAGTCTCGGCGATCAGCAACATCATGCGCAATGGCATGGAAATCAGCCGGCAGCTTATCGAAACGCGGTGCGTGCGCGGCGCCGATATTGCGCGGCAATTGCGGTTGGGTGAAGGCGTGGCGAGCGCCATACTTTCCCTCGATGAACATTGGGACGGCAGCGGCAAGCCGCAGGGGTTGTCGGGGCAGGCAATCCCCTTTGCATCGCGGTTGGCCTTGCTTGCGCAAGTCGCCGATGTCTGGTTCATGGCCGACGGCCCCGACGCCGCGCGGGCCGAGGTTGCGGCGCAGGCGGGGCGCTGGTTTGACCCGGAACTTGCCGACTGTTTCGCCCGCATAACGCGTCGGCCGGCGTTTTGGGCCATGCTATCCGACCCCATGCTAGAGGCGCGGTTGGTGGCGATGAATGATCAGCATTTGGGCACTTTTGCCGATGAAGCCTATCTGGAAGACATCACCGCCGCGTTCGGATCGGTCATTGACGCCAAAAGCCCCTATACCGCCGGGCACAGCAGCCGGGTGGGGCATATCGCCGACATATTGGCACAGCGGGTGGGCATGGCCCCCGCGCATCGACGCCATCTGGCCCGCGCCGCTATGCTGCACGATGTCGGAAAGCTGGGTGTGTCCAACACAATTTTGGATAAGCCGGGCAAGCTCGACGACGCCGAATGGACCGTTATGCGCGATCACGCCGCGCGCACCGCGCAGATTTTGGGGCGGATTGAGGTGTTCAGCAACATGGCGCTGATTGCCTCGGCGCACCATGAAAGGTTGGATGGCAGAGGCTATCCCTTGGGTTTGGATGCGCGTGAATTGTCGATGGAAACGCGGATTATCTCGGTCGCGGACATATTCGACGCACTGACCGCTGATCGCCCGTATCGCGCGGCAATGCCGATTGAGAAGGCGATGGGCATATTGGATGCGGAAAGTGGTGGCGCTTTAGATGGCGATTTGATCACGGAGCTGCGCGATGCCGTCGAAGCAGGCACAATTAAACCATCCAAAGCCGTTTAAGGAATGGTGGGCGATACAAGGTTTGAACTTGTGACCCCTCCCGTGTGAAGGGAGTGCTCTACCGCTGAGCTAATCGCCCGATTCCAAATCGGAAGGTGCGCCAATAGCCGCCGCCTGCCATTCTGGCAATGGCAAATTGCCCATCTCCTCGACCCGCCAATGCTCGACTGACAGGCCAAGGTCGGGATAGGCAATGCGCGCGCGCTTTGCATCGGAAAGCGCCATAGGCACAACGACCAACCGCCGGTTAACCTTCGACCGCCAATTCATCCGCGCGGTGTTTTCTTGTCCGACATAGCATCCCTTGCCGAACGAGACGCCATTGAGTTCAACCGCATTGGTTTCCAGCCACAGAATATCGCCCATTTCCGCCGCACCCTCTGGGACGCCAAGCGACAGGCGGTGCGCGTGGTACGCCGCGCTGGCGTCCTCACCCGCCATATCGCCCACCCCATCGCCTAGCCACCGATGACCGAGCGCGGGGAGGCGGGGGTCCGTGGGATGGTCACCATTCAATGCCCAGTGCACGGATTTTGCCCCGTCCACCGCGATGCCAATCTGCCGCCGCAGCCGATACATCGACAGCCGCTTTGCCAAAGCCTCCGCCGCTTTTGCCTCGCAATCAATGAGCACATCGGGGCCATCACCCCACAGAATAAAGTCAAACAGGCATTTGCCTTGCGCCGACAGCAACGCCGCATAAACCGGCGCGCCATCGCCAACGTCGCGGGTGTCGTTGGTCACCAGCCCTTGCAAGAACCCGCGCACATCCTCGCCCTCCGCCAAGGGGGAGAGGCGCACCACGGCGCGGTCGGCGAGATAAGTGTTCGTCATGGGATGACAGTTAAGCGCTTTTGCGTCTATAACAAGCCGCATGACACAAACTCCCGATTTGGTGCTCACCGGCGGCACCGTTCACACCCCCAATGGTTCGCAAGCATGCGATGTCGCGGTTAGCGGCGGCAAAATCGTCGGTTTGGGCGCTTATCCTGAGGCAGGCGAGCGGATCGATTGCACGGGGCTCGACATCCTGCCCGGTGTCATCGATAGCCAAGTGCACTTCCGTGAACCCGGCCTGGAGCATAAAGAGGACCTGGAATCGGGCAGCCGCTGCGCCGTTTTGGGCGGGGTGACGGCGGTGTTTGAGATGCCGAATACCAAGCCGAACACCGACACGCCAGAGGCGGTGGCGGACAAACTCGCCCGCGCGCATCACCGTATGTGGTGCGACCATGCGTTCTATGTCGGCGCGACGGCGGAGAATGCCGATCACTGCGCCGAGTTGGAAATGCTGCCCGGGACAGCGGGCATTAAAATCTTCATGGGGGCAAGCACCGGCAGCCTTTTGGTCGCCGAGGATGAACCATTGGAGCGGGTGTTGCGTTCCGGTCGCCGCCGTGTTGCGATCCATGCTGAGGACGAGTTCCGCATGAACGACCGCGCGCATTTGCGCGTGGCGGGCGACCCGTCAAGCCATCCCGTGTGGCGCGATGATGAAAGCGCGTTGCTCGCCACCAAGCGTATCATTGCGATTGCGCGCAAGACGGGACGGCGCATTCATATCCTGCACATCACCACGCCCGCTGAGTTGGAATACATCAGCCAGCATCGCGATCTTGTCACCTGTGAACTCACCCCGCAACATTTGACCCTGCGCGGGGAAGATGCCTATCCGCGGCTTGGCACCTACGCGCAAATGAACCCGCCGATCCGGTCGGGCGCGCACGCCGAAGGCCTTTGGCATTGGCTAAATCAGGGCGTGCCCGATGTCATCGGGTCCGACCATGCGCCGCACACGAAGGAAGAAAAGGCGAAACCCTATCCGGATAGCCCCAGCGGGATGCCCGGCGTGCAAACGCTGCTCCCCCTCATGCTGAACCATGTGGCCGAGGGGCGGATGAGCTTATCGCGGCTTATTGATATGACCAGCGCGGGGCCGCAGCGGATTTTCAATCTGGCGGGGAAAGGCCGGATTGCCGTGGGCTATGACGCCGATTTCACCGTCGTCGATTTGAAGGCGCAATGGACAATCACCGGCGATTGGCTGGCATCAAAATGTGGCTGGTCGCCGTTTGAGGGCGACACGGTAACCGGAAAACCCATCGGCACAATCATCCGCGGCAACCGCGTGATGTGGGAAGGGACGCTGGCAACGCAAGCGATTGGTGAGCCGGTGCGGTTTATCGATACGGTCGGAGTGGCCCCCTAAACGAGGCTGAAAAACAGTGCGGTTCCCAACAATGCGGCGGCCAGCCCGCCCAATATGGCGTAACGTTTCGGTGTCATATTACATCCCCCTGCTAAAATTGCTAACTCAGCCCTTGATCCAGGCCGCGACGTCTTTTGCCAGCCGGTTGGCGGCGCGGTTCATGGCGGGGGCGACATTGGTGGGGATGACTTCACCCACAGGTTCGCGTGCCTCAAACCGCTGCTTGCGTACCAATTTGTCCTGCGTCCAGATGGCGTCGTAGATGATGACGACTTGCCCGGCATCGGCATCGACACCGAATTCAATCAACTCCCCCTCCAGCGTTTCGGCCTGCCGCCCGCCCGCCTTTAAGGGGTCGAGCACCAGACGCGATCCGCCCGCGGAGATGGTTTCGGACAGCAAGCGTTGCATCAATCGGTCGGGCTTTTCCACCCAATGGGCGTCCATGAGATACGCGATATTGCTGCCCTCATATGTCACCGGCACGCGGTCGGTATCCAATTTGCGCGGCAGGTTCGGCGCGGCAACCACCAACGAACTTTGCACCGTGCCCGACCAGCTTGCGCCATCCTGCGGCGCAATATCGGCGCGCAGGTCAAGCAATTGCGGCGGCGCCTTTCCGCCAATCGAGACACAGGCGGGCAGGGCCAAAACGGCGGCCAAAGGCAGGGCGAAATTGGAAATCATGCGCATTATAGTACCCTTATCGTTGGCCGTCATTTCTTTGGCTTATAGTCCGGCAAATCGCCCGATCCGCCGACCAGCGAGCCAACCCCGCGATCGTTGATCTTGTCGGTGATCTGGTTGAGATTGCGCGTCGTTTCGCGCAAGTCGCTAATCAAGGCATTGGCCTGCGGCACGGTTTCGTTGGTGACGCCATCGACGGCGGGCTTGATCGATGCCAAGGACACCTCCGCCTGTTTTAGCGTCTTGTTGGTCTGCGCCAACGTCGTTGATAATTCGCCCACAATCGCCTGCCCATTGGCGTTCAGCATTTGGTTCGTGTCGCGCGCGAGAAGGGCAATTTCGTCGGCGGCCTTACCCGCCTTGGCCGTCGCCACTTGCGCCTCCAACAATGCCTGTTGGAACGCCGCGCCTTGGCCGCCGAATTCGGCCGTCAATCGGTTCACATTGCCGGTAATGCCCTCAACATTGTCGAGGATACCGGCGATGCTTTCCTGATTATTCTCATCCAACAAATTGGTCAGCCGTTCGGTGAGCGTCGCCAGCCGCTCTAACAACAACGGCGCGTTGTTGAGCAATTCGCCCAGCGCGCCGGGCTTTGTCGGGATAACCGGAACGCCCTCCGGTCCTTTGGCCGTGATGGGATCGGCATCCTTATTGGGGCCGCCGATCAGTTGCACCTGACTTACGCCGGTAAAGCCGGACAGGATCGTGGCGGTCGTCCCCTGCAACACCGGCGTATCTTTCTTGATGGCGATGCGCACGCGCACAAACGACGGGTCTTTCGGCCAAAGTTCGATTTCTTTCACCTCGCCAATGGGGACACCAGAGAATAACACGCCGGAGCCTTTGGCGACGCCGCTGACCGACTGGCTGAAAAATATATCATATTCTTTTTGTTGGTTTTCGCCCATGCGTGAGAGCCAGACGGCAAAAAGCGCCAATGCCGCCAGCAGAGCCAGTGTCACGCTTCCGACAAGAATGTTGTTCGATTTGGTTTCCATTTGGCCCTCTATAGCATCCCTCAACGCGTAACGCACCAGCGCGCGATTATATTCCTAAATATGGCTTTTTGATGCCATCCGGCCGCGCGGGCCACTGAAATACTCATGGATCCACGGGTGGTCGCAGGCGATCAATTCGTCAATCGTGCCAATCGCAATCACTTTTTTATCCGCCAGCACCGCCACGCGGTCGCAAATCGAATGCAGCGTATCCAGGTCATGGGTGATGAGGAACACCGTGTGCCCCATAGTATCCTGAAGGCTTTTGGTCAGCTCATCAAACGCCGCCGCGCCAATCGGGTCAAGCCCGGCGGTCGGCTCATCAAGGAACAGCAGGTCGGGGTCCATCGCCAGCGCGCGCGCCAACCCAGCCCGCTTTTTCATGCCGCCTGACAATTCGCTTGGATATTTATACGCCGCCTCTGCGGGCAGGCCGCTCATGGTGATTTTGTAGCGGGCAATCTCGTCAAGCAGCCGCTTGTCGAAATCGGGATAAAATTGTTTCAACGGCACCTGCACATTTTCCAGCACATTGAGCGTGGAAAACAATGCCCCGCCCTGAAACAACACGCCCCATCGGCGGCGCACCGCCTCGGCCTCATCCTCATCGCGGTCGATCATGCTTTCGCCGAACACGCGAATGTCGCCGCTTGCGGGCATTTGTAGGCCAATGATCGAGCGCATGAGCACCGATTTGCCCGTGCCTGACCCGCCAACGACTCCCAAAATCTCCCCGCGCCGCACGTCGAGGTCCAAATCCTGATGCACGGCAAAATCGCCAAAACGATTGGTCAGCCCACGCACAGAGATAACCGCATCTTTGTCGTTTTGGTGGTCGGTTTCGGCATTGCGAAGGGGATCGGTGGCCATGATCAATTCCACCCGATTGAGCTGAAAAATACGGCGAACATGGCGTCGAGTACAATGACCATGAAAATCGCCTGCACCACGGCGGCGGTGGTGCGCTTGCCGACTTCCTCGGCGTTGCCCTCAACCTGCATCCCCTGATAGCATCCGGCCAGCGCGATGATGGCACCAAACACGGGGGCCTTGATCATGCCGATGTAGAAATCGGTGATCGGCACAACTTCGCGTATCCGCTGCACATAGGTGATTGGCGGCATGTCCATCACGGTCCACACAAACAGCCCGCCGCCTATCAGCGCCAAAATCGAGGCATAGAAGCCGAGCAGCGGCATCATCAACACCGTCGCCACCATGCGCGGCAAGATCAACGCTTCCGCTGGCGACACGCCAATAGTGCGCATGGCGTCGATTTCCTCAGTTAATTTCATCGTGCCAAGCTGCGCGGCAAACGCACTGCCGGATCGGCCCGCGACCATGATTGCGGTCATCAGCACGCCAAGCTCGCGGAAGGTAAGCCGCCCGATTAGGTTGACGGTGAATATTTCCGCGCCGAATTGGCGCAATTGCACGCTGCCTTGTTGCGCAATAACGATGCCGATGAGAAAGCTCATCAGGCCAATGATTCCCAGAGCGCGCACGCCAATAACCTCAAACCGGGTGACAAGCTCGCGCCAGGCAATGCGGCGCGGGTTTATAAGCACAGCGAAAAACGCGCGCACCAATCGGCCAAAGAATGCCAACAGCCCGGATAAACTGCCTATCGCAAGCGAGACCGCGTCGCCCAATTCCTCCAGCCCGCTGATAATGGCGTTGCGGTGCGGCGGCGGTTCGCGGTCGGGCCGGTCAGCCTCGCCAACTTCCTCCAACAAGCGCGCGGCATTGGCGCTGGCGTTTTGAATGTGCGCACCGGTGCTGATCGCGGTGCGGTGGATAAGCCATGCGCCGACGGTGTCCATGTGGCGGACATCGCCTAAATCGATGGTGGTCAGACCATCCTCCCCGCGCAAATCGTTGGAGAGCAGACCGATACCCGCAATCACCCAGTCGCCCGAAAGGCGCAGTGTACGGCCATTGTCGCCGTCTAATGTGGTATAGCTTGCGGCCTCGCCCATGCGCCCCGTTTGCCCCAGTTGCGCCGCTGGCACAAGCGGCATCTTCGTTGGTTAATTTGGCTCAACGATTGCACGCGGCGGATGTTCCCGCTATCGACTGTGCCCATGCCAGTGCCGCCGCCCTGTGACAGCAATCGCGCCTGCCGCCTTGCCATTTATGATATGGACAAGACGATAACGCGGCGGGCGACGTACAATTATTTTCTATGGCACATGATGTGGTCGCGTACGCCGTGGCGGGTGGTGTTGACTCCGGCCCTACTGCTTGCGCTGGCGCTTTATGGAGTAGGGATTTGGGACCGATCGCGGCTGAAATCGTTTAGCCAGTCGGTGCTCATCGGGCGCAAAGTGCACCGCGCCGAAATCGCGCGGCATTTGGAACGGCACGCCGAATTGGTGCTGGGCCGCAATATCTATCCCGAGGCGCGGGCACGGATTGAGGCGGAGCGGGCGCAGGGGTTTACCCTTATCCTCGCCACGGCATCCTACCGATTGTATGTGGAGGCAATTGCGGCGAAACTGGGGTTTGACCATGTCATAGCGACCGAATTGGAAACCGACGAGGCGGGACGGATACGCTCACGGATATTGGGCGAGAATTGCTATGACTATGCCAAACTTGCCCGTGTGCAACAATGGATGGAGGGGGAGGGGCTGGCGCGCGATACCTGCTTCATTCGCGGCTATTCCGACCATTATAGCGATGCGCCATTGCTCGGTTTTGCTGACGAGGGATACGCCGTGAACGCGCATAAGAAGCTGGCGACACTGGCCGAGGATCGCGGCTGGTCGGTGATTGATTGGCGGTACAAGAATATCTGAATCCGGCACAAGCCAATCTGCTTTGCACCGTTTCGATGCCGCCGCCATATGGGGCAGCATGAAGCAAAAACCTCATTCTGTTGGGACAGTCTATCTGGTCGGTGCCGGGCCGGGCGATCCCGAACTGCTCACCATGCGCGCCTATCGGTTGATTGCTGCGGCGGAGGTGATTGTGCACGACGGGTTGGTCGATGATGCCATTTTGGCGCAGGCTCCCAATGGATGCGAATTTATCAGCGTGGCGAAAAGCCGCGCGCGGCACACTTTGGCGCAGGATGACATTAATGCGTTGCTCGTCCGTCTAGCGTGCGAAGGCCGCGATGTTGTGCGGCTGAAAGGCGGCGATCCGTTCATCTTTGGCCGTGGCGGTGAGGAGGCGGACGATTGCCGCGCCGCTGGCGTGCCCGTCGAATGCGTGCCGGGGATTAGCGCCGCCGTGGGCGCC
>JBGSOJ010000336.1:0-2610 GCA_041739175.1 Sphingomonadaceae bacterium
GGCTTCACCGGCGGCCTGCAAGTCGGGCAATGGGCCGATTTCATCTTGGTTGATGTCGACCCAACGACTGCGATGCCCGATCTACTGCGCCGCGGGCGGGTGTTGCAAACCTGGATTCAGGGGGAGCGGATTTGGCAAGCAAAGGAGACTGCCGAAGCGAATACTTCCCCAGACCGCCGGTAATTATTCGCGCCCGGCCCTGATCGCCGCGCCCGCCGCGAAGGGACACAAAGCGGTTAGCAGCAACGACAGAGCGGCCAGAAATTTGATCCCTCCACCCGCATTGTCGCCCAATGCGCCCGCGCCGAAAATCAGGACCGGAATGGCCAAAGGCAGCACGATAAGCCCAGACAAAGCCGCGCCGCCCTTCACCCCCATCGTCAGGCTGGCCGCGAGCACGGCAAGCGCAGCAAGCGCCGGTGTGGCAATGACAAGCCCCAAAAGCAGCAAAATCAACCGGTCCTGCGGCAATCCCATCAACGCGCTCGCCACCACCGTCGCAAGCAGCAACGGCGGCGCGAAGCCCAGCCAATGGCCCGCGATCTTTGCGGCGGCAAAATATTCCTCGGCCAAACCGCGCACGCTGAACTGGTCGATGACCCCCATCGCACGGTCCTCCGCCAGCAATCGATCGATGGGCAAAAGGCTGGCCAGAAGGGCCGCGATCCAGATAATGCCGCCGCCGGTGCGGACGAGCAATTTCGGGTCCGGCCCGACAGCAAAGGGGAAAAGCACCGCCACAGCCAGAAAGAAAAGGATCGGCAGCCACAGGCCGCCCCCGCTCCACGCGAGACGGACTTCGCGGCGGATGATCGCGCGAACGGTTCGGCTCATCATTCTGTCAATTCCTTGGCCGGTTTCAACACGATCACGCGCGCATCCTCCACTGGTAGGTCGAAATGCGTGGCGATGATGACTGCGCCGCCGCTTTCCCGATGCGCCGCAATGGCATGGCCCAACGCGCGCAAGGCGTCGCGGTCCAGACCATTGCCCGGTTCATCGAGCAGCCAAATCGGTGCACCGCTGGCCAGCACCCGCGCCAACCCCGCGCGGCGGCGTTGTCCGGTGGAAAGGATACGCACCGGCACTTCGGCCAAATGCGCGATGCCCAATGCCGACAGCGCATCGGCGACGCGAACGGCGGGCTCCGCACCATCCAAAGCCGCCCAAAAACCCAGCGCTTTGGCCAGCGGCAAATCCACATCCAACGCCGGATTTTCATCCGACAGCGCCAGCGGTGCATTCACGACCAAAACGCCCGCAAACACGGGGATCAGCCCCGCAATCACGCGCAGCAGGCTGGACTTCCCCACGCCATTTGGCCCCGCCAAAACCAAGGCATCGCCCGCGCCGAGTGCGATTTCAATGCCGGACAGCAACACCCGGCCGCCGCGCACCACCGCCAACCGTTGCGCGCTCAGCAGCGGCGTTTCGCTCTTGATTTCAGATGCCAATATGCCCACGTCTGCTGCTGTCCTAAGATGCTTTGAGTACCGCATAGGCGGGCCAATCGAATTTTGCCAGATGGAGGCGCAGGAGATGGTACAAAAATTGACCGAAGCGGAGGCAAATGCTGCTGTAGATGCACTGTCGGGCTGGGCCATAACGCGCGATGGCACCGCCCTTCACCGCGAATTGCGCTTTGCCGATTTTGTTGAAGCCTTCGGCTTTATGACCCGCGTTGCGCTGCTGGCGGAAAAAGCCGACCATCACCCCGAATGGTCAAATGTCTATAACCGTGTAAGTATTGACCTTACCACACACGATGCGGGTGGCCTTTCCATGCGCGATATCGACCTTGCGCGGGCGATTGATGCCATCGCCCCGTAGGCGGAACCATCACCGCAATAGCGCGTTCTGCCGCCGAAATATTGTTACGAAGAGGATCCATCATGTCATTGCTCTCTGAACTTGCCAAAACCGGCGCGCGTTATGGCGTTGCCACGCGCAAATCCCGCGGTGGCTTGACCAGCACCGTCGTTGGCCTCGTCGCCACGCGGATTGCCACACGCTCGGTACCGGGCGCGTTGTTGGTTGGCGGCGCGATGCTGGGCAAATATCTGTGGGATAAGAGGAAAGAACGCGACGCATTGAACGCCGTCCCGCCCATGGCTGATGTTCCACCGACCTCAACCGCTGGCCCAAAACCTGCGAGCCAAACGGTCATCGACCAATAGGGCGGATCGCCGCCGTGCATAGCCTGCCGCTTTTTCTGCGCGTCGATGGCCGCAAAGTCGTGCTCATCGGCGACGGCGAAATAGCGGAGGCGAAAGCGCGACTTTGGCGGCGCGCAGGGGCAGTGCTAGTCGATGAGGGTGAGGCCGACGGCGCAGCCATCGCGATCATAGCGTTGGACGGAACCGATGCCGACGAAGCGGCGGCGCGGATGCGGGCGCTTGGGCTTTTGGTCAATGTCGTCGACCGACCCGATCTGTGCGATTTTACCATGCCCGCGATAGTCGAGCGTGATCCTGTTCTCATTGCGATTGCCACCGGCGGTGCATCCGCTGGTTTGGCCAAGGCGCTGCGGCAACGGTTTGAGGCAATGCTTCCCCAAAACCTTGGCGCATTGGCCAGCGGTCTGGCGGCGGCACGCGATGCGATGCGCGC
>JBGSOJ010000345.1:0-4189 GCA_041739175.1 Sphingomonadaceae bacterium
GGCTTACGCGGGCGCGGCGGCGAGGGCTTTCCGGCGGCGATCAAATGGCGGACCGTGGCGGAGGTGGCGGGCGATAGCAAATACATCGTCTGCAACGCCGATGAGGGCGACAGCGCAACGTTCGCCGACCGGATGGTGATGGAGGGCGACCCGCTCATGCTGATCGAGGGGATGGCCATCGCCGCGCTCGCCGTCGGGGCCAACAAAGGCTATGTCTATATCCGCAGCGAATATCCCCACGCCATCGCCAAAATGCGCGCCGCCGTCGCGCTGACCGCCGAGACTATCGCGCCGTTCGTCATCGACATCCGCGTCGGCGCAGGCGCCTATGTCTGCGGGGAGGAGACCTCTTTGCTCAATTCTTTGGAGGGCAAACGCGGCGAAGTGCGCGCCAAACCGCCCTTGCCCGCGATAAAGGGCCTGTTCGGGCGGCCCACAGTCGTCAACAATGTGCTGACATTGGCGGCTGTGCCATGGATACTCGCGAACGGCGGGGAGGCCTATGCCGCTTATGGCATGGGCCGGTCGAAAGGCACGATGCCGGTGCAGCTTGCGGGCAATATCAAACACGGCGGCCTGTTTGAGGTCGCGTTTGGCATTACTTTGGGCGAATTGGTGAACACCATCGGCGGCGGCACGGCGAGCGGGCGTCCCATTAAGGCAGTGCAAGTCGGCGGGCCGCTGGGCGCGTTTATTCCGCCCGACCAATTCCATTTGCCATTCGATTACGAAGCCTTCCACGCCGCCGATGCGCTGATCGGGCACGCAGGGATAACCGTGTTCGACGACAGCGTCGATATGGCCAAGATGGCCCGCTTTGCCTTTGCGTTCTGCGCGGCGGAAAGCTGCGGCAAGTGTACGCCGTGCCGTCTGGGCAGCACGCGCGGGGTGGAGGTGATGGACCGAATCATTGCGGGCGACCGGGTGGAGGCGCACGCCGAATTGATCGCCGATTTGGCGGACACGATGCACGCGGGGTCGCTCTGCGCCTTGGGCGGGTTCACCCCCTATCCGGTGATGAGCGCAATGCGGCATTGGCCCGCCGATTTCGGGCTTGGCGCGCAAAAGGAGGCGGCAGAATGACCTACCAACCGCAAGAGGACTTCGGCACGCCCGAAAGCCGTTCTGCCGATACTATCACGCTGACCATCGATGGCCGCACGGTGACGGTTCCTGCGGGCACCAGCGTGATGCGCGCCGCCGCGACCCAAGGCACCGTCATCCCCAAACTTTGCGCCACCGACAGCGTTGAGGCGTTCGGATCGTGCCGATTATGTCTGGTCGAAATCGACGGGCGGCGGGGCACGCCGGCAAGCTGCACCACGCCGGTGGAGGCGGGCATGGTGGTCAAAACGCAGACACCCCGCCTGCAAAAATTGCGCAAAGGCGTGATGGAATTGTACATCTCCGACCACCCGCTCGATTGCCTCACCTGCGCCGCCAACGGCGATTGCGAGTTGCAAACCCAAGCGGGCGCGGTGGGCCTGCGCGAGGTGCGTTACCCCGTCGCGGCGTCGCATTTGGGCGCGGCGAAGGACCAATCGAACCCCTATTTTGACTACGACCCGTCCAAATGCATCGCCTGTTCCCGCTGTGTCCGGGCGTGTGACGAGGTGCAGGGGACCTTGGCGCTGACCATGGAGGGGCGCGGGTGGGACAGCCGGATTTCCGCCGGAGCCGCCGGTGATAATTTCCTCTCGTCCGAATGCGTCTCCTGCGGCGCCTGTGTGCAGGCGTGCCCGACGGCGACGCTCGTGGAGAAAAAGGTCGTCGAAATCGGCACGCCCGAACGCGCGGTCATCACCACCTGTGCCTATTGCGGTGTCGGCTGCACCTTCCGCGCCGAAATGCGCGGCGAGCAACTTGTCCGCATGGTGCCGTGGAAGGATGGCAAGGCCAACCGCGGGCATAGCTGCGTCAAGGGGCGCTTTGCCTGGGGCTATGCGCAGCATAAGGAGCGCATCCTGTCGCCCATGATCCGTGCGAAAATCACCGACCCATGGCGCGAGGTGTCGTGGGAGGAGGCGCTTGCCCACACAGCCGCCGAATTGGCGCGGATAAAATCGGTACATGGCCGCAATGCTTTGGGCGGGATTACCTCCAGCCGGTGCACCAATGAGGAAACCTTTCTGGTGCAGAAACTGGTGCGCGCCGGGTTCGGCACCAACAATGTCGATACCTGCGCGCGCGTATGCCATTCGCCGACGGGATACGGCCTAAAAACCACTTTCGGCACCAGCGCGGGGACGCAGGATTTTGACAGCGTGGAGGAATGCGACGTCATCCTCGTCATCGGCGCGAATCCCACCGATGCGCATCCCGTATTCGCCAGCCGGATGAAGCGGCGGCTGCGCGGGCAGGATGGGCGCGCGCCAGCGAAGCTGATCGTCATTGACCCGCGCCGCACTGATCTGGTCCGCTCCCCACATATAGAAGCGGACGTGCATTTGCCTTTGCGCCCCGGCACGAATGTCGCCGTGTTGAGCGCGATGGCGCATGTGATCGTGACCGAGGGGCTGGCCGATGAGGCCTTCATCCGCGAGCGCTGCGACTGGGACGAATATGCGCATTGGGCGGCGTTTGTCGCGCAGGAGCGGAACGCGCCCGAGGCGTTGGAGTCCGTGACGCAGGTGCCCGCCGCCGATCTGCGCAAAGCGGCGCGGATTTTTGCCGCTGGTCCCAACTCGGCGATTTATTATGGACTTGGCGTTACCGAGCATTCGCAAGGTTCCTCCACCGTCATGGCGATTGCCAATCTGGCGATGGCTACCGGCAATATCGGACGGCGCGGCGTCGGCGTGAACCCCCTTCGCGGGCAGAATAATGTGCAGGGCGCGTGCGACATGGGCAGCTTCCCGCAAGAACTGTCCGGCTATCGCCATGTCAGCGACGCCGATACGCGGGCGTTGTTTGAGGCGCATTGGGGCGTTCCGATTGACCCCGAGCCGGGGCTTCGTATCCCCAACATGCTGGACGCCGCGACGCAGGGCCGGTTCAAGGCGCTCTATGTGCAGGGGGAGGATATATTGCAATCCGACCCCAATACCGCGCATGTCGCGGCGGGGCTGGCGGCGATGGAGTGCGTGATTGTGCAGGACCTGTTCCTGAATGAGACCGCGAATTACGCGCATGTGTTCCTGCCCGGCTCCACTTTCCTTGAGAAGGACGGGACCTTCACCAATGCCGAACGCCGCATCCAATTGGTGCGGCAGGTGATGCAGCCCTTAAACGGGATGGCAGATTGGGAAGTGACGCAAGCATTGGCCAACGCCATGGGCCTTTCATGGGATTACCCGCATCCATCGCAAATCATGGCCGAAATCGCCGCGCTGACGCCCAGTTTCGCGGGCGTCAATTACGCGCGACTGGCGGAAGGCTCCCTACAATGGCCCGTCAACGCCGCCGCGCCCGATGGCAGCCCGATTATGCATGTCGATGGCTTTGTGCGGGGCAAGGGCAAATTCGTGGTCACCGATTATGTACCAACCGACGAAAAAACCGGCCCGCGCTTTCCGTTGCTGCTGACCACGGGGCGGATTTTGAGCCAATATAATGTCGGCGCGCAAACGCGGCGGACGGAGAATTCGACCTGGCATACCGAGGATTTGCTGGAAATCCACCCCATTGACGCGGAGGATCGCGGCCTGAAAAGCGGCGATTGGTTGAAATTGGCCAGCCGCGCGGGGGCGACGTCGCTCCGCGCGCTGGTCACCGACCGCGTGGCACCGGGCGTGGTCTATACGACCTTCCACCATCCCGATACGCAGGCGAATGTGGTGACCACGGACTATTCCGACTGGGCCACCAACTGCCCCGAATATAAAGTGACCGCGGTGCAAGTCGCGGCAAGCAATGGGCCAACCGACTGGCAGGAGGATTACGCGCGGCAATCGGCGTCGGCGCGGCATATCGTTGCGCGCGAGGCAGCAGAATGAGCACGCCCTACCCGCTTGCCCGCATGGCGAATCAGATGGCCGCCAATATCGCGCACGAACCCGACCCGCCGCGCTTTCTGGCGGAGCATATCCGCCTGTTCTGGTCGCCCGATATGCGGCGCGATTTCGCGGATGTCGAGGACAGCGCTCTATGCGAAACGGCGCGGGCGGCGCGCGATTTATTAGGCGAAGCGCATGGCGGAAAGCCCCCCACCCCAACCCCTCCCCTGAAGGGGAGGGGCTAATAAGCTGCC
>JBGSOJ010000363.1:0-14599 GCA_041739175.1 Sphingomonadaceae bacterium
CCGCCGCAACCTCCATGCGTTCGGGCGCGTCCAGCGTCGGCCACACCCGCGCCAACGCCTTCAAATCGGCATAGCGATACTCCTCATCGCGCCATGTTGGGAGCGGGCCAAGAAGGGGGGCGGCACTCATGCCATCACCGCCTCATAGCCCTCGGCCTCCAGCTGATGCGCGAGTTCGGGGCCGCCGGTCTTGATAATCCGCCCATTCGCCAGCACATGGACGAAATCGGGCCGCACATAATCGAGCAGGCGTTGATAGTGGGTGATGAGCAAAACCGCCTTGTCAGGGCGGCGCATAATCGCGTTAATCCCCTCCCCCACAATGCGCAGCGCGTCGATGTCGAGGCCGCTGTCGGTCTCATCGAGGATGGCGAGTTTGGGGTCGAGGATGCCCATTTGCACCATCTCGTTCCGCTTCTTCTCCCCGCCGGAAAAGCCGACATTGACGGGCCGTTTCAACATATCCATGTCCATTTTGAGCAGCGCCGCCTTCTCCTTGGCGAGCTTAATAAACTCCCCACCGGACAGGGGCGCTTCACCACGCGACACCCGCTGTGCATTCAGGCTCTCGCGCAGGAATTGCAGGTTGGACACACCGGGGATTTCGACCGGATATTGAAAGCCAAGGAACAAGCCAGCGGCGGCGCGCTCATGCGGGTCGAGCGCGAGCAAATCCTGCCCATCAAAGGTCACTTCGCCGCCGGTCACATCATAATTGGGCCGCCCGCCGAGAGTATAGGCAAGTGTAGACTTCCCCGCGCCGTTCGGCCCCATGATGGCATGGATTTCCCCCGCGTTGATGGCGAGCGAGAGGCCCTTAAGGATCGGTTTGTCGCCGATGGTGTTTTGGAGGTTAGTTATTTGGAGCATTTTAGAAACTCAACCTTAAAAGGAATTGGGGAAAGTTTGTACATCGTCACACTTCGCCTCTTGGTAAGTAGAACGAAATTGGAATTTACCGTCGACTTTCTTCTGATTTATCAGACCATGCTTGGCAAAAACAGCCATCCAATGCCGAAAATAGCCTGCTTTTTCAAATTCATGCAGATCATTAAAATGAGAGAAATCAATCTCCGACATAACGCTTCCACCAAACTCAACTTGAGATACATATTGCAACGGCCCATCGACGATTCTATCCCGCAACCATTTTATGGACTCAATGCTGCATTCAATATCAGACAACTCTTTTGAATAATTTTTTTCGAAAAATTGGATGTTTTTTAATCGGTTTATACAATACTCTACAAACTGAAAATCTAATTGTTCTATTTTATTTTTCAAAATATTATTGAAATCGAAGAACGAAAATTCTTTACAAATCACTATTAAACATTTATGTAGAATTTTCTTAAATTTCAATTTTTTTTGGAACCATTCTATTGATTTATCCAGGTTATCTAGACAATTTAGAATTATTTCATCAGAACCTTCAATACATCCATTTTCCAAGCGTTTCCAATTTCTTAAACTATTTCTCAAATTCGCGGCCGTCCGGCTCTGCTCAAATTGCCAAACTAACCTGTCGATTTGTTTGTTTTGGCTAATCTGGTTCTGCTTTTTAACGACCGCTGATTTTACGGCTCCTAGCGCCTGATCAATGGTCTCAAAGTCCAAATCCAAGCCATGAGCCCACAAAATTTCGCTGGCTTCGTGAGGTTTCAAATCTTGAATCTCTGCCAAAGAAAATTCTTGTTCCGTCAGCAGTGAACGTAACTTTGAGCTAATCTCACTAACGGTCACCCCACACTCCCCTCAAGCGAAATCCCCAACAGCTTCTGCGCCTCAACGGCAAATTCCATCGGCAATTGCTGCAACACTTCCTTCGCAAAGCCGTTCACGATCAGCGATACCGCGCTTTCCGTGTCCAACCCGCGTTGTTGCGCGTAGAACAGTTGGTCGTCCGAAATCTTGCTCGTCGTCGCCTCATGCTCGACGGTTGCAGTGGGGTTTTTGACCTCGATATAGGGCACAGTGTGCGCGCCGCATTGGTCGCCCAGAAGCAGGCTATCGCACTGCGTAAAGTTACGCGCACCCTCTGCGCCCGCGCCCATGCGGACGAGGCCGCGGTAAGTGCCGTTGCTGCGCCCCGCGCTGATGCCCTTCGAAATAATCGTCGATTTCGTGCCGCGCCCGTTGTGGATCATCTTCGTGCCGGTGTCGGCCTGTTGATAGTTGTTGGTCAGCGCGACGGAGTAGAATTCGCCGACGCTGTCCTCTCCGTTCAACACGCAGGACGGGTATTTCCATGTCACCGCGCTGCCTGTTTCGACCTGAGTCCAGCTGATTTTTGACCGTGCGCCTTGGCACAATCCGCGCTTGGTCACGAAGTTGTAGATGCCGCCCTTGCCCTCGGCATCGCCGGGGTACCAGTTTTGCACGGTGGAATATTTGATTTCGGCGTCTTCGAGAGCGACCAGTTCGACCACGGCGGCGTGGAGTTGGTTTTCATCGCGCATCGGCGCGGTGCAGCCTTCCAAATAGGACACATACGACCCCGCCTCCGCCACGATCAACGTGCGTTCAAATTGCCCCGTATTTTCGGCGTTGATGCGGAAATAGGTAGATAGTTCCATCGGGCATCGCACGCCCTTTGGGATGTAAACAAACGTCCCGTCGCTAAACACCGCGCAGTTTAATGTGGCAAAGAAATTGTCGCGCATCGGCACGACCTTGCCCAGATATTGGCGGACGAGGTCGGGATATTCTTTAATCGCTTCACTGATGGAGCGGAAAATCACCCCTGCCCGCTCCAATTCGGCGCGGAAGGTGGTGGCGACCGAGACGCTGTCAAACACCGCGTCCACCGCTATCCGGCGTGGGGGTTCGGCGCCCTCCACATTGGCGAGCAGCTTCTGCTCCTCAATCGGGATGCCCAATTTTTCATATGTGCGCCGAATTTCAGGGTCGAGTTCGTCCAATGACGCCAATGTCGGCTTCTTCTTTGGTTCGGCGTAATAATAAGCGTCCTGATAATCAATCGCGGGGATGTTGAGCTTGGCCCAATCGGGGGCCTCCATCTTTTGCCACATGCGGAACGCCTTTAACCGCCATTCCAGCATCCATTCGGGCTCGCCCTTCTTTGCGCTGATGTAGCGGACCGTATCCTCGGTCAGCCCCTTGGACGCGAGTTCCTGCTCAATGTCGGTGGCAAAGCCCCATTCGTAGGTGCTGGCGCGGTCCACTGCGTCGCGGGCGGCCTGATCCTTGACCGGCGTTTCGATCATTGGGGTTTCGATGGAGTCGGTCATGCCCGTACCTCCACAACCAATGGCTGGCTAACGCGCTGCGTCGCCGAAAGGCTGGCCAGTGATACGTCGGCCAATGCGCCGCGAACGGCATTATTCACTCGGGCCATATGTCCGCCCATATTGCAACGCTCCTCAATGATACAGTTTGGCTCTGCGCCGACACAGGCGGTGAGCGCAATTGGCCCCTCAATCGCCTCAATAATATCCACCATCGTGATCGCGGCAGCGGGCCGTGCGAGTTTAATGCCGCCCGCCGCACCACGCTCTGACCGCAAAAGGTCGGCATGGACCAGCATCCGAACCAATTTTTGCGTCGTTGGCAATGGCACGCCCGTTCGCTCCGCCAGACGGGTCGCGTTTAAGTGCACCCCGCCACACGCGCACGCGGCCTCGGCCATCAAACGTATGGCATAATCGGCAAGGCTGGATAGGCGCATGGCGTCCGCTTTCGCAATAACTACTAATTTAGTCGGAATTCATTTGGGCCCAGATGTCGACAAAAGCAAGCCCTAATGTCGCGACGACGAACGGCGCAATTCGCGGACATTTTCCGAGTCTAGCCACATTTGCAGCAATCCATTGTCTGTATGCGCCAAACCAGCGGGCGTTTTGCCAACGAAATGACGAATCTCGCGGATCATGTGCGACTGATCATAAAACAGATCATACAGTTTCGATTGTTCCTCATCGCCAATGCGAGGGTCAGCAAGCGCCATGGCGACGCGGATCGCGCGATATTTGCGCGCTAGGAACTTTGGCGCGCAGCCGAAATACTCGGTAACAAGTCGCTGCGTCTGCCTTTCGGAAAGGCCGAGTTTCGCCACCAAATCGTCAAGGCACGGAGAATAGCTGGTTTCCAACCAATCAGCAATGCACGCCACCCTTTCCAATGCCCCACGCGGGAGGTCTCGAAAGCATTGCGAAAGCAGCGGCGAAGCCTCGTGCATTAATGATTTGCCCAATTCGATGTGCTCATCGGAAGGGACATTCGACGGGTAGCCGTCATCAATCGCACGCAATTTCGCGAGTAAATCCTCGCAATCGCTTCGCACAACAGCGTTCGCATTCAACAACTGATCCATCATCTTGTTGGCTGGAACACCCGTCAAGGATCGCCACCCCAACGGCGTGAAAGCGCAACCGAAGCAATGGAACGGGCCTTCGACTATATATTGCATCGCCGCGTTGGAAGGGCAAATGAGCGACGCATCGTGGCTTTGATCGATATGGCCGTCGTGAAACCGCGCTTGGCCGTGGCCCTTTAAGAAAAACATCCAATGTCCAACGCCGGCGGGTTGAACATCGGTCAACAAGGACTCGCTTGAGCGGAAAATGTAAAATGTCGTGACAAATTGTGCGAGCTCTGCGGGCGGCGCAATATAGGCCATTGAGAATTGCCCACTCGGCGCAAAATTTTGCGCCTGCGCCTCCCATAGCGCGGCGAAATTTGTTTCGCCCAGCATCTATGTGTACCTGTGCTCACGCAAAGGGTAGAAGATCAAAGGTTGCAATGCTGCCAACATGGTAATGGCGACCTATTTATCCCTTTAACATTTTGCGGGTGTATGCGCGTTGCGACCTCAAATTGCAATATTGTTGCGCATCCCCCACTGCCAACAAAAAAACCCGCCCTGACCTAAAAGGTCAAGGCGGGTGGGAAAGTTAAAAGAACTCTCAACCAAGTGGTCGTGAGCCCTTCGGGTCGCAAGGCTTGTTTAGGTCATTGCCACCTGTTTCGCTTGGACAAAAACGACATTAGCTGTAAAATAATTGGCATTTTCGGCCAAATAGCGCAAACGACCGGCATGTGATAGCGCTACCTGGGAAATCGTTAGTCTGCTGGCTTCGGCAAAACTTCCATCCGCCAGCTCGACTCAGGAACAAGATAGCGTTGCGCAGCAGCCTGCAGTTCTTCGGGGGTGATATCCTCAAAATCGAACAGCAAAGAACTCAACGAACGGAAACGGCCCTCTTGATTGCGGGTCATCCCTTCCATGGCGCTCATCCAAAATGCGTTGCCAGTCGACGCCCGGTCAATCCATTGGCGCTTGGGCTCGACGACACGGCGAAGTTCATCTGCCGTCACTGGCGTCGTGGCCAAGTCGAGTGCGATCGCATTGGCCGTGGTGAAGAACTGGTCCACCTTTGTCGGTTGAATTTGGCTAATCACCAAAAAGTAACCGCCGCTGTTCATATTTTCCGGCCATTCCGACATCGCGAACGGACTATAGCTTGCGCCTTCAGCCGCGCGGAACGTCTCAAACAATCGGTCACGGAAGATTTCAGACAAAAGTTCCAATGTGCGCTTTTCGCGGATATCGGTGATGCCCGCGCCGGTCGGCCAAGCAATAACGGCAGCCGCCTGATCGCGCGCGCCATCATGGTAGCGGGTGATTGGCGTCGTATCAGGCTTTGCAAAGCCCATGTCCGCCCCACCGGGCGCGACTATGCCCTCTTTCCGCTTTGGCAAAGCGCCGAATGTTTTGGCAAGCGTCGGAACGACTGTGGCGGGATCGAAATCACCAAACAGCATCACCTCAATAGGCCCACTGGCCAAAATCGGGGCCCAAGTTTCGCGGAATTTCTTAGGCGTTAGCGTCGCGATTTCGTCCGGCGTGGGTGTCGTGTAACGGGTATCGCCGCCCGACATCAACTGCGACAAATCGCGCCCAAGAACAGACGAGGCCGAGTCGGTATAGGATGGATAATCGGCAATCATCTGCCGCTTGCCGCGCTCCACTGGTGCAGCGTCCCAACGCGGCTTAAACAGCTTCGCCGCGAACAGATGCAATTGGCCTTCCAAATCATCGGGACGCGTATCGGCGGAAAATTCAAAGGCGTCGTCGTCGATATCAAAACCGAAGCCTATCCGCTTGCCCGAAATCAAACGATCCAGCTCCTCAAGCCCCAAATCGCCGACGCCAGCACCGACAAGGGCCATTGGGCCCGACCATAAAATGTTCGGCTTTTTGCCATCGAACGCCTGATATCCTTTACCGAAACGAACGCGGACTTTGATTTTTTGGACTTCTCCGTTGTTGGGGAACAGCAACGCGGTGACGCCATTTTCAAATTCGACGCGCGTTAACCCTTCGGGACCAATTTGCGCCTCAGAAACGACTTTTCCGGGCTTGCCCAATTTGGGTAGCGCATCAAATCCGATCGCCGACTGCTCAACCCGAACGGCGCCGGTGGCCTTAAACGGCGCAGAAAACGCCGCTGCAACCGCCGCTTCGCCACCTTCTATGGGTACTGGGCTGACAACCAATATGCGTGATGTTGTCCCCTCAAACATCCGATCGGTGGAGGCATAGACCCGCTCAGGTGTAAAGCGTGGGATGGCATCGGTAAAAAATTGTTGCACCACCATCGGTGTTGCAACGGTCTCACGAATGTCCACTGCGCTGGCGATGCTGTCTGCGGCTGCGGTTCCAGCTTCGAACGGATAGCTGTCCACGCTGGTTTTGATGCCGTTGGTGTAATCGGCAATTTCGCGGTCGATATCCGCCTGCGTTGGCGGCGACGATTTTGCATCGGCGACAAACGCACGCGCGTCGTTGAGTGCCGCCTGCCAATCATTGTCCGCCGGCAGGATCGTCATTTGTGTGACCTCGGCAGAGCGAGACACTTTTCCATTACTGATCGCAGCGGCAAGGAAGCTCCCCCCGCGCCGCGCGGTCGACTCGAGCCGACGGTTGATCACCGACAGCGCCAAATCATCGACCATATTTTGTTCATTATAAGCAAAGGTATCGCGCACTGGACGCCACGGACGCGTGATCGACCAGACGATCATCATTGGCTGCGTCGGGTCGACAATGAGCTTTACGTCCGGTCCTTCGGCGACTGGATCGCCGAAATCTGGCGCAGGTTCCGGCGTACCTTCCGCGGACCAGTCAGAAAAATGCTTCACGACGACTTTTTCCAAATCGGCAATCGGTAAATCACCAGCGATGGAAATCACCACATTTTCGGGCCGGTACCAACGGGCATGAAATGCGCCAACGGACTCGGGCGTTGCCGCCATCAATGTTTCATTCGTGCCGATGACTGGACGGATCGCAAGCCGCTGACCGCGATAAAAATGTTCATTCGCGGCCTCAATCATGTCCATTCGCGGCCCTTCGCTCTCGCGCTTTTCCGCCACAACGACCTGCTTTTCGGCATCCACACCCGTCGCCGTGAAAATCGGAGCAGCCATCATGCCGGAGAGGATTTTCATGCTTTCATCAAGATTGGCAGCCGTAACCTGAGGCAAATCGAGCTTGTACACGGTTTGCGTTGGGCTGGTTTGCGCATTGGTATCGCTACCGAAAGTCGCGCCAAAGCGTTGCCATATGCGTTTGGCTTCGCCGTCGGGGACATATTTCGATTCGCGGAACAACAAATGCTCCAAGAGGTGGGCATAACCCATTTCGCTCTCTTGCTCGTGTAAAGAGCCAACATCCACAGCAATCCGAATGGCGACCTGTCCGGGCGGCACGCCATTTCTTTTTACCGCAAAGCGCAGACCATTTGGCAGGACGCCGAATTTCCAGCTTTTATCAACGGGAATATCGCTGCCTTGATATAACCAAGGAAGTTCCTCGGCCTGTTCGGGCATTGCGACTTGCTCGCTTTGCGCCATTGCAGGCGCGTCAGTCGCTTCCTGCGCAAAGGCAGGCGCGGTCAGCGAGGTTGTCATGAGCAAAAGGAAAAGGGCGGCGGAGCGGAGTGTTTTCTGTTTCATAGGAAGGACTATAAAAGCGGCGAAGATTAAGGGCGAGTGAATAATATCGGGCACACCGCTATGACACCGAAATAAATGCCGTCCAGCGGTTCAAAATCCCGGTTCCCTCTTGCGCGTACGCACGCGCCGACCCATTTAACCCGAATGATTATTGAAACCGAGAGCACGCCCAATCCCGCCACCCTCAAATTTCTGCCCGGTCGGCTGGTCATGGGCGCCGAAAGCAGTGGCGGTACGCGCGACTTCGCCAACCCTGAAGAGGCAGAGGCCTCCCCGCTCGCACAGGCGCTATTTGCGCTGGGCGATATTACCGGGGTGTTTTTTGGGCGAGAGTTCATTTCCGTAACGATTGCGCCCGGCGTACAATGGCAGGATATCAAGCCCGACATTCTGTCGATCCTCACTGATCATTTTGCTGCCGCCATGCCACTGTTTCATGCCGGTAACGGCATATCCGTGCCAACAGACGATGCCGAGGCGTACCCGATGGATGACCCTGAGGACGCGGACATCATCGCGCAGATTAAAGAGCTCGTCGAAACGCGCGTGCGCCCCGCCGTTGCGCAGGATGGCGGTGATATTGTCTACCGTGGTTTTCAACAAGGTATTGTGTATTTGCAGATGCAGGGGGCTTGCGCCGGATGTCCATCTTCCGCAATGACCCTCAAAAACGGGATTGAACAGTTGCTGAAGCATTATGTCCCGGAAGTTATCGAAGTACGCGCCGCGTAAAGGCGCGTATTGGAAAGGAATATTATGCCTGTCAACCAACCGCTTTCCGATGGGGCGCTTGATCAATTGTTTCGCGAAGCGCGGACGTACAATGGTTATTTGGACCAACCCGTAAGCGAAGCGCAATTGCACGCGCTTTGGGATTTAATGAAAATGGGTCCCACATCGGCCAACATGTTGCCTGCGCGGTTGATCTGGGTGACATCTGACGACGGAAAAGCGCGCTTGGCGAAATTGTGTTCGGCAGGCAATGTGGACAAAGTACTGGCCGCGCCAGTGACAGTCATCATTGGCATGGACAACAATTTCCACGAACATCTCCCTGAGTTGTTCCCGCATACCGATGCCAAAAGCTGGTTTGACGGCGATGCTGAAGGACGTAAAGTAGCGGCGATGCGTAACAGCAGCTTACAAGGCGGCTATTTCATTTTGGCAGCGCGCGCCTTGGGCCTTGATACGGGACCGATGAACGGCTTCGACAATGCGGCGGTTGATGCCGAATTTTTCGTCGATCAACCCAATGTACAATCAAACTTTATCTCGACGCTTGGTTACGGTGATCCAGCGAGCATTTTTGGCCGCAGTCCTCGTCCCGAATTTGGCAAATTCAACAAGATCGTGTGAGGCCCTATTACGGTGCCGGTAACTTTGGTTTTGGATTGCGTCGGCACTGCGTGTTCGGTTGCTTTGTTCGATGGTTCAAGTCTCATAGATGAAGGTCATGTAGAGTTAGGACGCGGCCATGCCGAAAGGCTGGTACCGATGATCGCGGCTTTACTGGGTAACGGGCGTGCCGATACGATCGCTTTCAACGCAGGCCCGGGAAGTTTTACCGGCGTTCGTATTGGCTTGTCCGTTGCGCGTGCGTTAGCCATGGCATGGGATGCGGAGTTGATAGGGTACAGCGCGATGGACCTTGTCGCGGCGCGCGCGCGCGCGGACGGCCTGTTGTTTCCATTGTGCGTTGTTCTCCATGGCGGGCATGGCGAGTTCTTTACGCAGAATTTTGACGCTGCCGTGCGTGCCGAAGGACCTGTTGCCTCTTTGTCGCCCGAGGCCGTGGCGCGCGCATCCTCTGGACGGCATGCAGTCGGCAACGGGGTCGGCGCACCGTCACTTGTTTTACTCGGCCTCACCGGAAGCGACATAGCGACCCGCGCGGCCGATTTCATTCTCCTGCCCAAAAGCAGTCTCGTCGCGCCATTGCCGCAATATGGCCGCGCGCCTGATGCTGTTATGAAGGGCGCGCAATGATTAAGCCATTGGTGGGGCCACAGGCGCTTAGTCACAGCGCAGCGGTCGCAACGCTCATGCAACAGGCGTTTCCCATTGAATACGGTGAAGCATGGACAGAGTCGCAATTACGTGGTGCGTTGTTACTAACCGGTACGCATTTATACTTGGCCGAATCTGACAAAAATTTACATGGCTTCGCGTTGACGCGCACCGTGATTGATGAATGTGAATTGTTGTTAATCGCAGTGAAACCATCGAAGCGTGGCCAATCTATTGGTAGCCATTTGATGGCGGCCATCGAGGGACATTGCCGAGGGCATCGCGTTACTCGCATTTTCCTCGAAATGCGCGAAAACAACGGTGCTTGGCGTCTTTATGACAGATTCGGCTTTACCAAAATCGGCCAACGTGCAGGATATTATCGCGGGCAAGATGGCCGGAAATATGATGCGCTGACTTTTGCGAAACAGATTGTTTAGAGTTATAAATTGCCATTTAGAACGCAATAGCCACGTAATATTGACAATTTGGTTGTTTCCTCTTACGTTTATGACATCGCGCACAATGCGTGACATAATTTTACACAAGCAGATTTAGTGGAGTTTTCTCTCATGAGTGAAGCAAATGACATTATGAGCGAAACGCTCATCACCCTCACCGCAGATATCGTTGCTGCACATGTCAGCAACAACAGCGTCGCTGTTTCCGACTTGCCATTGCTGATTGCGAATGTGCACGGGGCACTTTCCGGTCTCGGCGGCCAAGTCGTCGTTGAAACGCCACTTGAACCTGCTGTGCCGATCCGCAATTCTGTCAAACGCGATTACATTGTGTGCTTGGACGACGGTAAGAAGTTGAAAATGTTGCGTCGCCACTTGATGACACATTATGGCATGACCCCAGATGATTACCGCGCCAAATGGGGCCTCCCTGCCGACTATCCGATGGTTGCCCCAGCCTATGCTGAACAACGTCGGCAATTGGCGAAGGATATCGGCCTTGGCCGCAAGCCCGGGTCGAAAAACCGTCCAAAGGTCAAGGCTGCATAGTCAGTACGATTTAAACGCGCTTTACATAGGGCTGGCGCTTCGGCGCTGGCCCTTTTTTTAAATGCGGTCGCTGGGTCGGTTGCGCCAATCGGAAGGGCGCATGAACTCACCCTGCCAAATGCCGCGGCCCGCTTGTTGCGCACGGCGTTCCGCGTCGGCATACTCCGCCTTTTTCGTAAACGTTAATGCAACGGCCCAGCCCTTATGCACCATAGCCTCTCCGATATCGGCGGTTTCCAAAGTGCTGCACCGCGCCACCATCCGCATGTAACGATCGCGCGCGGTTTCCTCACATTTCAAGCCTTCTTCTTTCAGTAGCGCATTCAACGCCCTCGCTGCCTCCTGCCCGCAAGCATAAGGTTTTCCATCCGCTGTGGTGCAATTCTGCCGCGCCTCAGGGGCATCGATCGCGAAAATGCGCACTTCCTGTTTACCCAGATGGAAACTGTCGCCATCGATCGCCTTTACTTTGCCATCCGACATAAGGGCCGGCGTAGCGCTGCTTTGCCGCGTCCAATAAAATTCGAGCCACATCGATGCACCCAAGACAATTGCGATCATCATGAGGGAGAAGAACCGCCGCATGTCATTGCGCCTCCGGTAATTGCCAGTCGATTGGTGTGAGTCCTTTGGACTTCAAGAAAGCATTCGCTTTTGAAAAATGCTGACAACCGAAAAAGCCGTTATAAGCAGACAGAGGCGACGGGTGCGCCGCATGTAAAATCAAATGCCGCGCGGCTTGATCTGTTTGCGCAATGAGGCCAGCCTTTTTATGGGCGTTCGCCCCCCACAGCATGAAGGCAATCGGAGTATCTTGCTTGGCCAAATGGCGAATAACGGCATCGGTTACCGTTTCCCAACCCCGCCGCTGATGACTGTTCGGCCGCCCTGCTTCAACCGTGAGCACTGCGTTAAGCAACAAGACACCCTGCCCCGCCCATGCCGCCAAATGCCCGTGTGATGGCGGTTTAAAGCCAGTGTCCGACGCAAGCTCCTTATAGATATTGCGCAAGGACGGGGGAATTCGAATGCGGGGCGGCACGCTAAACGCCAATCCTTCCGCTTGCCCGGCGCTATGATAGGGATCCTGGCCGAGAATCACGACTTTCGCTTCGCTTGGCGCTAACAGTTCCAGCGCGCGTAACCGTTGAGCAGCGGGCGGGTATATGATTTTACCCATCGCGCATTCGGCGCGCAGGAAATTGGCAATGTCTTGCAGCGCCGTGGCCACTGCGCTTTCAGCCAAAAGCACGTGCCACGCCGCTGGCCAATCACTAATAGGAGGGGTTGCCATTTCTTTCATTCCGCCGCCATGCCAAAGCGCAGCCGCATGGCCAAGCGAAACGTGCGATCGACGAAACATCCATTATGACCGAACGCGCGCAACGGGTTAAAATTGGGCACCAACCACAAATATGGCGAAAATCGCCAGATACTCTATATAAAGCGCGCGCCCGTTTCAAATAGAACCTTATGTAGTAGTTCAGTCCAGATTGGACAATTTCGCATCAGAAATGGATATTTTGTTAAATCAATATTAATTATCCATAGCGGTCATGTATTGATTTGTCCGTAATATCTTATTAACTGTACAAATCTAGCCCTAAGGCATCGTTTTGTCTTGGAGGAATTTATGAAAGATCTTATTATTCGTAAGGGCTATGAACTCAACTTTAATGCTGAGGGCGCAGCGTCACCACATCAATTCGCACGTAAAATCCGAACGCCAGGAAATGACTTCCTTGGCGCCCCCGAGGCGAACATTGAGCTAAGCCGCGCCACACGGCGACAAATTATGCAGGCATTGCGCAAATCGTGCGAAAACCTTGGGGTTGGTCAGAAAAGCCGTATTGGCCGTCTGGGCGGCGGTGCTGCTGTATCGGCAATCATCATGGGCATAACGGGTCCCGCGACCGCACAATATGCGGCAGGCGGGGGCGTCGCGCACGATCCACAGAGCACCGCCGTGGGCAGTGGCACCGTCGCTGGACAGGCGGGTGTGCAACAGATCGACACCAATGGCGACTCTGTGCCCGATGTTACCTTGAACGAAGACACGGCAATTGGATCAAATTCATCCGCAACGGGCGGCTTTGCGACGGCTGTTGGTAATGCGCTCAATGCCGCAGGGATATATTCCACCGCCATCGGCAGCAGCAACACCGCGACCGGCGATCAAGCCGTCGCGATTGGCCGCAACAACAACGTCAACAGCTTTAACAACACCAATACCATTACCAACAATGGCGTGTTTGACCGCGCGGTGGGCGGCAGTTTCACACCGCCCAATGGCGTCTTGGACACTCCGGCCTATGGCGTTGGACTGGGCAGCAACAACACCGTGACCTCTGGCGGCGTGGCGATCGGGACAAGCAACACCGCGACGGACCCGACCAACTTCACGCTTTCGATCGGTCTCAGCAACTCAACCACTTTCGCTTATGGCATCACCATGGGCGTCGCCAACTTGGCAAGCTCAGTCTCCGCCATCGCGCTGGGCACCGCCAACACCGCCAGCGGCAACACCTCCATCGCGCTTGGCCGCCAAAGCACGGCCTCTGGCAATTATTCCATCGCACAGGGCAATGTGGCACAGGCAACGGGGGTCAGCTCCATCGCATTGGGCCACTCCGCCAACGCCAGCGGTCAGGGCGCGATTGCGCTGGGCAGCGGCAACGCCAATACGACCAGCAATCGGGACGCGACGGCGGCCACGGCGAGCGGCCTTAACAGCGTTGCGATTGGCACCTCGGCGGATGCGTTGGACCGCGATACGGTCGGCATCGGCACCAATGCCTCGGCCAATAATGAAGGCGACATCGCGCTGGGCGCTGGTGCGCTGGCCAATAGTGATGTCAACGGCATCAACGCGGGCGCAACCGCCATCGGGCAAAATGCCGTGGCCAACAACAACGCAGGCGGCGGCAACAACTCGGTCGCGATTGGCCGCCAGGCGATTGCCACCAGCACAGCAGCGGCGGGTTCCTCGCCCACCGCAATTGGTTCGTTCTCAAATGCAACGGGTTCGGGATCGCAAGTCGCCATCGGTGACAGCGCGGTGGCCAGCGGCACCGACGCCATCGCCATCGGCGGCCATGCCTTTGCACCGGGGGTTTCGGCGACGGGCAACCAGTCAACGGCAATTGGGCAAAGCGCGGTGGCGGGCGGCAACTCCGCCATTGCGTTGGGCAATTCTGTGTCGGCGAACGGAACGAACAGCGTTGCCATTGGCGGCAACGCGACCGCGTCAACCAATAACAGCGTTGCTTTAGGCAGCGGTTCGGCGACCGCGGCAGCCAATACGGGAACTATGACCCTGAATGGCGGAACCCCCGCTGGCGCGACCAGCGTGGGCACGGTTTCCATTGGCTCATCGGGCAACGCCCGCCAAATCCAAAATGTTGGCGCAGGTGTGGTCAGCGGCACCAGCACCGATGCCGTGAACGGCAGCCAGCTTTATGCCGTGGGCAATGCGCTCAACACCTCCAACGCGGGCATCGCGGCGGCCTTGGGCGGCGGGGCAGCAATTGCGCCCAATGGCACAACTACCGCACCCAGCTATAATATCGACGGCACGGCTTATAACGACGTCAACTCCGCCT
>JBGSOJ010000373.1:0-3408 GCA_041739175.1 Sphingomonadaceae bacterium
CCGCCGCATGGGCCACGCGGGCGCGATTGTGTCGGGCGGGCAAGGCGGCGCAGAGGACAAGATCGCCGCGATGGAAGCTGCGGGCATCCGCGTCTCGCCTTCGCCATCGCTTTTGGGCGAAACGCTGATGGAAGCGTTGAAGGGTTAAACATTAACCTCCCCATTCGTGGGGAGGGGGACCGCGCGCAGCGTGGTGGAGGGGTTTCGGGCCTGCGTCCAAACCCCTCCGTCAGGGCTAAAGCCCTGCCACCTCCCCATAAATGGGGGGGATTTTTGGAGTGTATGTGATGGGTTTAGAAGGCATGGATTTCGGCGCAGAACAAGAGCAAGGGCCAAGCTGGCAACGCAAGGGCTGGCCGCTCGACATCAATGACGACTTCACCGCATCAATGGACCCAACCCAGATGCAAGTCGCGGTGAAAGCGGCAGCGGAAAAAGCTGGCAAACCCGTGGCGTCCAGCGCCGATATTGCCAAGGCAGCCGACGATTCCATCCGCGCCATGATGCTGATCCGCACCTATCGCGTGCGCGGGCATTTGGCCGCCGACCTCGACCCCTTGGGCCTTGCCAAGCAAGAGACGCCTGCTGATCTCGACCCCGCCTACCATGGCTTTACCGACGCGGATATAGACCGCGAAGTCTATATCGGCGGCAATCTGGGCCTTGATTATGTTACCGTGCGCAAGCTGGTGGCGACGCTGCGCGCCAATTATTGCGGGCATGTCGGCCTTGAATATATGCACATCGCCGATGTGGAGGAGCGCCGCTTCTTGCAAGAACGCATGGAGGGCGCGGACAAGCATATCGAGTTTTCGCCCGAAGGCAAAATGGCCATCCTCGCCAAAGTTATACAGGGTGAGGGATATGAAGCGTTTCTGGGCAAGAAATATGTCGGTACCAAACGCTTCGGCCTCGATGGCGGCGAAGCGATGCTTCCCGCGTTAGAGGCGGTCATTAAATACGGCAGCCAATTGGGCGTGCGCGAGATTATTTACGGTATGCCGCATCGTGGCCGCTTGAACGTGCTCGCCAATGTAATGGCGAAGCCCTATCGCGTGATCTTCCACGAATTCGCCGGCGGCACCGCCAACCCGCAGGATGTGGGCGGTTCTGGCGATGTGAAATACCACCTCGGCACGAGCAGCGACCGCGAATTTGACGGCATCAATGTGCACATGAGCCTGGTGCCCAACCCCTCACACCTTGAGGCTGTTAACCCCGTCGTGCTTGGCAAAGTCAATGCGCAACAAATGATCCGCGGCGATTATATGAAGCGCAAGGAAGTGCTTCCCGTGCTGCTCCACGGCGATGCCGCATTTGCCGGGCAAGGGATTGTTTGGGAATGCCTCGGCTTTTCCGAAGTGCGCGGATATAATGTCGGTGGCTGCATCCACTTTATCGTTAACAACCAAATCGGTTTTACCACCAGCCCGCAATTCGCACGGTCCTCGCCCTACCCATCCGATGTGGCCAAGGGCGTGCAAGCGCCGATTTTCCACGTCAACGGCGACGATCCGGAGGCCGTAACCTTCGCCTGCAAAATGGCGATCGAATTCCGCCAAACCTTTGGCCGCGATGTGGTGATCGACATGTGGTGCTACCGCCGCTTTGGCCATAACGAGGGCGACGAACCAAAATTCACGCAACCGGTGATGTACGACGCGATTGGCAAACATGCCAAGGTTAGCGACGTTTACGGCGCGCGCCTGATCGCTGAAGGGTTAATCGACAAAGCATGGATTGAGGGTCAACGCGGCCAAATCGACGCAATGCTGGAAACCGAATTTGAGGCAGGCAAAAGCTATAAGGCCAACAAAGCCGACTGGTTCGGTGGCCGCTGGAGCGGGCTTGGTGCGCCGGTTGATCCCGAAACCAGCCGCCGGAATGTGGACACGGCGATTGACAAGAAATTGTTCGACTCATTGGGGCGTACGCTAACGACGGTCCCTGACAGCCTTGCCATGCACAAAACTTTGCACCGTATCATTGATGCCAAGCGTAAGATGTTTGAGCAGGGCAAAGGCTTCGATTGGGCCACCGGCGAGGCCCTTGCCTTCGGTAGCCTGCTGTCCGAAGGCTATGGCGTGCGCCTGTCCGGTCAGGACAGCGGGCGCGGCACCTTCAGCCACCGCCACGCCGTCTGGGTCGATCAAAATGGCGGTGAGAATTTCGTACCCCTAAAACAAGTGCCGCACGGCCGCTTTGATGTCCTCGACAGCCCCCTTTCCGAATACGGCGTGTTGGGTTTTGAGTATGGCTATGCGCTGGCCGACCCCAAGACCTTGGTTTTGTGGGAGGCGCAGTTTGGCGATTTTGCCAATGGCGCGCAGATTATGATCGACCAATTTATCGCATCCGGCGAGTCCAAATGGCTGCGGGCCAATGGCCTTGTCATGCTGCTCCCCCATGGGATGGAAGGGCAAGGGCCAGAGCACAGTTCGGCGCGGCTAGAGCGCTTCCTGCAATTGTGCGCGGAGGACAATATTCAGGTGTGCAATGTGACAACACCGGCCAATTATTTCCATGTCTTGCGCCGCCAAATGCTGCGTCCGTTCCGCAAACCGATGGTCATTATGTCGCCCAAATCGCTGCTCCGCCACAAAATGGCGGTGTCGAGCGAATTGGAATTCATTGGTGACAATCACTTTATGCGAATCAAATCGGATCCAACGCCGCCCGCCGATAAAGATGTCCGCCGCGCCGTATTGTGCAGCGGCAAGGTCGCGTTTGACCTGATCGAGGCACGCGATGCAGCAGGGGATAAAAACACCACGATCATCCGCCTTGAGCAACTCTACCCCTTCCCCGGGGAAGCGTTGACGGTTCGGTTGAAACGGATGACGAACCTTGAAACCGTCGTATGGGCGCAGGAAGAGGCGGAAAACAATGGCGCGTGGTTCTTCGTTGACCGCCGCATTGAGCAGGCGATGCTCGACGCAGGTTGCAAGCCGACGCGGCCAATCTACGCGGGACGTAAGGCGGCGGCTTCCCCCGCCACGGGCCTCGCCAGCCGTCACAAAGCAGAGCAAGAGGCATTGATTGCCGACGCTCTTGGTCACGCAAATTCGTATTAATTTGATCCCTTAAGGAAAGGCCAAATCCATGGCAACCGAAGTCACAGTTCCCGTATTGGGCGAATCGATCACCGAAGCAACCGTGGGCCAATGGCTGAAAAAGCCGGGCGAGGCGGTCGCCGCCGACGAACCGATTGCCAGCCTTGAGACGGATAAAGTCGCGGTTGAGGTCCCCTCCCCCGTCGCTGGCGTGATGGGCGAATATGTCGCGCAAGAGGGCGACACGGTTTCGGTCGGCGCAGTGATTGCGTTGATTGAGGCGGGTTCGGGCGCGGCGGCACCTAAAGCGGCGGCAAAGGCAGATCCTGCACCTGCCGCGCCCGCCAGCGCGCCT
>JBGSOJ010000375.1:0-3917 GCA_041739175.1 Sphingomonadaceae bacterium
AGCAGCCAGCGGTCGGCCATCCGCCCTACGCCCTAACCCTCACGCGCGGACAAGCGTCCCCGCCCCCTGCCGCGTGAACATTTCGATCAGCATCGCGTGCGGCACGCGGCCATCCAGAATGACGGCGGCATCGACCCCGCCCTCCACCGCATGGACGCAGGTTTCCAGTTTCGGAATCATGCCGCCGGTAATCGTCCCCTCCGCCTGCAACGCGGCGATTTTTGCGGGGTCGAGATCGGTCAGCAGGCGCTTGTCCTTGTCCAGCACGCCCGCCACATCGGTCAGCAGGAACAACCGCGACGCGCCAAGCGCCGCCGCAACCGCGCCCGCCATCGTGTCGGCGTTGATGTTATAGGTCTGCCCATCCTTGCCGACCGCAATCGGCGCAATGACGGGGATCATGCCGTGGTCGGAAAGCGTATTGATAAACGCCGCATCGACATGCGTCGGTTGCCCGACAAAGCCCAAATCGACCGCGCGCTCGATATGGCTGTCGGGGTCGATGGTGGTCCGCTCAAGTTTCGTCGCCTCCACGCAGCCGCCGTCTTTGCCCGAAATGCCAATCGCTTTGCCGCCCGCCGCCGCGATCCAGCCGACGAGTTCCTTATTGATCGACCCGCACAGCACCATCTCCGCAATCGCGGCGGTTTCCTTGGTGGTGACGCGCAGCCCGTCGATAAATTCGCTCTCCACGCCAACGCGTTTCAGCATCGCCCCAATCTGCGGCCCGCCCCCGTGAACGACGACAGGGTTGATACCGCACGCTTTTAAAAGGACCACATCCTCGGCAAAATCACGCGCCAGTTCGGGGTCCCCCATCGCGTGCCCGCCGTATTTGACGACAAAGGTCTTGCCCGCATACCGCTGCAAATACGGGAGCGCCTCGGTCAGCGTTTCCGCTTTGGCGAGCATGATGGGGTCGGGAGCATGGTTGGGCATAATCGGTTCGGCCTTACAATTTGATGCTGTCATCAATCGTTTTCGACAGCGCGACCAGCCCTTTAATGATGAACGGCACCAACACAAAGGACAACACGACCTTCGCCAGCATTTGGCCGCCCATCAATTGCCCAATGGGGAAAATGCCGTAGAAAGCGATGGAGATGAACAGCAGCGTATCGACAATCTGGCTCAATGCGCTGGCGATGGCGCCGCGGAAGGCGACGTATTTGCCCTGGCCCGACCGCCCGCGCAGATAGCTGAAAATGGTCACATTCAACGCCTGGCTGGTGCCATAAGCGACAATGCCCGCCGCCATCAGGCGCGGCGATTGGCCTAGGATCGTCTCAAATGCGGACAGCCGCGCGGCGTCCATTTCATTCGCGGCGGGCAGCATCAGGACCAGCATAATGAGCAGCATCGACCCGATCAGCGGGATAAATCCGGCCAGCACGAATTTCTGCGCGCGCGCCTGCCCCCAGATTTCGGTCACCGCGCTGCTGATTGCGACCAGCATCAGGAAGGGGAAAATCCCCGCCTCCACCGCGAGCCACGGCCCAAGCGCGACTTGCTTGTTGCCCAACACCCCGGCAAGCACCGTCATGCCGCCATAAAACAGCGCAAAAAGGAGCAGGGCAGGGGTGATGGGGCGTTGTCCGCCGAATTGGGTCTTGTTCATAACTAAAATGACTTAATTGCTTTTTGCGGCGGAGGGAAGCATTGTTGCGCATCTCATTCGGGGAAGGGAGCCGCTGTGCCATTGTCTGTGCCGCCATTTGTTTTGAGTTTTTTCGGGATTGTCGTCATTTTGGGCATCGCCTTTGCCCTGTCGAGCAACCGGCGGGCGATCCGCCTGCGCGTCGTGGGGGCAGCGTTTGCGATGCAGGCGGCGATGGCGGCGATGGTGCTGTACTTCCCATGGGGCAAGCAGGTGCTGGCGTTCCTGTCGAACGGCGTGTCGGGCCTTTTGGGCTATGCGAAGGATGGGACCGATTTTATTTTCGGACCTTTGGCCAGTCCTGAGGTCGGGGGCAACAGCTTTGCGATCGCCGCATTGCCGGTGATTATCTTCTTCGCGGCGTTGATTTCGATCCTCTATTATATCGGCGTGATGCAGTTTATCATCCGCTGGGTCGGCGGCGGTATCCAGAAAATCACGGGGATTAGCCGCGTCGAAAGCCTGTGCGCCGCCGCGAACATCTTTGTCGGGCAAAGCGAATCGCCGCTCGTCATCCGCCCCTATCTGGCGGCGTTGACGCCCAGCCAATTGTTCTGCGTCATGACCGTCGGCATGGCGGGCGTCGCGGGGACCATTTTGGCCGCTTATGCCAGCATGGGCATCCGCATTGATTATCTGCTCGCCGCCGCATTCATGTCCGCGCCGGGCGGGATATTGATGGCGAAGATGATGATGCCCGATCCGATCCCTGCAAAAGGGGTGACCGGCAATGTCGGCCTGCCTGAAAATCCACATGATCCCGTCGAGTTTGCTCCTGCTGATGACATTGATCTGGCCGCCTCCGAGGAAGGTGAGCGCCCCGCGAACATCATCATGGCGGCATCCGAAGGCGCACAAACCGGCGTGAAGCTGGCCGTGGCGGTTGGTGCGATGGTGCTAGCATTCGTCGCATTGGTGGCCTTGGCCAATGGCATATTGGGCGGGATTGGCGGCTTGTTCGGCTATCCCGACCTGACATTCCAAGCCATTTTGGGCACCGTGTTCCAACCGATCATGTTCCTGCTCGGCGTGCCATGGGAGGAGGCGGCGCGCGCAGGCGGATTATTTGGCGAAAAAATCGTGCTCAACGAATTCGTCGCGTTCATTACCTTGGGCGAAATGCAAAGCGGGTTGTCCCCGCTTACGGTCGGCATCGTCACCTTTGCGCTGTGCGGCTTTGCGAATTTCAGCAGCATCGCCATTCAAATGGCGGTGACGGGGTCGCTTGCCCCGAACCAGAAGCCCATCATTGCGAAACTCGGCATCCGCGCATTGGTCGCGGGCAGCCTGTCCAACCTGATGAGCGCGGCGCTGGCGGGGCTGTTTTTGGGGCTATCGGTGGGGTGAGGACCGTCACCCGATAGTGTTTCATGAAATATTTCACGCGCCGTTTCACGCTTAGTTTCACGCCGCCGGTTTACGCCGCCGTTGCCCGATAATGCATCAGGCAACGGCGCGTTTGGGCGCGGTTATACGCCGCCGCCCACCGATTTGCGCTTCACCTCGCATTGGGCAAAGTCCGCTTCATAGGGGGCCAGAAACGCATCGGGGTCCATTTTATCATGTTGGTCAAGCATCGTGTTCAACTTCGCCTCGATCTCTGCGGCGCGCGCGGGTTCGGGGTCGCCATAGGCATCGGCCTGCGCCGCCCAGAAGGAGCCGATTTGATACAATTCCTCCTCCTCCGGTGCGCCAAGGCGGATGGCAATCAGCATATATGCGGTGGCACTGTACATGCACGCTTCGCTTTCGGCCAGCGTGAACGATGGTTGCAAGGCGGGCGCGGATTGCGCGATGGCGGGCGCGGCGGTGGCGGTCAAAATGGCGAGCGCGGCGGTCAAGAGGGCTTTGGTACGCATGATAAAATCCTTTATGGCATCGGGGTGGTCGGGGGTGTCGTTGGCGCGCCTTTCGGTTTGCGCGGCGGATAACGTTTGGCCTCACATTGCGCCCATGTCGCGGCATACGGCGCGATATAGGCGTCCAGATCGGCATCGGTTTTGATGACCGCAAAGTCGGCCTTGAATTGCTTGGCCCGCGCCTTGACCTCGGCGTCGGTATAGTCGTCGGGGGTTTTGACGGCGTTGTCCGCCTCCTCCGCCCAAAATGCGCCTTGCCCGCGCAACGCCGCGACCTCTCGCGGTGCGGAGCGGGGATCGCGGATGATGATCGCCCGTATCAGGGGCAAAGTCGCAAGCAGGCATTCGGCGCTTTCGTTATACGAAAACGGCGATGGCGCGCGCGGCGGGGCTGTCTCGCG
>JBGSOJ010000113.1:0-6552 GCA_041739175.1 Sphingomonadaceae bacterium
GCCCGAGGTCGCGCCGCGCTAAACCCGCCGCGCCCGCGTGGGCATACGCGGATGGACATACGTATAACCCGCGCAGCGCGCGCGGCAACCGATTGCCACACGCGGCTTTTCGGGGCAGCTATGGCGCAGAAAAAGCGCGCGACAGCCGCGCATGGGAGAGAGATATGACGGCGAGTAGCACTTTTGGTGGCCCGCAAAAACGCACCCAATCCTTCGCCGGATTGTGGAATATCAGCTTCGGCTTCTTCGGCATCCAAATCGGCTTTGCGCTGCAAAATGCGAATATGAGCCGGATTTTTCAGTCGCTCGGCACCTCGATTGACGACCTGCCTGCATTGTGGGTCGCCGCGCCGCTGACCGGATTGTTGGTGCAGCCGATTATCGGCCATATGAGTGACAAGACATGGCTGGGCCGCCTTGGCCGGCGCCGCCCGTATTTCCTGGCCGGAGCCGTACTTGCCGCTTTTGCGCTGTTCGTAATGCCCGCCAGCCCGGCGATCTGGTTCGCGGCGATGATGCTGTGGGTGCTCGATGCGTCCTTGAATATCTCGATGGAGCCATTCCGCGCGTTTGTTGGCGATATGCTGAAAAAAGAGCAGCATGCGGCGGGCTATGCCGTGCAGACGGCGTTTATCGGTGCGGGCGCGGTGGTGGGTTCGATCTTCCCGCCCCTGCTTGAGATGTGGGGCGTCGCCAACACCGCGCCGGTGGGCCAAGTGCCCGATACCGTGCGCTATGCGTTTTGGTTTGGCGGCGCGGCGTTGTTCCTCGCGGTGTTGTGGACCGTGCTAACGACGAAGGAATATTCGCCGGAGGAAATGGCCGCTTTCAACGATGCGCAGGAGGAGGTCCACGGCGATACCATGCGCGCATTGGCGGCGAAAAGCTACGCCAGCGCGGCGCTTTGGGCGGGGGCGGGCGTTTTGGTCACGCTGGCGGTGCGTCAATATGACTTGCAAAAGGAAGTCTATCTGCTCGGCGCATTGCTTATCGCCTATGGCCTCTTGTCGGCGGTGGCGATCCAAATGGCGAAAAGCGGCAAAAGCGCCAATATGCTGTCCAGCATTGTCGGCGATTTTTCGGGGATGCCCGACATTATGAAGCGGTTGGCATTGGTGCAGTTTTTCAGCTGGTCGGCGCTTTTCATCATGTGGATCAACACCACGCCCATCGTCACCCAATATTTCTACGGTGCGACGGATGCCAGCAGCGCGGCGTTTCAGGACGGCGCGAACTGGGTCAACTGGCTGTTCGGCGTGTATAATGGCGTTGCCGCGATTGCCGCGCTCGTCCTGCTCCCGTGGCTGTCGGCGCGCGTGGGCCAGTCAAAAACGCATATTTTCGGCCTGCTCTGCGGCGCGGTTGGCTATGGCAGTTTCTTTGTCATGCCGAACGCCGATTGGTTGATCGTGAGCGAGATTTTCATCGGCATATTCTGGGCCAGCGTGCTGGCGATGCCCTACGCCATCCTGGCCAGCAACCTGCCGCAAGCGAAATTGGGCATTTACATGGGGCTGTTCAATGTGTTCGTCGTCGTGCCGCAATTGCTGGTCGCGACGGTGATGGGCAGCGTGATGAACGAATTTTTCCCCGGTGAGCCGATTTACACAATGGCGTTCGCCGCCGGAACCCTGCTGATTGCCGCCGCCGCGATGATGCGGGTGGATGCGGCGCTTAAGACCAAAGGAGTTTGAGTATGCGTATGAAATCCCTGACCCTCGCTCTTGCCGCAAGCGCGCTTGCGTTCACCGGATGTGCGCAGGCGCAAACGCCCGCACCGGACCTCAGCCGCTATCAGCCCAAGCCCTATGTCACCCTTCAAAACGCGCCGTGGACCAAAGACGCTGTCCTCTACCAAATCAACACGCGGCAGTTCACGCCCGAAGGAACCTTCGCCGCCGCGCAGAAGGAATTGCCGCGCCTGAAAGAGCTGGGCGTCAATGTCATCTGGTTGATGCCGATCCACCCGATTGGGGAGAAAAACCGCAAGGGCACGTTGGGCTCGCCCTATTCGGTGAAGGATTATTTCGCCGTCAATCCCGAATTCGGGACGGAGCAAGACCTCAAAAACTTCATCGACGCGGCGCACGCGCAGGGCTTCAAAGTCGTCCTCGATTGGGTCGCCAATCATACTGCTTGGGACAATGCGTGGGTGACGCAGCACCCCGATTGGTATGAGCGCGATTGGAAGGGTGATTTTCACCCGACGCCGTGGTGGGACTGGTCCGACATTATCGACCTGAACTACGACAGCCCGGCCCTTCGCGCCGAAATGACGCGGGCGCTCGTCTATTGGGTGCGCGAATTCGACATCGATGGCTATCGCGCCGATGTCGCGGGATATGTCCCCCTCGATTTCTGGGAAAACGCCCGCGAAGAAATGGACGCGGTGAAGCCCGTGTTCCTGCTCGCCGAATGGAAAGACCCCGACCTCCACCGAAAGGCGTTCGACGCGACCTATGCATGGCAATGGCATGTCATCGCCAAAAATGTGGCGCAAGGGAAGGGCGATGCGACCAGCTTTTACGGCTATTACAGCGAAAACGAAAGCGGCTGGCCCAAGGAAGCCATGCGGATGCCCTATATCGAAAACCACGACAGCAACGCGTGGGAGGGCACTATTCAAGAGAATTTCGGCGGCGCGGCCAATGCGCTGACGGTGCTGACGTTCATTGGCGAAGGCATCCCGATGATCCACAACGGGCAGGAGGCTTGCAACGCCAAGCGCTTGGAATTCTTTGAGAAAGACGCGATTAATTGGGGGCAGGCCGAAGGTTGCACGACGGGCGAAATGTTGCAATCCGTCATCGCGTTTCGCAAGGGCAACCCCGCGCTCGCCAATGGCAAATGGGGTGCGCGCATGGTGAAGGTGGAAAATAGCGCGCCGGAACAAATCTTCAGCTGGACGCGCGGCACGGGCGAGAGCCAAATCGTCGCGGTGTTCAACATGTCCGATAAACCCGCCACGGGCACGCTGACCAGCGCCAATGGCTATGGCGACTTTAAGGCGATCCACGGCGGGCCGGACCATGGCTGGAAAGCGGGGGACGATGAAAAGATTTCTGCCGAAACCGTATACAACTTGGCCCCTTGGGAATATCGCGTCTATTACAAATAAGACTCCCGCGTGTTGTGGGTAATTTTCAGGCTGCGATGCCCACCCCCAGCCCCTCCCGCAAGCGGGAGGGGAACGAGACTTTGGCCTGCGCAGCAGGGCTTAGTCGCAGCGGGGCGGGCAGTCGGCCGTTGACGGGAAAATTATGGCCGATTTGAATACCAATGCCCAGAAAAGCGGCACTCTCCTCCTATTTGGCGCGACCGGAGATTTGGCGCAGCGGATGCTGTTGCCCAGCCTGTATGCGCTGCATCTCGATGACCTGATTGCGCCTGATTTGCGCATTTTTGGCACCGCGCGCAGCGTGATGGATGATGCGGGATACCGCGACTTTGCGGTCAAGGCATTAACCGAATATCTGCCGCAGGAACGCAAGGATGATGCCGCGATTGCCAGCTTTGCCGATCGGTTGTTTTACCAACCTTTGGACGCCAGCACCATCGAAGGTTTCGACGATTTGGCGGCGAAGATTGGGGATATATCGGGCGGTCTGTCGATTTTCCTCTCGACCGCGCCGTTCCTGTTTGAACCCACGATTGCGGGCCTCAAAAGCGCCGGTTTGGCGGGCGACAATGTGCGTATCGGTTTGGAAAAGCCGCTCGGCACCGATTTTGCCTCTTCCGCGCATATCAACGATGCCGTCGCCGCCGTGTTCCCGGAGGAGCGCACCTTCCGCATTGACCATTATCTGGGCAAGGAAACGGTGCAAAATATCATGGCGCTCCGCTTTGCCAATATGATGTTTGAGCCGCTTTGGAATGCCGCCAACATCGCGCATGTGCAGATTACCGTGTCGGAGACGGTCGGGTTGGAAGGGCGTGCGGGCTTTTATGACGGCGCGGGCGCCTTGCGCGATATGGTGCAGAACCATATGCTGCAACTGCTTGCGCTCGTCGCGATGGAGCCGCCGGCGAGTTTCGATGCGACCGCCATCCGCGATGAAAAGGTAAAAGTCCTCCGCTCGCTCCGCCCCGTCGCGGATGGCGATAGCGTCACTGGCCAATATGGCGACGGCGCGGTCAAGGGCGCGCCAGTGAACGCCTACGCCAGTGATTTGGGCAAGGACAGCCGCACCGAAACCTTCGTCGCGTTGAAAACCTATGTCGACAATTGGCGGTGGCAGGGGGTGCCGTTCTACCTGCGCACGGGCAAACGCTTGTCCGAACGGCGGAGCGAAATTGTCATCCAATTCCGCTGCGTGCCGCATAATATTTTTAAGGGGCGGGGCGCGCGGTTGGACCCCAATACGCTTATCATCCGTTTGCAACCCGAAGAATATATTCGTTTGTTGCTGATGCAGAAAAAGCCTGGCCTTGACCGCGACGGCGTCGAACTGCGCGAAGTGCCCTTGGACCTGTCGCTGTCGAGCGCGTTTGCGGGGACGCAGAAACGCATTGCCTATGAACGCCTGCTGCTCGATTTGATTGAGGGCGACCAGACGTTGTTTGTCCGCCGCGATGAAGTGGAGGCGCAATGGCACTGGGTCGATGCCATTCGCGCATCGTGGGAGGGGCAGGAATTGCAGCCCAAGCCCTATGCCTCGGGCGGATGGGGGCCAAGCGCCGCGATTGCGCTCGCCGAGCGCGACGGGGTTAGCTGGCATGAGTGAGACCAACCCAATCCTCCCCATTCATGGGGAGGGGGACCGCGCGAAGCGTGGTGGAGCGGCTGCGTCGTTCCTCGCCCGCCCCTCCGTCAGCCGTTCCGGCTGCCACCTCCCCATGTTGGGGAGGATTTGAAGGAAGCATCATGACCAACCTGCACCCCATAGTATCGCGCGTCACCGACCGCATCATCGAACGCAGCCGCCCTACGCGTGACGCCTATCTGGCGCTTATGCGGGATCAGCGTGACAAAGGGGTCAACCGCCCCACGATGTCGTGCGGCAATCTGGCGCATGGCTTTGCCGCGGCAGAGGGCGACAAGGCGGCGATTAAGAGCGGCAAGGCGATGAACATCGGCATTGTCACCGCTTACAATGACATGCTCTCCGCGCATCAACCCTATGGCCGCTACCCCGATCAAATGAAAATCTGGGCGCGCGAAGTCGGGGCCACGGCGCAGGTTGCGGGCGGCGTTCCCGCGATGTGCGACGGCGTGACGCAGGGGACGGCGAGCATGGAACTCTCGCTCTTTTCCCGTGATGTCATTGCCATGGGCACCGCGATTGCGCTCTCGCACGGGATGTTTGAAAGCGCGGCGTTGCTGGGCATTTGCGATAAGATTGTGCCCGGCTTGCTCATCGGTGCGCTCCGTTTTGGCCACCTCCCCATCCTGCTCGTGCCAGCAGGGCCAATGCCATCGGGATTGCCGAACAAGGAAAAGGTGCGCATCCGGCAACTCTACGCGGAGGGCAAAGTCGGCCAAGACGCGCTGATGGAGGCGGAGAGCCAGTCCTATCATTCGCCCGGCACCTACACCTTTTACGGCACCGCGAACAGCAACCAGATGATGATGGAGATGATGGGTCTCCATATCCCGGGCAGCTCGTTTGTGCAGCCGGGCAAAAAATTGCGCCAATTGCTCACCCGCGCCGCCGTCCACCGTTTGGCCGAGATTGGCTGGGACGGCGATGATTACCGCCCGCTGGCGCAGTGCGTCGATGAAAAGGCGATTGTGAACGCGACCGTTGGCCTGCTGGCGACCGGCGGATCGACCAACCATGTGCTGCACATCCCCGCGATGGCGCGCGCCGCCGGTATCTACATTGATTGGGCGGACATGGATGAGTTGTCTTCCGCCGTGCCGTCGCTGGCGAAAGTATACCCCAATGGCGCGGGCGATGTGAACGCCTTTGCAGAAGCCGGCGGGATGCCCTTTGTCATCCGCGAATTGATTGGCGCGGGGCTGGCGCACGCCGACATAAAGACAGTCTACGGCGCGTCGCTGCTTGAGGGATGCCGCGATCCGATTGAGGTCGACGGTGCCTTAGAATGGCAGGCGGCCCCGGCGGAAAGCCGCGATCCGGTTATCCTGCGCGGCGCGGCGGAGCCGTTTAGCGCCGATGGCGGATTGCGCCTGCTCACCGGCAATCTGGGCCGCGCGACGATGAAAGTGTCGGCGGTCGCCCGCGAAAATTGGGTGATTGAGGCACCGGCGCGGGTGTTCGATGAACAAAACGATGTGCTTACCGCATTCAAAGCGGGCGAATTGGAGCATGACTGCGTCGTCGTCGTCCGCTTCCAAGGACCAGCGGCGAACGGGATGCCCGAACTGCACAAATTGACGCCAGCCTTGGGCGTGTTGCAGGACAAGGGGTTCCGCGTTGCGCTCGTCACCGATGGCCGGATGAGCGGCGCAAGCGGCAAAGTCCCCGCCGCGATCCACACAACGCCAGAGGCAATCCGCGGCGGGGCCTTGGCATTGCTGCGCGATGGTGACATGCTGCGCGTGGATGCGGAGGCGGGCACGCTGGAGGCTTTGGTGGACGCCGCCGA
>JBGSOJ010000018.1:0-11434 GCA_041739175.1 Sphingomonadaceae bacterium
TGCGCCATAGCAGTCGCGGCATCGGCAAGCGCCTTTTTGGCGTCATTAATCTCCGCACCTTCCAGCGCCTCAAACCGCGCGATTTCATCCAAAGGGAGGTCGGTGAACAAGCGCATGAATTTGCCCACATCAGCATCGGTCGTGTTGCGCCAGAATTGCCAATAGTCATACGGGCTAAGCGCGTCAGCATTCAACCACACCGCGCCCGACACCGATTTGCCCATTTTCGTGCCATCGGATTTGGTAATCAGCGGCGTGGTCAGGCCGAACACTTCCTTGCCATCCATCCGGCGCGACAACTCCACGCCGTTGACGATATTGCCCCATTGGTCGGACCCACCCATTTGCAGGCGCACGCCCATTTCCTGACACAAATGTCGGAAATCATAGCCTTGCAGGATCATATAATTGAACTCAAGGAAGGTCATCGGCTGTTCCCGCTCCAACCGCGTCTTGACCGAATCAAAACTCAGCATACGGTTGACGGTGAAATGCGTGCCGACCTTTTGCAGCATTTCGATATAGCCAATTTTGCCCAGCCAATCATGGTTGTTGACCATCACGGCATCAGTCGGCCCATCGCCAAAGACCAGAAACTGCTCAAAGGCGCGGCGGATGCTGGCGATGTTCGCCTCAATCGCCTCATCGGTCAACATTTTGCGGACCTCATCCTTGCCTGTCGGGTCGCCAATGCGCGTGGTGCCGCCGCCCATCACGACGACAGGCTTATGCCCTGCCTGCTGCAATCGGCGCAGCAGCATGATGGAAACCAGGTTGCCAACGTGTAATGACGACGCGGTGGCATCAAATCCGACATAGGCGGGCACAATTTCCGTGGTGGCAAGGGCATCTAACCCTTCCGCATCGGTCATTTGGTGGATATAGCCACGCTCATCGAGCAGGCGGAGCAAGTCTGATTTATAGGCTGTCATAATGCCGGCCGCGTTAGCAGGGGAGCGTCACTTGGACAATATGCAGATGTGGAGATTATTGCCGCACCCCGACACGCCGGAACCCGCCGTGCGCTGGTTGTCCGTTGCGGTGGAACGCGATGCGGAGCGGCTGAATCTGCGCTTCATGGGGGAGGGTGATCTGGACCGAGTTGCTTGGCCCGAATATGCGGACCCTGAATTTACCGATGGCCTTTGGCAACATACCTGCTTTGAAGTGTTCGTGCGCAGCGGACATGGCGAGGGTTATATTGAGGGCAATTTTTCGCCGTCGTCCCAATATGCCTTTTATGCGTTTTCGGGCTATCGTGAAGGGATGACCGCCCTTCGCCATGCCGCCGATCCTTTTGAAGGGTTGGAGTTTGTTGATGATCAGTTCATAATGTTTGTCACATTGGACATGGCGAGCATCGCGCCAGACATCGCCGCCGCCGACTGGTCCATCGGCCTGTCCGCCGTTATCGAAAACACGGACGGCCAAAAAAGCTATTTCGCGCTCGCCCATCCCGGTGGCGCGCCCGATTTCCATCATCCCGCGTGCTTTGCATTAGAATTGAAAGCCTGAACCATGACCTTCCAAACTGGCCTTGACCGTTTGCTTGCCGACCCAGCCTTGCGTGCGCCCCTCAAAGGCAAGCGCGTCGCGCTGATGGCCCATCCGGCCAGCGTGACCGCGAACCTGACGCACGCGATGGATGCATTGGCAGCGTGTGATGACATCAACCTGACCGCCGCCTTCGGCCCGCAGCATGGCATTCGCGGCGATAAGCAGGACAATATGATGGAATCGCCGGATTTCACCGACCCGCGCTATAACATCCCCGTGTTCAGCCTCTATGGCGAGGTCCGCCGCCCAACGGGGCAAATGATGCAGCCTTGGGATGTGATGCTGTTCGACCTACAGGATTTGGGATGCCGGATTTATACCTTCATCACGACATTGCTCTATGTGTTAGAAGAGGCGGCGAAGCACGGCAAATCGGTGTGGGCGCTCGACCGGCCCAATCCCGCTGGTCGCCCGATTGAGGGTATGACGTTGCAGTCGGGTTGGGAGAGTTTCGTCGGTGCTGGCCCGATGCCGATGCGGCATGGGTTGACGCTGGGCGAATTGGGCCACTGGTTCATCGCGCATTATGAGCTGAACGTGGATTACCATGTCGTGACCATGAGTGGGTGGGAGCCCGACGCGGCACCCGGTTTTGGTTGGCCGACCGAACGGCTTTGGATCAACCCTAGCCCGAATGCGCCCAACGTCAACATGGCGCGCGCCTATGCCGGCACCGTGATGTTGGAGGGTGCGACCTTGAGCGAGGGCAGGGGGACCACCCGCCCACTGGAGATTTTCGGCGCGCCCGACCTTGACGCGGCGGCGGTGAGTGCCGAATTGCAGGCCTTCGCGCCGCAATGGCTGAACGGTTGTGCCTTGCGCGAAATCTGGTTTGAGCCGACCTTCCACAAGCATGTCGGGCAGCTTTGTCACGGCGTGCATATCCATGCCGAGGGCGATGCCTACGACCATGTCGGGTTCCAACCATGGCGGGTGCAGGCGCTGGCGTTTAAGGCGATCCGGCGGCTTTATCCCGACTATCCGTTGTGGCGCGGGACGGATTTTAAATATGAGTACACCAACGATGTGCTTGCCATCGACGTCATCAATGGCTCGCCCAAATTGCGCGAATGGGTCGATGATGCAAGCACCAGTGCGGCGGATTTGGATGCAATGACTACGCCCGATGAGGCGGCATGGGCGACCGCGCGCGCGCCGCATCTGTTGTACCCGGAATAGCCACCGCGGCGGGGCCTCCACAATTTGCGGTTGAATGTCCTTTATCGATTTGCTTAGGTTCCAAAGCTGCCTTAACCGATTCCAAACGCGTCATAAATTCGCAATGGATGGATGGGAAGTACGATAACGGGGCGAGAGGTAACTCGGCTCAATAACGGGGGTGCGCGATGCGGAAATTTTTGAAAACCACTTTTTTGTCGGCGGCTGCAATGGGGTTGGTCTTGCAACCGGTTGCTATTGCCCCTGCCCATGCCAAGGGGCCGTCGGTTTTTGTGCAATGTGATGGTAGCCCCAATCGCGCCTCCACCTTGGGCACTGTTGCACGCCTTATCGCTATTACCGCCGTCATTGGCCTGTTGATCCCGCCACGGGAAGCCGCCAATGCCGAACTGCGTTTGGAGGGGCAGGCCGGTATCGACGCCTGCAACCGCGCCTTAAGCCCCGAGGAAGGCGCGAAGGACGGCGGTCGGCGGATTGAGCTTATCCTTGGCCGCGCAATCCACCGGATGGAAATACAGGATTGGGACGGCGCGCTTGCCGATATTGAATCGGTGGCGGTGGATCAGCCCGAACTCGTCAAAACCCGTGCGTATTTTGATAGCCTGGGCCTGACCGCCCGCAATCTAAAGGCCATGGCGTTGGTGGGCAAAGGTGAATTGGACGCGGCACGGGAAACGGCAAAGGAAATGGGGCTTGTTTTGCCCTATAACCGCATCGCCGTCGGCAATGCGGCGCGATATTTGCTCTTGGGTACCGAATATGACGCGCAGACCGAGCGTGTGATCGACCAATATGTCCGATTAAAGACAGAGGCCTTGCCCGTCCGCGCCGGGATGCTGGCGGTTGCTGGGCGTTTTGGCGACGCGGCGCGCGATTATGAGGCATATGGCAGGATTGCGGCAACGATGCTGGCCGAAACGGATATTTCTTATTTGCAAGTGGCCTCGATAGGCCATCGACTTGCCGGCGATGTTGAGATGAGCAAGGCACAGCTTGCCGAGGCCGACCGCCGAATGGCGGTGATGCCGAAGGACAAGCTGTATAACACCACCAATGATGTCGCGAACGAAGTCCGCGATTTCGTCACCATCATCGACAAATTTGAGGCGGGTCAGGTTGAACTGGCGCGCGCGTTGTTCGCGGCGCGGTCGAAATGGACCTATGTGTTGGATGGCTATGTCGTCGAAATGTCGCGCCGTCTTGATGCCGCCGCCGATGCCGACCTGAAAGTGAAATTCCCGATTAAGGATGTCGACACCCTGCTTGCCGAGCGCGTGACGGAAATGCGGATCGCCATCGAAGATGTCGGGAAGGGCAGCAAGGACCGCTGGCAATTGTTCTATCCCGCCGTTTCCGAAAACGAATACAAACGGTTTTCAAAGAACGTGTGGGCCACGGACAAGAAGCGATATTCACAGAAAAAGGAAGAGGCCGAATTGCAAGCGATGTATGTGACAACATCGCGCGATGGCGGCGGTTTCCCGGGCGGCTATGCATTCTATTTGTATAACGCCTTGGTTGCCAAATCGATGGGCAAAAAGGGATTTATGGTTTTGCCATTCCAGGAATATGTTTTTCAACATTTCGTCCGCTACGGCAATCCGGGCGACCCCCTGATTGCCGACGCGGCGCTGTTTGATGCCGATACCGTCATTGCCGATTTGTCGCCCTTGATCCCGCGTCCGGTCAAGAAATAGGGCGACTTTTATAAGCATTGCGGCGGCGCGTGACACGCGACCGTGCCGCCGCTTTGCTCGCGTTTAGTTCTTTTCGCCGAGGCCGTCTGCGTCCATCGCGGCCGGCCGGTGGCGGAGGGACACCAGAACAAAGCTGATAATCATCAGCAAATACCAACTGCCATATTTTGACAGGCTGACCATTTCCCAGCCTTGCTTTTGATTGGGATAGCTCCACGCGCGGGCAAAGGTGCCGAGGTTCTCCGCGAACCAGATAAACAACGCCACCAATCCAAATCCGACGAGCATGGGCATCCGACGATGCACGGATAAAGGCTTAAAATGCACCCAGCACCGCGCGTAGATTAACGCCGTGGCGGCGAACAGCGCCCACCGGAAATCCCAGATCCAATGGTGCGCGAAGAAGTTCACATAGATCGCGCTTGCCAACAATACCGTCGCCCAAATCGGCGGATAGCCGCTGTACCGGAAATCGAATATCCGCCAAACGCGCGCGATATAGCTGCCCACGGCGGCATACATAAATCCGCTGAACATCGGCACATCACCGATGCGCAGCACCGCTGCCTCGGGATAGACCCATGATCCTGCGTGTGTTTTGAACAATTCCATGATCGTGCCGACGACATGGAAAATGGCGATAACCTGCGCCTCGCGCCATGTTTCCAACCGGAACGCCAGCATGCCCAATTGTATCGCAATCGCGCCGATCGTTAGGAAATCATAACGGTGCAGCGCTGCGCCATCAGGATAGAAAAAATGCGTTGCCAGCAACAGGGCGAGCATCAATCCACCGAATAAACACGCCCATGCCTGCTTAAACCCGAACGCCAGAAATTCAACAACCGCCCCGCGCCATCCGGGCAGGCGCTCCATCGCCTCCAGCTTTTGGCGCACACCATGAAAGCGGGAGTGGCGCCCTGAGGCAGCAGGGACCTCGCTCAACGTTTCCGGCTCAATTCTCGCATCGCATCGTCGAGGCCGCCAAGGGTGAGGGGATACATCCGATCGCCGACCAATTGCTTCATCATGCGGGTGGATTGCGAGTAACCCCAATGCTCCTCCTTGGTCGGGTTCAGCCACACCGTCGCGGGATAGGTGTTCGTCACCCGATCCATCCACGCCGCGCCGGATTCCTCGTTGAAATGCTCCACCGATCCGCCGGGTTGGGCGATTTCATAGGGGGACATGGCGGCATCGCCGACGAAAATGACCTTATAATCATGGCCATATTTGTGCAGGATATCCCACGTCGGTGTGCGCTCGCTAAACCGGCGGCGGTTGTCCTTCCACACGCCCTCATAGAGGCAGTTGTGGAAATAGAAAAATTCCAGATTTTTGAACTCAGCGGTGGCGGCGCTGAACAATTCTTCGCATAGCTTGATATAGGGGTCCATCGACCCGCCGACGTCAAGGAACAGCAACAACTTCACCGCATTGCGCCGTTCGGGCCGCATGTGGATGTCGAGCCAGCCTTGCCGCGCCGTGCCCGCGATGGTGGCATCGATGTCAAGCTGATCTGCCGCGCCCTCACGCGCAAAGCGGCGCAGGCGGCGCAGCGCGACTTTGATGTTGCGGGTGCCGAGTTCGCGGGTGGAGTCGAGGTTGGAAAATTCGCGCTTATCCCAAACCTTCACCGCTTTATTGTGCTTGCCCTCACCGCCGATACGCACGCCCGCGGGGTTGAAGCCGCCGTTGCCGAACGGCGAGGTGCCGCCCGTGCCAATCCATTTGTTGCCGCCCTCATGCCGTTTTTGTTGTTCGGCCAAACGCTCCTCCAGCGTTTTCATGAGGTCGTCCCAGCCTTTTTCCTCAATTTTCGCCATATCTTCGGGCGAGAGGAATTTTTCGGCGACCGCGCGCAGCCAGTCGGCGGGGATTTCGGCCCCTTGCGTGCCCCATTCGGTGAACACGCCCTTATAGACCTTCTGAAACACAGAATCGAACCGGTCGAGCATCCCCTCATCTTTGACATAGGCCGCGCGGGCGAGGTAGTAAAATTCCTCCGGCGATTGCGCGATGATGTCGGCATTCAACGCCTCAAGCAGCATCAAATGCTCCTTAATAGAGGCGGGTATGCCAGCGGCGCGCAGTTCGTCTAGGAGGTTGAAGAGCATCAGTTACGCCCTCACATCCCCTGCCGCCGGCTCAAAAACGCCAGCCGTTCGAACAGCATAATGTCCTGCTCGTTCTTCAACAACGCGCCGTGCAGCGGCGGGATCGCCTTTGTCGGGTCGGCGCTTTGCAGGACGTCCAGCGGCATGTCCTCAACGAGCAACAATTTCAGCCAATCGAGCAATTCCGACGTTGATGGCTTCTTCTTCAAACCCGGCACTTCGCGGACCTGATAGAATATATCCATTGCCTTGCTGACCAATATTTTCTGGATGCCGGGGAAGTGGACGTCGACAATCGCTTGCATCGTCGCGCGGTCGGGGAATTTGATGTAGTGGAAGAAACACCGGCGCAGGAACGCGTCGGGCAATTCCTTTTCGTTGTTCGACGTGATGATGACGATGGGTCGTTCGGCGGCGCGAACGGTTTCATTGGTTTCGTAAACATGGAATTCCATCCGGTCGAGTTCCTGCAGCAAATCGTTGGGGAATTCGATGTCCGCCTTGTCGATTTCATCAATGAGCAGGACAGGGAGCACCGGCGACGTGAACGCCTCCCACAATTTGCCCTTTTTAATGTAATTGCCAATGTCATGCACGCGCGCATCGCCCAATTGGCCATCGCGAAGCCGCGCGACGGCGTCATATTCATACAGGCCCTGTTGCGCCTTGGTCGTCGATTTGATGTTCCATTCGATCAGCGGCGCATTCGCCGCCTTTGCGATTTCCTGCGCCAAGACGGTCTTGCCCGTGCCCGGTTCGCCCTTCACCAGCAACGGCCGACGCAGCGTCACGGCGGCGTTGACTGCGATTTTCAAATCATCGGTGGCGACATAATTATCGGTGCCGGTAAAGCGCATATTAAATCCCGTCCTGCAAATGGTGTTGCATTGGGGATAAGGGTGCGCGTGCGCCTTGGCAAGCGGGGATGGCTACCCTTGTGTTCGGCGGCTAATCGCGCGCGCGGCGAGGAGGTTCCAGAACGCTTGCTGTTGCATCAACAATTGGTCTGCGCCAAAAAACAGCGCGCGTTCCTGCGCCTGCCCCTCGGCAATCAATGCATCCACAAGCGACGCGTTCTGTATGGAGTTGGGGAAGCTATGCGGTGGCACGCGCAGCGACAGCCGTTCGGCAATGGCCTCAAGCAAAAGGCGGATGCACAGCCAATCTTCGGCAAAGGCAATGGCGGCACCCGCCGGGCACCCTTGGCGGTCGGAACTTGCCAACATTTGAAACGCGCGCGATTGCAACGCAAAGGCGGCGGTGCATTTCTCATCACCCAGCGTCGAACACACCGGACCAGCGGCGGCGGTCAGGCGGCTGAGAAACGCGCGCTCCTCGGCGAAGGCGGCACCGGTGACCAAAATCCAATCGCGCGCGGCACCATCAACGATTTTGCGCGCGGCATGGTCAATCAGGCCGGGATAGCGGCCGTGGAGGACGCATAAGAAATGGGCGATATCGCTTAAATCATAGGAATTGAGGCTGCGCAAATCTGCCATCGCGCCCATTATCGTTGGGTGCGACGCGCTACCACTTTCGGCAACCAGGGCGAGCAGGCGCGCGCCGCCCGATACCTGTTTGCCTGCATTGCTTGCCAACATAACGCCATTCCTATCAATGCGGCCCGATTGGCGCGCACTTCGATGACGGGCGTAACAGCAAATGCTAAAGGAGGCGTTTACGCTTGCATAAACAACGACAAACCATAAAAATTTTCTTCGATCATTATGGAGATAACGCAAAAAATTGGGCCGCACGATGAACAGCCGCGCGACCCTATTTTACGCGTAGTGTGATAGCAATTACTGGTCGAGGAAACTGCGCATTTTGCGGCTGCGGCTTGGGTGTTTGAGTTTCCGCAAAGCCTTCGCCTCAATTTGCCGGATGCGTTCGCGCGTCACGCTGAACTGTTGGCCGACTTCTTCCAAAGTGTGATCGGTGTTCATCCCGATACCGAACCGCATCCGCAGCACGCGCTCCTCACGCGGGGTAAGGCTGGCCAGCACGCGAGTGACGGTTTCTTTCAGGTTCGCCTGAATGGCGGCATCGACGGGGATGACCGCATTCTTATCCTCAATGAAATCGCCCAGATGCGAATCCTCTTCGTCCCCAATCGGCGTTTCAAGGCTGATCGGCTCCTTGGCAATTTTCATCACCTTGCGCACTTTATCGAGTGGCATGGACAGGCGTTCGGCCATTTCTTCTGGTGTTGGTTCGCGGCCTTGCTCGTGCAGGAATTGGCGGCTGGTGCGGACCAGCTTGTTGATCGTTTCGATCATGTGCACCGGAATACGGATGGTGCGCGCTTGATCGGCAATCGAGCGGGTGATCGCTTGCCTAATCCACCATGTGGCATAAGTGCTGAATTTATAGCCGCGCCGATATTCGAATTTATCCACCGCCTTCATCAGGCCGATGTTGCCTTCCTGAATAAGGTCAAGGAATTGCAGGCCGCGATTGGTGTATTTCTTAGCAATCGAAATGACCAGGCGAAGGTTGGCCTCCACCATTTCCTTCTTGGCGATGCGCGCCTCCCGCTCGCCCTTTTGCACCATGTTGACGATGCGGCGGAATTCGGAAAGGCTCATGCCCGTCGCGGCGGCGATGTCGGCAATTTCGTTGCGGATACGATCGACAGCGTCGATTTCGACTTCGGCAAACTTCGCCCATTTTTTGTCGATGGTTGCGACCTCGGCCATCCAGTTTTCATCAAGCTCATGGTCGACATAACGCGCCAGGAATTGTGCGCGCGGTACTTTATGCCGTTCGGCCAGACGCAGCATCTGCCCGCCCAGCGCCGTCAATCGGCGGTTGAAGGAATACAATTGATCGACCAGAAATTCGATTTTGCTGGCGTGGAATTTGACGCTTTCAACTTCAGCGGTCAGCTCTTCGCGCAACGATTGGTATTTCTTTTCGGTGTTGGCGCTGAAGTCGTTGCCAATCGCCATCGCGTTCATGCGGTCCGATTGCAGTTTGGAAAACTTCATGAAAAGGTCGGTGATACGTGCGAAGCGTTCCAGCGCTTCGGGCTTCAACGTCTCTTCCATTTGGGCAAGCGAGAGGGTGTTGTCCTCTTCCTCTTCTTCCACTGGACGCTTCGTGCGGCGTTCGGTCAGCTCGTCCTCTTCATCCTCGGCGGCTTCTTCCTCCTCGACGTCCTCTTCCTCTTTAAAGGACGGGCCAGCGGTGGCCTCGGAGATTTCGCCATTGTCGTCCTCGGCATCATCGGCCAACGCCTCTGGCGCGGGTTCCTTCGACAGCATTGCGTCAAGGTCTAGGATTTCGCGCAGTTGCATCGCGCCATCGTTCAGCGCGTTCGACCAATCGATAATCGCGTGAAAAGTGATCGGGCTCTCGCACAGACCCAAAATCATGGTGTCGCGGCCAGCCTCAATACGCTTGGCAATCGCGATTTCGCCTTCGCGGCTGAGCAGTTCGACCGCGCCCATTTCGCGCAGGTACATGCGCACCGGATCATCGGTGCGGTCGCCGGTGCCGGTTTTCTTAACCGTTTGGGTGACCGAACGCGGATCGCTTTCGGAGATGTTGTCGGGTTCGTCGGTGTCGGGTTCTGCCGCCGCTTCCTCGGCGTAATCCTCGTCGTTCTCGACGATGTTTACGCCCATTTCGGAGATTGCGGACATCACATCCTCAATCTGTTCCGAACTCATCTGATCCTGCGGCAACGCGGCGTTAAGCTCGTCGTAGGTCAAATATCCCCGCTTTTTCGCCCGCGCCAGCAGCTTCTTTACCGAGGCGTCGTTCAATTCGATCAACGGCGAATCGGCGCCTTCGATGATGTCGTTTTCTTCGGTATCAGTCGTCAAAACCATGCCCCTTGGCCGTGTATTCGGCCGATTACACCAAATCGTCGCGCTGCATCAAATCGGCAAGGCGGCCATCCAGATCATTCAATTCTTGGCGCAGCCGCTGCTGCGCCGCATAGGTATCATCGGTCATGTCCCGCTCAAACGATGCCGTTGCCTCCGCAAGCGAAGAAACCAGCATCGGCCGTGCGACCATGACGCGAATGGTTTCGTCCAAATCGGCTTTTGCTGCATTCTCATGCCGCTGAATCAGGAGTTGGTCGGATGCCGCATTGGGTCCGTCCGCCACCTGACGCGGCTGAGTGAATGTGAAGCGAAGCCCATCGGCGCGGAGCAATTCTCTTGCGCAATTATACAATTGGGTATCACTCAATACGATATCAAGACCCGATTCATCAAGTGTTTCTTTGCCTATCAACACTTCCGTCATCCGCGCGAGTAAGCGGTCAAGCGTGGGGTTGGCGCAGGTGTAGCCCATCAACGCCTCAAAATGCGCCTCAATTTGTGTCGGATATCGCAGCAAACCGGCGATAGCGGCGCGGGTTAATGTGTCCATCATGCCGCTTTGCCCGACGCCTTTGGTGTCTGATAATGGCGGCGCGGGTGTCGGCACAAAGTTGGCAAAGCCGCGTCGGGGTTGAAACTTTGCCCCCGATTGGCGCGGCGTGAAAGTAGGGCGGGGGCGGGCGAATTGCGCTTGCAACCGTTCCTCAAACGCATCAGCATAGTGGCGGCGCACTTCTTTGTCGGCAATCGCGTCAACATGCGCGCGGAGCCGTGTGCGCAAATGCGCCTTTTCCTCCGGCGTGTTAAGGGGCGCGGCGTTTACCTCATGCCGCCAGAGCAAATCGACCAAAGGGATGCGCGCCGCGATCAGCGCCTCCATCGCCGCTTTCCCTTGTGCGCGCAGGACATCGTCGGGGTCCTGCCCCTGCGGCATCAACACGAAATCGAGGCTGTGGCCGGGGCGGAGCAGGGGGAGCGTTCGCGCCGCCGCCCGCATCGCCGCCTTCTGTCCCGCATTGTCGCCATCGAAACAGAGCGCAGGCCGCTC
>JBGSOJ010000053.1:0-2826 GCA_041739175.1 Sphingomonadaceae bacterium
CTCATCGCCCTCTGCGTCAATCGCGTTAACGGTGGCAAGTGCAGCCACGGCGACCTCGCGGGCGGCCATGGCGGGGATAATCGCCAGCGCAATGTCGCGGTTAAAACCGATGGGGCGGACGACCGGCTCCAGCACATCGGCTATCCGCCCGGCGATGCTGTATTCGGTTTGGCTGAGCGGACTATCCGCTGGCTTTTGCGGGAACGTCAGCAGCGCCCAAAGCACGACCGAAGCCACAAAAATAATCCCGCCCGCGCGTTTCAGGAACACCACGGCACGCTGCCACAGGCCGAGCATCAGGTCGGGCAGGCGCGGCATTTGATATTTCGGCATTTCCAGAAGGAAGGACGATGTGCCGCCCTTCACCACGAATCCGCGAATAGCGAAACTCGCCACCATCGCACCGATGATGCCGCCCAAATAGAGCGCGAAGAGGACCAGCCCTTGCAAGCCAATCCCCGGCCCCACGGCGGTCGCCGGAATAAACGCGCCGATGATGACGGTATAAACGGGCAACCGCGCCGAGCAGGTCATCAAAGGCGCGATCAGGATGGTGGTCAGCCGCTCCTTTTGATCCATGATGCTGCGCGTTGCCATCATGCCGGGAATGGCGCACGCGAAGCTGGATAGGAGCGGGATAAAACTGTGCCCCGACAGGCCGACGCTGGCCATTAATTTGTCCATCAGGAACGCGGCGCGGGTCATATAACCGCTTTGTTCTAGCACCAGGATGAAGAAAAACAGGATCAAAATCTGCGGCAGGAACACAACGACGCTGCCGACGCCGCCGATGATACCATCGACGAGGAGCGAGCGGAAAATACCGTCGGGCAACGCGCCGCCAACAACCCCCGCCAGCCAGCCTTGCGCGCCCTCCACCCAGCCAATGGGGGCCTCCGACCAGCTAAACACCGCCTGAAAAATCACGAACAACAGGCCAAGCAAGATGGCCAAACCGGCGACGGGGTGGAGCAACACCGCGTCCAAACGCCGCGTCCAGTCGGTCACTGCGCGTTCACTGGTGATCGCGCGCGCGGCAATTTCCTTGGCCCGCCCACTAATCGCGGCGCGCCGGTCCATAAGCGCGTCGGCGGGCGGATCAAGTGGTTCGCCTTTTGCCGCCGAACGCACCGCCGCCTCCATTGCGTCCTTCAATGCATCCAGCCCACGCCGCCGCACCGCGACGGTGGAAACAACCGGCACATTGAGGTCCGCCGCCAAAGTGTCGGCATCAATCGTCAATCCGTCGCGCTCCGCCAGATCAAGCATATTCAGCGCGACCACAATCGGGCGGCCCAGCGCAATCAGCTCCAGCGTAAAGCGCAAATGGTTCTCAAGGTTGGCGGCATCGACGACGACGACCAGAAGATCGGGCGCACGCTCCCCCTCACGACGGCCAAGCACGACTTCGCGTGTGACTTGCTCATCCAAACTGTCGGCGGTCAATGAATAAGTGCCGGGCAAATCGAGCAGTTCGGCGGGGCGACCATCGGGCAGGAACAGCCGCCCCGATTTGCGCTCCACGGTCACGCCGGGATAATTCGCAATCTTCTGCCGCGCGCCAGTTAGCGCGTTGAACAAAGCGCTTTTGCCGGCATTGGGGTTGCCGACCAGCGCGATCAGGGGGGGCATTGTGCTCATACGGTGCGCTCAATCAGCGCGCAGGTAACCGCCGCCGCGTTCTTTTGGCGCATCGCCACCGTCATCCGACCAATGCGCACAGCCATGGGGTCGCGCCAGAACAGCATACCGCGATGAAGTAATTCAACCACCGCCCCTTCCTCAAGGCCCAAGGATCGCAGCCGATGCCCCTCGCTGACCGGCAAAGCGGCCCAATCAATGGCAACAACCCGATGCGGGTGGCGAGGTTTTAAGGAGTCGAGGGTCACAGGGCACCCAAAGCAGAACGTTAAACTAAATGCAACGCATTATCAATTACGCCATCCGCGCGATAGATCGATGCTGCGCGCATTTCGGCGTTAGGCAAACAAATCTATATGCGGTTGCACATCGTCAAGCGCGTCGGGAACCGGCAAATCATGCGTCGATGGTGTCGCCACGGGATGCGGCACAAAGGCCAGATCAACCCAAAACTGGCTCAGTCGCGCATAAGCCGTCATCATATTATGCGTCATCAAGAGCGGCAGCGCGAATGGCCCCATCACTGGCAAAATGGCAGCAATATCAAGGTCGGGAATGGGGCGAGGCTGTGCCAATATTTTATCCTTTAATGTGTCGGCTATGTCATTTAGGCCGGATAGCGCAAACGGCCGAAAAAACGCGGCAGATTGGGCATCATTTCGCGCCGCTTTTTCATGTTGAACTTCGCCTTTTCAAACTGCATCACATTGTCTATCCGGCGGGCCAAGAACGCCTTCGTCTCCCCCAAATCATCGCTTTCGTCATTGATAAAGGTCAAAAGCGTGCTGGCGTAGACCGCCGACAGCGTCATTCGTTTGGTATAATGATTGAAATCGGTCGCGGTGTCCCCGGCGAGTCGCCACATCGCGTCCGCGCTATGCCAATTCAACTTGGCCGAGCGGCGCAGATTTTGCGGCATCGCCATAATCGCCAGCGCGCGGCGCACCGCCTCCTTATGACGCGCGGCATAGTCAATCCGCACCTCGACCAGCCGCGTAATTTTTTCGCGGATTTTCATCGTTGCCAGCGTTTCGGGCGGCAATGCCTCCGCCATGTGCGCGTCCACGGCCTTTACCCAATGCGTGATAAGGTCCATCGGATCGTCGCCCATCGCCAGCGCGGCGATGTCGGGATCAACGTCCGCTTCGGCGGCGGCGGCGGCCACGGCGTGCGGTCCCCAACCGT
>JBGSOJ010000133.1:0-7005 GCA_041739175.1 Sphingomonadaceae bacterium
ATATTCGCCGCGCGCTTATATCCGGCGAGCAGGTTCGCCCCATCGTCGGTTTCCACAAACGCCTGCAACGCCTTCACACGGGCGAGGAGGCTTCCGAACCTAACTTGGCCTGCCAATGCAAAAACCGCTTCGACCAAGTCATGTCGGACGCGATTTAGCTTTTGTTGGACCGTCAATCGTTCAATCAGGAACAATGCTGCTGTCGGTAGAAAAATCTCAAATTCAATTATCTTGGTTGCACCCGCGGCCGCTTTGGAAGCGATTGCAACCCGTTGTTCGAATGACAGGTCATCTCGCGTTTTCTTTTCAAAAGCATACAGCGCATCATAAATCTGTTGAAGCTTATCGTCATCGAATTTTTGTTCGATCAATGACTTTGCAAGCTCTGTATATGCAGTGGCCAGTGCCAGACCCCAACTAAGATTAAGGCTATTTTCTTCGTCCAGTCGAGTGAGAGCAATCGCAGCTCGACGAAGTGCGAAGGGATCTTTGGAACCAGTAGGAAACATTCCTGTCGCAAAAAACCCAACCAGCGTATCCAACTTATCCGCCAAACTCACCGCCACCGTCACGGGCGCGGTTGGCACATCGTCACCCTGCCCTACCGGCTTGTAATGGTCGCGGATGGCGTCGGCCACCTCTTCGGCCAAGCCCTCTGCGCGGGCGTAGTAGCCGCCCATTAGGCCCTGCAATTCAGGGAATTCGCCGACCATTTCGGTGACCAAATCCGCCTTGCACAGCGTTGCCGCTTGTTCGGCCATATCGGCAAGCTGCGCGCGGGTAAGCCCCTCCCCTTCAGGCGCAGAGGCACGCGACTCTGCGGGGTTGGGGTGGGGGCTATCGGCAAGCGCTGCGTTTGATGGCACGCCCCAACCCCCAGCCCCTCCCCTAAAGGGGAGGGGTGAAGAGGTAACAATCCCCTCCTCACACAACCACCGCGCCAATTTCGCCACGCGCTCGACCTTGACGGCCAATGTGCCCAATTTTTCATGGAACACGATGTTTTTGAGCTTCTCGGCATGGACGGCCAATGGCGTTTTCTGGTCCAATTCCCAGAAGAATTTGGCATCCGACAACCGCGCCGCCAACACCTTTTGGTTGCCCGCCACAATCGCCGCGCCGCCATCGGTTGCCGCGATGTTGGCGGTGCAGACGAAAGCGTTGGTGAGCCCCCCTCCCGCATCCTCGCACACAAAATACTTCTGATTCACCCGCGCGGTCAGTTGGATAACCTCCGGCGGCACGTCCAAAAACGCGGCGTCGAAACGGCCCAGCAATGGCGCCGGCCATTCGGTCAGCCCTGCGTTCTCAACTACCAAGCCTTCGTCAGCAACGAGCGTCAAACCAGCATCCGCCGCAGCCTTCGCCGCGCCATCGCGGATGATGCCTTCTCGTTCGACATGGTCGACCAACACATAAGCGGCGCGCAGTTTGTCGGCGTAATCGTCCGCACCGTCGATGCTAATCGTGCCGTTGGAATGGAACCTATGCCCCATCGTTTCCCGCCCGCTGACATAGCCGTCAACGTCGAACGGCACCACTGCGCCGTCGAGCAACGCGACAATGCCGCTCAAAGGCCGCACCCATTTCAGGCTTTCGGTCGAGTTGCTCGCCGCGCCCCAGCGTTGCGATTTCGGCCATGGGAAGGCTCGGATAATCGCGGGGATGACTTCGGCTAGCACATCGGCGGTCGCCCGCCCTGGCTTGTCGATGACCGCAAAGAGCGTCGCCACGCCCTTCACGTCGCGGGTTTCCAATTGCTCCCGCGTCATGCCGGTGGAGCGCAGGAATCCGGCCAGCGCCTGATCGGGCGCATCGGCCTTTGGCCCCTTGCGCTCCTCCTTCACCGCCATGGTTTCCATCGGCAATCCGCGCGCAATGAGGGCCAAGCGGCGCGGCGTGGACCAGACGGTGATGCTATCGGCGGAAAGGCCCGCCTCGGCCAGCTTGCCCTCAAACATTTTGCGCAAATCCTCCCGCGCGCCCTTTTGCATACGGGCGGGGATTTCTTCGGATCGGAGTTCTAACAGGAAATCGGCCATGTTACGCGCTCCACCCTTCGTATTTTTCCAACAACCGCGCACTGTTCTTCTCAATCCATGCTGTGCAAGCGCCCTTTGCGAGGTCACGCACGCGGCCCATATAAGCCTGCCGCTCCGCAACGGAAATCACGCCGCGTGCTTGGAGCAGGTTGAACACATGGCTGGCCTTGATCGCCTGTTCATAAGCGGGGATGGGCAAGGCCTTGCCGAGGCAATTTTCGCATTCCGCGACCGACTTGCGAAACGCATCGAACAGGGTTTCGGTGTCCGCGACCTCAAAATTCCATGTGCTCATCTGCACTTCGTTTTCGTGGAACACGTCGCCATAGGTCACGCCCGCATCATTAAATGCGAGGTCATAGACGCTATCCACGCCCTGAATATACATGGCGAGGCGTTCGAGGCCGTAAGTCAATTCCCCTGTCACCGGCTTGCAATCGTACCCGCCCATTTGTTGGAAATAGGTGAACTGCGTCACCTCCATGCCGTCGCACCACACTTCCCAGCCGAGGCCCCATGCGCCGAGCGTGGGCGATTCCCAATCGTCCTCGACAAAGCGGATGTCGTGCAGCAACGGGTCGATGCCGATAACGGACAGGCTGTCCAGATAGAGTTGTTGCAGGTTTTCGGGCGAGGGCTTCAGGATGACCTGATATTGGTAATAATGCTGCAACCGGTTCGGATTCTCGCCATAGCGGCCATCGGTTGGGCGGCGGCAGGGTTGCACAAAGGCGGCATTCCACGGCTCCGGCCCTAGTGCGCGCAATGTGGTGGCGGGATGAAACGTGCCCGCGCCCATTTCCATGTCATAGGGTTGCAGGATAAGGCATCCTTGCGCGCTCCAATAAGAATGGAGGCGCAATATCATCTCCTGAAAGCTCAATTTTTCGGCCACATGCCCCTCTTTTGTTGTCGGCAGAATACGATAAGGGCCGCCTTGCCCCCTACCCCCGCCAAAATCAAGGCGGGAGTGAGGCAAAGCGGCCCGTTTTGTCCGAACATTGGTGTAGGGCGCGCAGGTTTAGTTCGCGTAAATCCGCGCCGATTGCGCCAGACGTTGGCGTGCCGTGTTGCCGGGGACCGCGATTTGTAAGGCAGGGTCATAGACTTTGCCAATGGCTTTGCTGCCCGGTTCGACGTAGATTTGCGTAAAGGTGTGGCTGTATCCCGATGGGTTGTACCGCACCAAATAGCCATCGGGATGACGGCTCCACCGGCCCGATGGTGTCTGCACGCTGCCCTCGCCCATGGGGACAGCACCCGTCAACACAGCGGCGCGCTCCATATCGGCATAGGCCAAGGTCGGCGCAGTGGCAAAGCGGCGAATATCGCTTTCCGCTTGCAACACTTGGCGAACAAACGTCGGCGCCCCGCCAGTGATTTGCGCAAATTCATTGCTGGTCAAAACCGATAGGGCATTGCGGTTGAGTGTGGCGAGTTGCTTTTTCGACAGCAATTGCGCGGCAGCGAATTTGAGTTCGGTGTTCAAATCCTCAAACTTTGCGCGCGCAACAATCGCCCATAACAAGGCCTGAATAGTCTTCTGTCCGATTTCGGGATGTTTGACGCTGTTTTGCAGAATGGTCTCCACCGCCGCTTTCGCCGATCCCTTGACCGGCGCATAAAGGTATCCATCGCCGCCGCCGGGCCCATGCGTTCCGGCGTGCAGGCAATAGCTTTGCGCATGATATTCGTAAAAACCGGAGGCCAAAACGAAGCCGCCATTCTTGTCACGCGGCAGGCTATGCATCGGTTGCGCCGCGACTGGCGGCGTGAAACTGTCCAGTGAGGCATCGCCGTACACTGCATCTTTGATGTTCGTCGTTACCGGTTTTGGGCCGGAGATAAGGTCGTTCAGGCTGGGCAGGCCAACGACTTTGCCAATGTCGCCAAGGCCTAGGCCGCCGAATTGTGCTGCTGCGGGCGATACGGCCAATGCACCGCCCGAAACAAGCGTCAGGGCGGCGATCACCGATAAAAATTTTGTACGAATATGCATGGAGTCACTCCTGTGTTCCTGATTTTGTCGCGACCCGTTCGGTATTTGCCGCTCTGGGCGGCTTTGTTGTGCCATGATTAGAGCATATTGATGCTTAAGTCATGACATAGAAACAAGCATACGCTACAAAAACGGACATGAAAAAAATCCTTTTTGCGATCATCGCCGCCATTCTCCCTTTTACCGCGCCAGCATTTGCACAAGCTGATTCGGAACCGCCGGTTACCATATTGGTATCGATTGACGGTTTCCGTCCCGACTATCTGGATCGGGGCATCACGCCAACGATGAGCGCGCTTGCCGCGACAGGCACGCGGGCGCGGATGCGGGCCAGCTTTCCAACCAAAACATTCCCCAATCATTATACTTTAGTGACGGGCAAGCGGCCCGATCATCATGGCATTGTCGGCAATTCCATGATTGACCCACGCCGCCCCGCGGTCAAGTTTTCGCTTGGCGATGCGCGGCAGTCGCTCGACGCCTTCTGGTGGAATGAGGCCGAACCGATTTGGGTAACCGCCGAGGCGCAGGGCATTCGCACCGCCACGATGTTCTGGCCGGGCAGCGAGGTCGCCATTCATGACAAGCGCCCCGCCGATTGGTTGCGTTTTGATCAGAATATTAGCAACGATCAACGCACCCGCACTGTCGTCGATTGGATGCGGCGGCCATCGGCCATTCGCCCGCGCCTCATTACTTTGTATTTTGACACTGTCGACACCGCCGGACATCGATTTGGTCCGGATGCTGCGGAAACGAACACCGAAATTGCGGCTGTTGATGGCCAGTTAAGTGACTTGAAACGCGAATTGGATGCGCTGGGCGTACCCTATCAATTCGTCATCGTCGCCGACCATGGCATGATGACCACCAGCGATACGCGTACGGTGCAACTCGACGATCTGCTGCCCCGCGAACTGTATATCGCGGTAGAGACCGGTCCCTATGCGGCGATCGAACCGGCGGCGGGGACGGACAATCTGGTCTTTGATGCGTTGCTGAAAAAGCATGATCATATGGAATGCCATCGCAAAGAGGATCTACCCAAACGCCTATCCTATGGCACCAATGCGCGGGTCGCGGCGATTATCTGCATCGCGGAGGCCGGTTACACCATCCTTGCTGGACCGCCGCAATATCCGGTTAATGGCGGCGCGCATGGGTACGACAATATGGTGGCAGAAATGGATGCTGTGTTCATTTTCTGGAGCCCTCTACATTCGGGCAAGGGCCAAACAATCGCCACCTTTGACAATGTCGAGGTTTACGGATTTGTCGCCGAATTAATCGGGATGCAACCGCTACCCAACGATGGCAAGGGGATATTATCCCCACAGCTTATCCGATAGTTGCGCTTGCGCTTGGCGGCATTTTTGGGCACGCCGTCGGTATGAAATTTTATGAAGATCTAATCGTTGGCGAGACGCGCCAATATGGTAACTATGTTGTGGAGCGGGAGGAAGTCATTGACTTCGCCTCGAAATACGACCCACAGCCGTTTCATTTGGACGACGCGGCGGCGGCTGAGACGCATTTTGGCCGATTGTCTGCCAGCGGCTGGCACACCGCCAGCATGATGATGCGGATGAATGTCGATAGCTGGGCCGAGGATAAACAGGCCAGCCTTGGTTCGCCGGGCGTTGACGAATTGAAATGGTTGCGGCCTGTCTATCCCGGCGACACTTTGCGCTGCGAAACCACTTTGTTGGAAAAGCGCCGATCGGCCAGCCGCCGGGAAATGGGCCTTGTCAAATCGCGCACCGATGTGTTCAATCAAGATGGTGTAAAAGTGATGAGCATGATTGCCAATGGCCTCATCAAAGTGCGCAATCCGGAGAGTGAAGCCGAATAACGCTTGAGCCGAACCCCCCGCGTGTTTAGGGACTTGGCTTTAATGACAGACTCAACCACAACCCTGCCGCCCGAAGTGACACCGCGCGCGGTTCATTTTCCGCACCGGCATTTGCTTGGCATCGCGGGACTCTACCCGCACCATATCGACTATGTGCTGGACGAAGCCGAACAGTGGGTGACCATGAACCGGCAAGCGACCAAGCATGACGACCGGTTGGCGGGACTGACCATCATCAATGCGTTTTTTGAGAACAGCACGCGCACGCTCTTATCGTTTGAGATTGCCGGAAAGCGGCTGGGCGCCGACGTTGTTAACATGCACGTCGCCCAGTCCAGTGTGAAGAAAGGCGAAACGCTGATCGATACCGCGATTACACTCAATTCGATGCGCGCCGATTGTATCGTTATTCGCCACGCCAGCAGCGGCGCGGTGCAGTTAATCGCAGGCAAAGTCGATTGCCCCGTGATCAATGCAGGCGATGGCAGCCATGAACACCCGACGCAGGCCTTGCTCGACGCGCTGACCATCCGGCGGCGCAAGGGCTCAATCGCGGGGCAAAGCGTTGTCATTTGCGGCGATGTTCTGCATAGCCGCGTTGCGCGCTCAAACATCCTCTGTCTCGTGAATATGGGCGCAGATGTGCGCGTGGTTGCGCCGCCGACGTTGCTGCCGCCTGCCCTCGAATTGATGGGCGCGCGGGTGTTTACCGATTTTGATAAAGCGCTTGATGGCGCGGATGTGGTAATGATGCTGCGCCTGCAAAGCGAACGCATGGCTGGCGCATATATCCCCTCACCGCGCGAATATCAGTTCCTTTATGGATTGGATGAACGGCGGTTGGCACTCGCCAAGGCCGATGCGCTGGTCATGCATCCCGGTCCCATGAACCGCGGCGTTGAAATCGTCAGCAGCGTCGCCGACCATCCCACCCGCTCCGCGATTACCGAACAGGTTGAAATGGGCGTCGCGGTGCGCATGGCGTGTCTCGACATCCTTACCCGAACCCGTCGGCAAGTGGAGGGTTGGGTATGAGCCGCGTCTCCCTCACCGCCGCACGCATTATCCTTCCCGGACATGATGATCCGCAAGCGGCCGCGTTGCATATTGCC
>JBGSOJ010000155.1:0-11403 GCA_041739175.1 Sphingomonadaceae bacterium
CGCTGCCGCCGACAAGGCTGGTGAAGCTGTCGCTGGTGCCGCCGACGAAGTCGCCGGTGAGGCCGCACAGGCCGTTGATGGCGCTGCCAAAGCAGTAACTGAAAAGGCCGCCGAAGAAGACGCGAAAGACGCTGCGAAAAAATAAGCCGCGCTTAGACTGAAATTCGGGGCCTGAAATTCAGGGTCAAAAAACGGGGCGTCCGGCAGAGGTCGGGCGCCCCTATTTTATCGCGAACCGTCGCCCTTAAAAATGACCATCCACGCATCGGGCGGCGCGCCAAAGCGTATCGGCATGATGCTTGTGCCTAGTCCAGCGCCAACGATGACGGGGCCTTTGGCGTCCTGGATCAGGCCGCAGGCGAAGCGGTCGCCGTAGCGCGAGACATAGCTAAGCGCGCCGATAATAGGGAACGCGATCTGCCCGCAATGCGTATGCCCGGCAAGGATGGCACCAACTGGCACAGGCAAATCGGGGACGATATCGGGGCTATGCGTTACCAAGATGCGTGGGCCCGCACCCAAATCGTCCATCGCGGCAAAGGTGGCGGGGATGTCATCATGCCCCGAATAGTCATCATCAACACCGCCAATAATCATCGGCCCGCGCCGCACCGCCGCATTGGCCAAAACGGTTATGCCGCGGCGTTTAAGCTCTCGATTGATCGCGGGCATATCAAACCAATGGTCATGGTTTCCTGGCGCGACGATGACGCCCAGCGGCGCGCGCAACCCGCCGAGCGGAGCGACGATTTCGGCGGCGGTATAGAGACGCGTGGCGGTCCGCTTCTCGCTCACCAAATCGCCGCCGATGGTGATGAGGTCAGGGTTAAGCGCGTTCATTTGCCCCACCAACCGTTCCAACCGTTCCGGCGGCATATCGGGGCCAGCAACATGGATGTCCGACATGTGGAGCACGCGCATAGGTGGCGCGCCCTCGGGCCAATCCTTCAATCGGATCGTGGCCGTGCGAATAATCGGGTCACGCGTGGCGTTGTAGAGGCCAAGGGCGACAATGCCCGCCCCCAATAATAGCAGCAATCCTATGGTCAGGACCACGCGCCGCCATCGAGAGGGACGGGCAATCGTCACTACGCGCCGCGCAAATCGGGTGGCGTGGCCTCATGCTTGAGCATCGCCAGCGCCTCGTTCAGCGTCATGATGCGTTGCCCATCCGACCCCAAAGTGCGGATGGCGACTTTGCCTTCCTCTGCCTCGCGTTTGCCGACGACGAGCAGATAGGGCACTTTTTGTAAGGAATGCTCACGCACCTTATAGTTGATTTTTTCGTTGCGCAGGTCGCTTTCGACGCGGATTCCCGCCGCCGCGAGTTGCGCGGTCACTGACGCGGCATAGTCATCGGCCTCGGACGTGATTGTCGCCACCACGGCCTGAACCGGTGACAGCCAGCAGGGCAGGCGGCCCGCGAAATGCTCCAGCAAGATGCCGATGAAACGCTCATAAGTGCCAAGGATGGCGCGGTGCAGCATCACGGGGCGGTGCTTGGCGCCATCCTCCGCGATGTAGGCCGCGTCGAGCCGTTCGGGCAGCACGCGGTCGCTTTGGATTGTGCCGCACTGCCACGTCCGGCCAATCGCGTCGGTAAGGTGGAATTCGAGTTTCGGCGCATAAAACGCGCCTTCGCCGGGGAGTTCTTCCCAGCCATATTCGTCGGTCGCCATGCCGGCGGCGTGGACGGCGTCGCGCAATTCCTGCTCCGCCAGGTCCCACATCGCCTCCTCGCCGAACCGCTTTTCGGGGCGCAGCGCCAGTTTCACCGCGTAATTGGCAAAGCCCAAGTCTTTGTAAACACGGTCCAGCAATGCGCAGAAATCGCGCACTTCGGCCACCACCTGATCCTCGCGGCAGAAGATGTGGCCATCGTCCTGCGTAAACTGACGCACGCGCATGATGCCGTGCAGCGCGCCGTGCGGTTCGTTGCGGTGGCAACATCCCATTTCCGCCATGCGCAGCGGCAAGTCGCGGTAGGACTTAATCCCCTGCCGGAAGATCAGCACGTGCGCGGGGCAGTTCATCGGTTTCAGCGCCATCCAGTCGGCATCGCCGCTGATGACCGGACCCTCATCCTCGGTGTTCGGGACTTCATCGGGGATGACGAACATGTTTTCGCGATATTTGCCCCAATGGCCCGATTGCTCCCATTGGCGCGAGTCCATCACTTGCGGGGTTTTCACCTCCTGATAGCCATTGCCGTCGATAGCGCGGCGCATATAGGCCTCTAGCGTCAAATAGATTTTGTAACCCTTCGGGTGCCAGAATACCGAACCGTGCGCCTCCTCCTGAAGGTGGAACAGGTCCATTTCACGGCCCAATTTGCGGTGGTCGCGCTTGGCGGCTTCTTCCAACCGCGTCAGGTGCGCGTCGAGTTGTTTCTTGTTCAGCCAACCGGTGCCGTAGATACGCGAAAGTTGTGCGTTCTTCTGATCCCCGCGCCAGTATGCGCCCGCAACCCGCATTAGTTTGAACGCCTGCGGGTCCAATTTGCCGGTCGAGGGCAAATGCGGCCCGCGGCACATGTCCAGCCAATCATCGCCGGACCAATAGACCGACAGCTCCTCGCCTTCGGGGAGTTCGGCGGCCCATTCGGCCTTGAACGTCTCGCCCGCCGCTGCCCAACGCGCGATCAGGTCGGCGCGGCTCCATGCCTCACGGCGCAGCGGTTTGTCCGCCTTGATAATCGCGCGCATTTTGTCCTCAATCGCGGGCAAGTCATCGACGGTGAACGGCCCGCGCGAGGCGGGGGCCATCACATCGTAATAGAAGCCATCATCAGTCGCAGGGCCAAAGGTAATTTGCGTGCCGGGGTAGAGCGTCTGCACCGCTTCGGCCAGCACATGCGCATAATCATGCCGCGCCAGTTCCAGCGCGTCGGCCTCATCGCGCGAAGTCACCAACGCCAGCGCCGTATCGGCGGTGAAGGGGCGGGAAAGGTCCACCAACTCCCCATCCACCCGCGCCGCCAGCGCAGCCTTCGCCAAGCCCGGCCCAATCGCGGCGGCGATGTCATACGGCGTAGTGCCCGATGCCACTTCTCGTACGCTGCCGTCGGGAAGGGTGATTTTGAGCATTTCGGACATGGGATTTGGGGCCTTAATCTTGAGAGAATTGCAGCGCAGGCCTTAAGCGATGGCGCGGGTGGTGTCCATATGGTTGGCGCGGACAATGGGAACCGCTTGTGCGAGGTTCGATGAACCCGGGATGACAAGCGTGCCAACATAAAAGTCAATGACACTTGACTAAACGCGAATCAAAATGTAAAGTCACCTTTACGATATGACAAAGGAGCTTGAATCATGAAACACATTGCCGTCGCCATTTTATGGGCCGCTCTAATCCTTGCCATGGCAACCCTAACGATAATCGACATGCTACCCGCCGAGTCGATGGCGTGGATTTTGCCGATGCTGTCGTTGGGCAGCGTGTTGCACATAAATGCATTGCGCCGCAGTCAGGCGGCGGGCCCAACCGGCTGTGGTTGTTAGGGGAGGATGCTATGGAAACCGGCGTAAAGACTGGCTTTCGTGCATCCTACTTATGGGGCGCGGCGTTTTTCATTAGCTCCTTTGGCGGCGGGGCGCTAACCCGATGGTTGGATACGCCGGGATGGGTGACATGGGTCGTCGTGGTGTCCTCCATGCCGCTGTTGCTTCCCTTTGTGCGCAGCATGGAGCGGCAGCAAGCGCAATTGGGGTGCCTTTCTCCCGCAATTCGCGCCTATAATCGGCGGTTATTGTGGTTCACATTGGCCTATGTGTTATCGCTAAGCGTGGCAATTTATGCCACAAAAGCGCTGGCGCCGACCGGCATATTGGCTTGGGGGCTGGCGGTGTTGCCATCCTTGCCGATCCTATACATGGTCTATGCCTTGGGCCGCTATTTGGCGGAGGAAAGCGACGAATATCTGCGCATGAAATCGGTGACGGCGGCGCTATTCGGCACCGGATTCTTGCTGGTAGTCTCCACTTTTTGGGGCTTTTTGGAGACATTCGGACTGGTCGCACATCATCCCAGTTGGTGGGCGGTACCGATTTGGTCGATTGGCCTCGGCCTTGGTAACGTCTGGCAATGGCTGCGCTCACGATGAAAAACCGGTTGAAAGTATTACGCGCCGAACGCGATTGGACGCAGGGGGATTTGGCCGAGCGCCTTGAAATTTCCCGCCAATCAGTGAACGCCATTGAGACGGGGAAATATGATCCATCCCTGCCGTTGGCGTTCAAGATTGCCGATTTATTTAATATGCCAATTGAACAGATTTTTCTGCGCGATTGAGGCGGAGTGGAGAGAAATGATGCGCAAATTATGCCTGTTGGCAGCCCTAGGTCTCAGCCTATCTGCACCCCATGCGGCGATGGCGCAGGATGCTCTGCTGACTGAAGCACCTGCTCCGCGCGTGCATACTATGGTCGAGTTGGAACGCTCCACCGTGCTGGTCATCGACCCTGTCGGCCCATCAAAGGGCGACGTCGTGTTCATCCCTGGCCTGTCTAGCCCGCGCGATGTGTGGTTCGACACGCTGGCGGCGATGGATCCGGGATACCGCGTGCATCTCGTCCAGATTCGTGGCTTTGGCGATGCCGCCGGGGCCAATGCGCAGGGCGATGTGCTGGCACTCTTTCTGATCGAACTCGCCGATTATCTTCGGCGCGATATTGTCGCCAAGGGCTATGGCAAACCGGCCATCGTCGGCCATTCGCTGGGCGGCACAAGCGCGCTGGCCTTGGCGATGCGCAATCCGGAGTTGGTGGGCAAAGTGATGCTGGTTGATGCCGTGCCATATGTCGGGACCATCTTCGGCTTTGAGACGGTTAAGGATGCGCAATTGGTCGCGCGGCAGATGACCGACGGGATGCGGGTGCGCTATGAGGAGCAGATAGCCGTTACCGGTAAGTCGACGCCTCCGCGGCCCGATTGCGCAGCGCCTAGCGGTCCGGCGGCGCGGCCAATGAGCAATATGACAAATAGCGCAAAGGGCGTGTGCTTCGTCCCTTATTGGATGGCTTCATCCGATGGTCGCGTTGTGGCGCAGCTTGTGTATGAGGGCATGATGCTCGACATGCGCCCGTATTTGCCGCAAATCGCGGTGCCAATCACCCTTGTTTTCGCGCAGGACGACCGGCTGCTGTCGGTGGACCGCGCCCGCGCCGCGTTTGAACCGCAATATGCCGGATTGCCGAACTTTACCGCGCGCATGATTCCTTATGCGATGCATTTCATAATGCTGGATCAGCCCGATATGTTTATGGCCGAGTTGGACCGGTTTTTGGCCGCGCCTTGACCTTTGCCAAAAAAAGCGCGTGCCATCAATCATGGGTTGACGGCATAGCGGTTGCCCCGCCAATACTGATCCACATTTCGGGCCAAGGGACAGTATTATGGACACACATCCGGCGGACACGCAAAGTGCCTTTGGCTTTAGTGGCTCGTGGCGGGAATTTCTTCCCATTGCGCTGTCCAATCTGGCGCTGACCATCGTCACATTGGGCGTGTACCGCTTTTGGGGGCAAGTGCGCGAACGCAAATATTTGTGGAGCCACAGCCGTTTCATCGATGCGCCCTTGGATTGGACCGGAACCGGAACGGAATTGTTCGTCGGGTTTTTGATGAGCGCGGTGCTGTTTGGCGTGCCGTTTTTCATCATCAATTTCGGCGTGCAGGCGTTGGCGCTTCAGGGATATGGCGAAATTGCCGGCCTGATTACGGCCGCCGCTTTCATACTTATCTACTTCCTCGTCGGCGTCGCACGTTTCCGTGCGCTGCGCTATCGGCTGAGCCGCACCTATTGGCGCGGGATTCGGGGCGGCAGTGACAATCCTGGAATACAATATGGATGGTCCTATATTTGGAAAAACGCCGTCGGTTGGTTGCCGTTAGGGCTGTTGATCCCGTGGTCGATGGTATCGCTTTGGAACGAACGATGGAAGCAGATGAGCTTTGGCAGCCACCAGTTTGACAGCACCGCTGATTTTGGTGGGTTAATGAAGCGCTTTCTGTTGTTTTATCTGTCACCGATTATATTTTTTGTTGTTGTGTTCATCGCGCTTATTGTCGGCGGAATTGGCGCCGCGATTTTGGGCATTGGCGGTGCCGTATTTGGCGGCGGCGCGGAGCCGGCGCAATGGGTCATTGCCTCTCTGATATTGATCGTGGTTGCTACTTTTTACCTTATCCTGCCGATGATTTGGTTGATCTTTTATGCCAAGTTTTACCGGGTCGTGGTCGGGTCGTTGACGCTCGAAAAGCTGCAATTCAGCTTTTCGGCAAGCACCCAAAACTGGCTGCTCCTGTTTTTAGGCGATTTTGCGATATGGTTTGTCGCATCGGTGATTAGCCTGACGCCGATCGCGTTGATTGTCGCGGCCTTTGGGCTGTTGGACGGTATCGAAATCCCGCGTGCAGGGGAGAGCACCGTCGCCTTTGAGGTTGCCATGACCGCCGGGCTGCTGGCGCTAATTATGATCCCGCTGACCCTTGTTGGTCCGTTCCTGCGCTATCGTCACTGGGCATTTTTCATGCGGCATATGGAGGCCTATGGTGAGATTGATGTGGGCAGCCTGACGCAATCTGACACGCGCGTGAACAAGCATGGCGAGGGCCTGCTTGATGCGTTGGATGTGGGGGCCTTTTGATGGACGCGCGCACGGGCATACCTGCCTTTCATTTCGACGGCAGCACGGCGTTCCGCCATTCCGTAACGGTCGAAGAAGCCAGCCACGGTCTGCGCCTTGTCGGCGATGACGCCGCGGTTATCGGCGGCGTGCTCTATGCCGATTTGGTCTGGCGTGAGGATCAGGGGGGCCTACCGGTTTATGGGTTGACGTCGGTTGAGGGGTGGCGGCTCGGATTCTTGGCCGCTCCATCTGCAACGATGGCGGCGCAATTGCCGCGCGCGGTGAAATATGGTGGTGTCATTGACCGCTTGGGCCTGCCCGCCGCAATGGGAGCGTTCGCGGTCGTCAGCGTCGCCGCAGTGCTGGTGTTTATGGCCATGCCGCAATGGCTCGCGCCGATGGTCCCTTATAGCTGGGAACAGAAAATGGGCGATGTCATCGTCGGCGATTTCGGCGGCCGGCTGTGCCACACCGACGCGGGCCAAGCGGCGCTTGACCGGCTTGAGGCGAAATTGGACGCGCGCTCCGCCAAAGCGGGAGGGCGGGAATTGGACGTCCGCGTTGCCAACATTGATATGATTAATGCCGTCGCTTTGCCCGGCGGAAAGATTATTATTTTCCAAGGGCTGTTAGAAAAAGCCAAATCACCCGAGGAACTGGCCGGTGTGCTTGCGCATGAAATCGGCCATGTCCGGCGGCGACATGTGATGCAATCGTTGCTGCGGCAGCTTGGCCTGTCCTTCCTGCTGGGCGGCATTGATGGTCAGGCGGGCGGCGCGTTGAACACGGTGCTGTCGCTGGCCTATGGGCGCGATGCGGAGCGTGATGCCGACCTTTGGTCCATCGACCGGATGGCGGCGGCGCGGATTGATCCGACTGATACGGCGGACTTTTTTGAACGCATGAGCGGGATGGATAACGACGATACCACAACAAAAGCGCCCGAGAATGGCGCGCAAACCAAGGCCGAGGCCAAATCCGGCGCGGCCTTGCCCAAAACCGATGAGGCGGAAACGGCGCAGGCCGAGCGTGCTTTGTCCTATATCACCACGCACCCCGCCAATGTAGACCGGACCCGCGCCTTTATGGGTAGCAAGAAGGCGGGTGTCCGTTATGTGCCCGCGATGCCTGCCGCCGACTGGGATGTCCTGCTGACGATGTGCGACGATGATCCGGATGTGAAGGAATCGACCAATGGCCTCCTGTTCTGACGCCGGACCGCCGGTTGCGTTCTTCCCTTTGCCATCGGGGCAAAGGATGGCCTATCGCTACATTGATGGCGACGGCCCCGTATTGGTGTTCCTACCCGGTTATATGTCGGACATGGCGGGCAGCAAAGCGGTGGCCATGCTGGCCCATGCGGCGGGGCAGGGGCGCGCCGCGTTGCTGCTTGATTACACCGGATGCGGGTTAAGTGACGGCGATTTCGCCGACGGCAAGCTGAGCCAGTGGCGTGACGAGGTCTGGGCGTTGGTGGACGGCTTGGTGGGCGATCGGTCAGTGGTGCTGATGGGGTCGAGCATGGGGGGATGGCTGATGCTGCTTATGGCGCTCGCCCGGCCTGCCCAAGTCGCGGGATTGGTCGGCATCGCCGCCGCACCCGACTTTACCGCATGGGGCTACACCAATGAGCAAAAAGCGGAGATTGCCGAAAACGGCGTGGTGTATGAAGACAATCCCTATGGGCCTGAACCGACGCCGATTTATACAGGGTTTTGGGAAGATGGGCAGGCGCATGTGATGGGCAACGCCATTGCGCTTAATTGCCCGGTCCACCTGTTGCATGGGCAAAACGACGCTGATGTGCCGTGGGAGCTATCGCTCAAAACCGCTGCTGCATTGGCGGGGGCCGATGTTTTGGTGACCTTGATTAAGGACGGCGACCACCGTCTGTCGCGCCCCACCGACATCGCGGCGATCATCGCCGCGTATGAGGGGGTGGTTGCAAAATAATCCTCCCCGGAACGGCTGGCGGAGGGGTCACACGCCGCGTTCTAACCCCTCCACCCCTTCGCGGTCCCCCTCCCCATGCTGGGGAGGTTATTCCGCCCTAATCCAGATAAAACTCCACCGTCGTCACCACGCGCACCTTTTTATACGGGCTGTCCGATACGCCCCAACCGCCGCTGTCGCCATCGCGCGCGGTTACTTCAAAATAGCCCTGCGTTGCCGATTTGATGGAGCCGACACCGGTGCCGCTGTCCTTCGCGAATTGCTCCGCCGATTTGCGCGCGTCCACCGTCGCCTCGGCAATCATCTCCGGTTTGATCGCGTTGAGTTTGGTATAGGTGTAGGCCATGCCCGACCCTTCCTCCAACTCGACGCCCGATTTGACGAGGTCGAATTGCCTTTTCACCGCCGCGTCGGCCTTTTTGATGTCAGTGGTGCGCAGGCTCATGCGTTGCCGCACGGTGTAGGTGGTCACGCCATTGTTGTTAAAGCTGCTGACATTCGCACCGGTGGGTTGCACATCATCGGCGGCGAAGCCCAATGTCTTGAAAAACGCCTGAATCGCCTTGGTATCGGCGTCGGCTTTGGATTGCGCGCTTGCCATATCGGTCGCGTTTGCAGAGTATGCGATGGTCCAAGTCGCAAGGTCAGCGGTGACTTCACGCTCCGACAACCCGCGCACGGTCACCGCACGGTCCGCGCCCTTCATCCGCACCAATCCGTCGCCCATAAGATAGCCGCCGCCGATGAGGCCAATGGCGAGAATGCCAGAGCCAATCAGCCACGCCTTGCGATTGCTGTCGGTGAGCCGTGAAACGAAACCTTCTTTATTGCCCTCTTGTGTCATGGTCCTGATCCTTATGATGGCCAAGGCGTGGGGAACGATTGCCGAACCCAGCGAATGCGCGGTGACCTTTTGTATGTTTGGGACTTGTAAGCGCGGGAGGGTACGCCCTATCTCTCCCCCATGCCAACGCTTTGTCGGATAGAATATCTGCGATGAACCGTTTCTGAATAGCGACGAATGGAGTTTTTATGCCGACGAAATATTTGCACACTATGATCCGCGTGAGCGACCCCGACGCGACGATTGCGTTTTTCAACCTTATCGGATTGGAGGAAACGCGCCGGATGGAAAGCGAGAAGGGCCGCTTCACGCTGATTTTCATGGCCCCACCGGGGCAGGAGGCGGCCGAGGTCGAGCTAACCTACAATTGGCCACCCGAGGACGGCAGCCCGGCGGAGGAATTCACCGGCGGGCGCAATTTTGGCCATTTGGCGTACCGCGTGGAGAATATCTATGCGACGTGCCAGGCGCTGATGGACGCGGGCCACATCATCCGCCGCCCGCCGCGCGACGGCCATATGGCCTTTGTCCGCACGCCCGACGGCATCTCCATCGAACTGCTGCAAGAAGGCAGCCTGCCGCCGCAGGAACCCTGGGCCAGCATGGAAAATGTGGGCGAGTGGTAGGCGGCGGCAAAATCCTCCCCAGTGTGGGGAGGTGGCAGCCGGAACGGCTGACGGAGGGGTAGCTGCGGCGATACAAACCCCTCCACCACTTCGCGGTCCCCCTCTCCGTTTCGGGGAGGTTTGATGTGAACTCAACCCAAAGGCCTCATTTATGATCGACGTCGTCCGCATCCCTGTCCTCTCCGACAACTATATCTGGATGATCCACGATGCGAAGAGCGGGGAAACCGTCGTTATCGACCCCGCCGTTGCCGCGCCGGTGCTGGCCGAGGCAGACGCGCGCGGGTGGCAAATTACGCAGATTTGGAACACCCACTGGCACCCCGATCATGTCGGCGGCAACCGCGAGATTCAGGCGGAAACCGGCTGTATGATTACGGGGCCGGAGCGGGAATTGGAAAAAATCCCCGGCATCAATCTGGCGGTGGCTGAAGGTGATACCGTCGTGATCGGCGACTATGACGGCACAGTTCTCGATGTGCCTGCGCACACCGCGGGCCATATTGCTTATTTCGTGGAGCAAGCCGATGGGCCGTCGCTGGCCTTTGTCGGCGATACCCTGTTCGCGATGGGCTGCGGACGGCTGTTTGAGGGCACGGCCGCCGATATGTTCGCCGCGATGCGGAAATTGGATGCTTTGCCCGATGACACAGTCGTCTATTGCGCGCATGAATACACGGCCAGCAACGGCGCTTTTGCGTTGGTTGCGGAACCCGACAACCAAGCTATCGCGGCGCGCATGGCCGATGTGCGGGTGATGCGCGAGCGCGGTGAGGCAACGGTGCCCTTTACGATGGCGGACGAGCGTGCCACCAACCCGTTTCTCCGCGCGGCTACGCCTGAAATATTGGGCGAACGCCGCGCCGCGAAGGACTCGTTTCGAGGATAGCCACCGCCTAAGTCATTGGCGCGACTCACCAAACAGGACTCGACTCACTGTGCCATTTCGGGGCAGTCTGCGCGCTGGGCCGTTAACCGCGATTCTTCGCCATCTTTGGCCCTTAACCGGCGGCGTGAAGTGTGGCAGCGCAGAGGGCTATGGATTTGAGCGAGCATCAATTAACCCCGCGTGTCATTGCGTCCCTGTACACCGAAGCCATGCTTCTGGCCGATGAGGCGCGCAGCTATTTTACCGCCGACCGCACCGCACAGGTATCGGGCAAAATGGTCGATGCGGTTGCATTTTCGTGCGAGAGCATGAAGGTGACCACGCGCTTGATGCACTGCATCGCGTGGCTGCTCAACCAACGCGCGTGGGAAGATGGGCGCGGTGATGAGCGCGCGGCGCGGCGCGGGCTTGGCTATACGCCGCCGTCGGATGCGGAATTGACGCGGCATTTGCCCGATGAGG
>JBGSOJ010000240.1:0-6715 GCA_041739175.1 Sphingomonadaceae bacterium
CATAGACCACGCCCATGCCGCCGCGCCCCAGCACATCCTCCACCGCCCACGCGCCAAAGCGCCCGCCGGGATCGACCGTATCGATGATGAGCGAGGGTGGGCCTTCACCATCGGGCTCCAGAAAGTCGCCGCTGTCCTCCACCGCCGCAATGACTTTCAGCGCGGCGTTCAGCGTTTCGGCGTCGCCCCCGAACCGCTGCGTCAGGAACATCGTGCGTTGGTCCAAGGGCAAGGCCAGCGCCGCATCGACCGCGGCGTCGATCTTGTTCCAGCCATCTGCATCCATCATTGGCCTTTGCCCCCTATTGCGCCCCCGATTTGCGTTAAGGCTAAGCGCGGGTGTGCCGAAAATCCAGCCGTATTTGCCGCCACCCGCGGCTTGGGCGGCCCACAATGGCAACGGCGTAACAAACAGCGGACGCGGGCCAAAGCGGACACAATAGCGGGCACGCGCGGCGGCAACGTTAAATCACTTTACGCGCCCGGGTTATGGGATTAACCAGTCACGCAAACGCAAAAACAATCGATATTGGCGGAGTCGGCCCTTTGACCACGAAAAATTTAACGGGCCTGTTGGCCAAAAAATCCTCTCACCCCGATGCCGAATTACGCACTGTGGGGGAGCGGACGTTCAAATTTTTCTTCACCTTCATCCAATGGCCGTGGCTGCTGAAAAGCCTGTATGGCGGGACTGAGGCGGCGCGGCTGAAATTGCTTGACCGCGTTGGTTTGCCGCACGATGCGATCCCGCATCTGGGCAGTTGGAAAGCGGACAGCTTCCTGCTCAACCGCATTGTCGATGAAATTGAGGCCTTGAAACCGCAAAGCGTGGTCGAATTGGGTTCGGGCGCCAGTTCGCTAATCATTGCCAAGGCGTTGGCCAACAACGGCGGCGGACAGTTGGTCAGCTATGACCAGCATGAGCCGTTTCTGGCCGAAATGCGCGAGTGGTTGGCCGAACATAATCTGTCGGCGACGTTCCATCACGCGCCGCTGACCAGCCGCAATCCGGAGTGGCCGGGGCTGTGGTATGCAGTCACCGATGTGCCCGAAAGCATTGACCTTTTGGTCATCGACGGCCCGCCATGGGCGGTGCACCCCTATGTGCGCGGCATGGCAGAAATATTGTTCAGCCGGATTAGCCCGGGCGGCGTGGTCCTGCTCGACGATGCCGCGCGCCCTGGTGAGCGCGTGGTTGAGCGCCGCTGGCGCAAGAAATGGCGCGATTTTACCTTCACCTTCGAAAGCGGCGGGTCAAAAGGCACGCTGGTCGGCCGCCGCACAGGCTAAACCGAAAGGCCTAAGAAGCGCGGCGTTAGTGTCGCCCGTTGCCTGTCGGCATCCCTGTCGGTAATGATTTGGAGCGGTGAAGGGAACCGCGTATCGCGCTTAAATAATTGATAAATATATACCAACCAGTTAGGTTGTATAAATCTACCCCTAAAACTACCCCCACATTGAATTATGGGAGCGGTTCGAAGCATCTTTTCTGTGGCTTTTGGTCACCGTTTTGAGAGCTTGCTTGTATCTGGTACAAATGAAAACGAGGGCCGCAGCCCCCGTTTCGATTTGGTGCAATCAAGTTGCTTGTTAACAACCAGACCACGATTTCTGTATATCACAAATGACAAATGGCTTTGCCTTTGTCAATGGTCCAATTGCAACTAGGCACACACATTACTGCGCTAAAAAAAGCGAGTGCTGTCAACCTAAAATCGCGCTCGGTTGTGGACGCCTAGCGCTAATTCTATGTTGAATTTTACCGAATCGACCAATTTGGTTAGCCCGCCCTGTTTGGCTTGGACCCCAAGCAGGGCGCGCAATTCTTTTGCATTTCAGTCACCGTAGCCCTAACTACGAAAGCGGTCAATATATTATTATTTGTGTGTGCCTAGGGCATTGACATTTATTCTCGGAAGCGTGACATTGGCAATCCGGTTAACGCTAAATGCGGGCCGGTAGTGGGCCTAGAGTGAACCGCAAACTCGCCGCTCCCATTTAAGGAGAAACACACATGAAAACACGTCTCGGCCTCGACTTGGGAACAAATAGTATCGGTTGGTGCCTGTATGATGGCGAAACCATTCGCGACATGGGCGTGCGCATATTCTCCGACGGACGTGATGCCAAGACCGGAGCGAGTTTAGCCGTTGACCGTCGGAATGCCCGTGCGATGCGGCGGCGGCGAGATCGGTATTTGAGGCGGCGGGATGCGCTGCTCCGCGCACTCGTTGATGTTGGATTGATGCCCGCGGATAAAGCCGAGGCGAAAAAGGTGTCGGGCCTTGATCCCTATCCTTTGCGCGCGCGGGGTGTGACCGAGGGGTTATCTCCATATGAATTTGGCCGCGCATTGTTTCACTTAAATCAGCGACGTGGGTTCAAATCGAACCGCAAAACAGACCGCGATCCCAATGAGGAGGGAAAGATTGCCGGTGGTGCCAAGGCCCTTGATGCGGCACTGGACGGGCGGACGCTCGGCCAATTCCTAAACGACAGTGAAATTAAGCGCGTGCGGATGCGGCCTGAGGGCGATGGCTATGATTTCTATCCCGAACGACGGCATTTGCAGGCGGAATTTGAAACCTTATGGGCTACACAGTCTGCATTCCATTCCGCGCTGTTAACCGATGAGGTCCGCGCACGCCTGCACCGGATTATCTTTTTCCAGCGGGAATTAAAGCCCGCTAAAGTCGGCGGCTGCACATTCTTCAATGAAGAACTGCGCCTGCCGAAATCCAGCCCGTTGTTTCAGGAATTGCGCCTGTACCAAGAGGTTAACCACCTGAAAATCACCAAATCTGGTGAGGCCGCCCGCGACCTTACACTGGATGAACGCAACGCGCTTATCCTCTCGCTCAAAACGCGTAAGAAGCAGACCTTCAAATCACTCGGCAAAGTCATCAAGCTGGGCGACGGTGAGGATTTTAACAAATCCAGTGAGAACCGCAGTGAATTGACCGGCGACGAAGTGTTCGCATCCTTCAGCGACAAGAAAACATTCGGCCCGCGCTGGGCGCATTTTGATGCCGGGACGCAAGCGACCATTATCGAAATGGTCGAGAACGAACCCGACCCGCAAGTCCTCTACGATTGGCTCATCACCACCCACGGCGTCACCGAGGAAGAAGCGGTAGCCATAGGTAAAATTCGCCTCCCCGATGGGCATGGCCGATTGGGCGAAACGGCAAGCCGCTTGATCCTTGAAAAGCTCAAGGACGCGGTCATCACGTATGATGAAGCGGTCAAACTTGCCATCGACCGTTCGCATAGTGACTTCCGTACGGGAGAGATACTGGACTTTTTGCCTTATTACGGCGAAATTCTATCGCGGGAGATACCGCCGGGAACGCAAAACCGCGATGATCCCGACGAAATTCGGTGGGGCAAAATCACCAACCCTACGGTGCATATTGGCCTCAACCAATTACGAAAACTCGTCAACGAAATTATCAAGAAATATGGCCGCCCCGATGGAATCGTGGTGGAACTCGCGCGCGAATTGAAACTCAATGAAAAGCAGAAGGCGGAAAAGAATCGCGACTTGGTCGCCAACACCAAGGCGGCAATGGCGCGCGGCGCAAAGCTTGTTGAATGCGGACAATCCGATAATGGCAGCAACCGAATGCGACTTCGCATTTGGGAAGAGCTGAACCCTGGCAACCCGCTTGATCGCCTCTGCCCCTTTTGCGGCAATGTCATTAGCCCCGAAATGCTGTTTAACGGGACAGCCGAGGTCGAGCATATCATACCTTATTCGCGCAGTTTTGATGATGGCGCTGGCAACAAAGTGATGGCGCACCGCACCTGCAACCGCGAAAAAGGGAACAAAACGCCATATGAAAAGTGGGGCGAGACCGATCGTTGGTCGATCATCGCCGATCAAGTCTCACGCCTTCACAAATCCAAGCAATGGCGGTTTGAACCCGATGCCATGGAGCGGATTGAGAGCAACGGCGGTTTTATCGCGCGACAATTGACCGACACGCAATATCTGGCAAAATCCACTCGAACATATCTATCCAGCCTGTATCACGACAGTTCAGGTGTCTATGTCATCCCCGGTCGAATGACCGCGATGTTGCGGCGGCTGTGGGGGCTGAACGAATTGCTGCCTGACCATAATTATGTCGAAAATCCACACAGCGGCGCGCCGAAAAACCGGCTCGATCATCGGCATCATGCGATTGACGCAGCAGTCATCGGCGTCACCACGCGCGGATTACTCAATATGATTTCGCAAGCGGCAGGGCGCGCTGAATCGCAGGAACTCGACAAGCTCTTTGATGGACTGCAAGCACCTTGGGAAGAAAGCCGTGGCAAAGATGCGTTTCGCCACGATCTACGCGCCGCACTCGACCGCATTGTCATCAGCCACAAAGCCGACCATGGCCGAGACGGCGTACCTTCGAAGCATCGCGATGTTACGTCAGCTAGATTGCACAATGACACAGCCTATGGATTTACGGGGGATACCTCGGCCAAGGGCTTACCCATCGTCGTGAGGCGCAAGCCATTGCTATCGCTCAAACCTGAAGAAATCACTGACCCCATCGCTATTCCTGATCGGGCGCTTCAATCCGCGTTATATGCGGCAACCGAGGGCTTGTCCGGGAAGCCATTTGAAGCAGCTTTGATTGCATTTACCAAACGCGATGGGCCATTTCATGGTATCCGCCATATTCGCATTCGCGAAGCGCTGAATGTTATTCCTATTCTCAACCAAGAAGGGAAAGCATTCAAAGGTTACAAGGGTGATGCCAACGCACGATATGATGTTTGGCAATTGCCGGAAGGAAAATGGGTGTCGCGTGTCGTTTCAATGTTTGATGCCCATAAAGTCAAAGCGACACCTGAAAGGCCACATCCCGCGGCCAAGAAGATATTAAGTTTACGTCAGAACGATTTAATCGCCGTCGAACGAGGCGGCGGTGAAAGGGAAATCATGCGCGTGGTCAAGTTTAGCGCCGCTGGTGCGATGCAAATTGCGCCACATAATGAGGCGGGCGCGCTAAAAGCCCGCGACGCGGATGGAAATGATCCGTTCAAATATGTCAACACATCCGCCACCGGATTGAAACGAGACAAGGCACGCCAAATTCGTATCAGTCCGCTTGGCCATATTCTTGATCCGGGGCCACTTAAGTGACAAAATCCCTACGTTAACACCTTATTATCCACGATCTGCGATGCTTTCCTGTCTTTTGGACAAAAAGGAAATTCATTGGGAGGTCCATCTATGGACCGGATTGTTGATATTGCCACGGATGGCCTGCACCTCTCCGCGCACAGAGGTTTTCTTATCGTGTCGCAAGACCATGAGGAGCAAGGACGCGTGGCGTTGGATGACGTTCACGCACTAATCGTCCACGCCCATGGGGTAACTTGGTCAACCAATCTTGTCGTTACGTTGGCTGAGCGCGGGGCAATTATGGTGCTTTGCGGTGCCAATCATTCGCCTATAGCCCTGATGACGCCCATTGACGGCCATCATGCCCAAGGGGGACGGATGCGCGCGCAATGGGCCTGCAGCGAACCGTTGCGCAAACAACTCTGGCGACAGATTGCAACCGCAAAAATTCAGATGCAAGCCAGTCTACTGGAAAGCCTTGGCGCGCCTGAGGCTGAATCGCTCAAATTTATGGCGAGGCGTGTGAGGTCAGGCGATCCCGATAACTTTGAGGCACAAGCTGCCCGGCGATACTGGCCTGCCCTCATGGGGCCAGATTTTCGGCGAGACCGCGATGCCGAAGGTGCAAATGCGTTGCTCAATTACGGGTATGCCGTAATGCGAGCGAGCGTTGCCCGTGCCGTCGTTGGCGCGGGGTTACACCCAAGCATTGGGCTGCATCATAAAAGCGGCGTCAATAGCTTTGCATTGGCCGACGATTTGGTCGAGCCCTTTCGGCCATTGGTGGACGCCGTGGTGCGCCGCATGATTGATGTGGGCATCGAAGCCGTCACGCCTGCCAGCAAAAAACCGCTGGCGCATTTAATTGGCGCTGATCTGCGATTGGAGGATGCGTTTTCGCCGGTTGCTTTGGTGGCCCAGCGGTTGGCAGTGTCGTTAGCCAAGAGCTTTGAGGCGGGCAAACCATCCCTGTCGCTTTTCGATCCCCCTTCGCCACTTGTTTGGGCGACTTTAGGAGGCGAATTGGAGAACCCGCGAACTAATTCTGCCGCCGAGGCATAGATTATGGCTGCGACATATTTAAATGGATACCGCCTTATGTGGATTTTTGTTATGTTCGATTTGCCCGTCGGGACCAAAGAGCAAGCGCGCGCGGCATCCAAGTTTCGCGAATTTTTACTGGACGAAGGTTTTGAAATGAGCCAATTTTCAATCTATGCTCGTTTCTGCAATGGGAAGGAGCAGCTTGAGACCTATTTGCGCCGAATCGAAAGCAATATTCCCGAACGCGGCGATGTTCATGTTTTGAGTTTCACGGATAAACAATATGAAAATATCGTCCGATTCAGCAGCCAGAGCCGCCAACGGCAGCGAAAAAACCCAGAACAGCTCGTCATGTTTTGATTCGCCGCGTGGGTTTTGCCATAACGAATGTGTAGCTTTTCGGTACTATTTCAACCAGTTGCATACACATCTGTTATAGCAGTTCAGAAATCGTGGTCCAGCCGCAACTGGGCGATGCTGCTTTCGACGCGGGTTTTTGTTATAGCAGTTCAGAAATCGTGGTCCAGCCGCAACGCAAGC
>JBGSOJ010000241.1:0-3341 GCA_041739175.1 Sphingomonadaceae bacterium
TTCGCGGGCGGCGCGTTGCTGATTGCGCTAACCCCAGCGATGACCGTGATCGACATCGACGGCGACCTGCCGCCACGCGCGCTTGCCTTCGCCGCCGCGCCGGAGGTTGCGCGAGTGCTAAGCCTGTTCGATCTTACCGGCTCCGTCGCGATCGATTTTCCCACATTGGAGGCAAAGACCGACCGCGCCGAAATCCTCACCCGATTCGATGCCGCGATGACCGGCCCGTGCGAGCGCACCGCGCCCAATGGCTTTGGCCTGATGCAGGTGGTCAGCCGGGTGGAGCGCCCGTCGGTGTTGCACACGCTCTATGGTAACCGGCGGCTTAGCCATATGATTGCGCTGTTGCGGCAGGCGGAGCGGGCGGCGGGACAAGGGGCAATGACCATCACTGCGCATCCTGCAATCACCAGCCTATTGGGGCAGCATCTGGATTGGATTGGCGCGCTCAATCGCCGCATTGGCCGTGTGGTCATTTTGAAAACCGATCCGAAAATCCCGCTGGACAGCCCGCAGTTTGCCAGCGATTACGAGGGATGAGCATGACCAACACGACCGGAAAAGCGCCCGCGAAAGCCGCCAAATGCCCCTTATGCAAGCGACCCGCCGTGGCAGAAAGCGCGCCGTTTTGCAGCGAAGGTTGCCGCAACCGCGACCTATTGCAATGGCTGAGCGATGGCTATGCCATCCCCGGCCCCGCCGCGCCCGACCCGGAACACAGCAGCGGCAGCGATTTGGACGATTAAGCGGAGGGGGGTGCGCAAATTAGGGCTTGCCAAATCCGCCGCCTGCCCTCTATAGGCCGCTCTCTTGCCGTGGGGGCCACCGCGCGGCAGGACAATCGCGACGCGAACCCCGCGCCCCGATCGCCCGATTAGCTCAGTTGGTAGAGCAACGGATTGAAAATCCGTGTGTCCTTGGTTCGAATCCGAGATCGGGCACCACTATTTTACCCTTATTCAATGACTTGAAAGTGCGCGGCAACGGCTCCGTTTGCCCTATCGCTTTGCCGTTTACATGGCTTTACCGCTGATCGCACGCTGTCTATAGAGCGCGATATGGCCCGCAAACATTCCAGACATCAGCGTGACGACGAAACGCCGCAGGACGATGAGGCGCCGGCTGAGAACCTCACCTGCTGGCTATGTGGTCGGCCGATGGGCGGCAATGTGGTTTGGCACCATCCTATCCCCAAAAGCCGGGGCGGGCGCGATGTGGTGCCGATGCACCCAATCTGCCAACAAACGTTGATCACCCACTTTACCAATTCGGAATTGCAGCGGCACGGGATGAATGTCGAGGGCCTGCTTGCCGACCCCGTGGTGCGCAAATTTGTCGATTGGGTGGCGAAAAAAGACCCCGACTTCAACGCGGCGGTAACACGAAAGCAACGCTAAAACCGCGCGGTCGTAAGAACCCGTTACGCGAAGGCGCGCCGGTGTCGATAAATTCCTGTTTTGGCGCACCGGCGCTTGCTAAGCGCGTGGCGTTTCATTACGATACCATAATAAAGCACAGAGATAATAGTGTCACACCGCCGCCAAGGGGACCGTGCCATGCGATACATGTCTGTTTTCATTTGGCTTTTGACAGTAATCACCGCGCTGGCATTCCCCATGGACTCGGTTTCCGCACAGAAGGGCCGGTCAACGACGCCAACGGTCAGCATCTATACCTATCGAACTGAAACCAGCCGACTTCTTGATCAAAACGAACGGCTTAACCGTCAGAATATTGAACTGGTGAAAAAGGCAAATAGCGCCGATGCCAAGGCGCAAAAGGCGCAGGCCGATCTTGCGGCGGCGCGGCAGGATGCGCGGACGTCCAAGAAAAAGGTCAAAGAGTTGGAGGCCGCAGCCGTCGCGCGCGACGCCGAATTTGCGGCGGCAATTCAAGATTTGAACGCGCAATTGGTTCAACAGGACGCCGATTTTGAACGACGACTGCGCGCCGCGACATCTGTGGGTGAGGATTTGTGGCAAAGCGAGGACGGCCGCGAGGTGCTGCGCCTCATCGCGCTGGGGGGAACCGAGAACAATGACGCTGCGCTCGACATTTTGGATCAGCACGCCAAGAATGAAGAACGCGCGAACAATTTGCGGACGGCGGACGAATACCGCAATAAGGCCATCACGGCCAATGGCCTGCGCGGCAAAGCGCGCAAAGCGACGACTGCCGATATTATTGAATCCTACGAAAAAGTTGTCTTTTATGATCCGGACAATTTCTGGGATTGGGCCGAATTAAGCCGCCTTTACCGCGAAAAAGGCGACAATACCAAAGCGTTATTGGCGGCACAACGGGCGTTGGAATTGGCCGATCATAATTTACTTCGATTAACTGCGCACACCGAAATGGGTGATGTCGCTTTGGCGCAGGGCGATCTTGATTTGGCACAACGCAGTTTTGAGGCGGCCGTGGTTCTCGCCATCGCGCTTGACGGTGGCCCCAACGCGCCGCAGGCGATGCAAGAGAATGACAACCGGGTCATGCTGGCGGCACTGTATTCGCGTCTGGGCACTATATTGGAAATAAAGGGCGATTTGCAGGGCAGCGCCGCGCGCTATGACCAAGCGGTGCAAATCAACACCGCATTGGTGGCTGATCCGCGCTACGCGTCTGCGTTGCCGTTGTTGCAATATCAGTTGGCGAGCGAGCAAAAAAACTATGCCGATGTCTTGATGCGGCAAGGCAAGACCGCCGAGGCACGCCACCTGTATGAGCAAGCATTGGCGGCATTCGATCAGCTCGTGGCCGCGTCTCCCGATGACTGGGACGCCGCGCTGGCACAGGCAACTGTAAACGCGGACCTCGGCGTGCTGAGCCTTGCACAATCCGACACCGCGGCGGGCATTGCCTATACGGAGAAGGCGCTGGAGATAACCAAACGGTTGGCTCTTGCCGATCCCAGTTCTGCCACCGCGCAATATCAATTGTGGCTGGCGCATGTGAATTTGGGCGACGCCTATATGGCTTTGCGCCAAACGAAAAAAGCGCGCGACCAATTTGACCAAGCCTTGGCCATTGCGGAAACATCCGCCACGGCACAGCCTAATGACCGCAACCCGCAGCGCAATCTGTCGGTCAGTCGGCAACGCATCGGCGATGTGCTGTTGCAAGAGGGCGATGTGGAAGGAGCATTGGTTCAATACAATGCGTCGATGGCAATCGATGAGGCCTTGGCCGCCCGCTTTCCCATGGACGCCACGCTTAAGCGCGATGTGATGGTGAACCATGCGGTGATTGGCAATGTCAAATTGGCGCAGGGGGATCGCGTTGGGGCGAGCGAGCATTTCGTGCACGCCTACACTGTCAACCGGACAATCATCGCGCTGGATGAC
>JBGSOJ010000266.1:0-3819 GCA_041739175.1 Sphingomonadaceae bacterium
TGGGGCGTTCGGTGGCGATCCCGATTGCCATTCTGGCGTCGCACGATCTGAACATACCGGCCAAAGGCGAATGGCTGTCGCTGCTCTATACTGTGGCCAACGAACCGTTGCGTGAGGCCCTTTCCATGCCGCGCAATCAAGGACTTGAAACGATGTAATCACCAACGAAGCAGCAGACAGGAGGACGACGATGGCATATGATTATTCCGAAAACGCAAAACGGCTCGACGGCATGTCGCAGGACATGAAGGATGTGGCGGCGAAGGCACTGGCCGACGGGCATCCCATCCTGCGCGAGGCGGGTTTTCATGACCTCTCCCCCGATGCACTCAACGCCGATAAGGCACAATTGGAAAGTATGGGCGCAGTCGCGGCGGAGATGGAGGCCATTGTGCTGATGACCAACCGCCCGCCGTTGATGGTGAAAAATGGCAAAGTGGTAACCGCCAACATCCCGCTGCCCGATTTCGGCCCTACTGTATATGACAAGATCCGCGCGGTTGAGCCGATGATTGCGTCGGTCGGGCGGATTGAGTTTGTCAACCACGATATGGATTGGGGCGGCACGGGCTGGGTCATTGCGGAGGACGGACCGGGCCATTTGCTTGTCGCCACCAATCGCCATGTCGCCAAATTGGTCGCGCGGCGCACCGCTTTTGGCACCGGCACCTTTTTGTTCGATCCGGGTGGCGGGGGCCGCTATGGCGCGCTGATCGACTTTAATGAGGAGCACGAAACCGCCGCCGAACATGCGCGCAACGCGCAGATTTTGGGCTTCACCTATCTGGCCGAGGACAGCGCCGCCGATGTCGCGATTGCGCGGATCAAAGTCCCCACCGGCTTTAGGGTCGAGCCGCTGACGCTGGCCGATGCCGATGGCAGCGATGCCGAACCCGTGGCGATTGTCGGCTATCCCGCGCGCGACAGCCGCAACGACACCACGCATATGGAGCGGTATTTCCGCGGGCTGTACAATGTGAAGCGGTTCTCCCCCGGACTGTTGCGGGTGCAGCCCGGCGCAACCCGCTTGACGCATGATGCCACCACTTTGGGCGGCAATTCGGGAAGTCCGGTCATTAGCCTCGACAGCGCACGGGTCGTCGGCCTGCACTTTGCCGGCAAATACAGCGTCGGCAACAGCGCGGTGCGCGTCAGCACGCTGAAGGCCATCTTAAGCGGCGGAAAAACTGTGGTTACCGGCGCCGATTTGAACAGCGAAGATGTTGAGGGCCGCGACGGCAAACGGGAACCCAGCGATTTGTCGGGTCGCCCCGGCTATGACCCCGCATTTTTGGAGGACTTCACCGTCCCAATGCCCGATGTCAGCGGCGTACCCAATATTGCCTTGGTCACGCCATCGGATGCCGAATGCGACCGCCCGCATGAATTGCGCTATCAGCATTTCGGCATTCTTTATTGCGGTACTTACCGAAGCCCGGTGGTCGCCGCCGCCAATCTGGACGGCAAACGTGCCAAGAAGATAAAACGCGATCGTGACCGCTGGTTCTTTGACCTGCGCATTGATCAGAAATTGCAAGTGGGCAGCGAGGCCTATTCCGACGCCGGTGTCGATCGCGGCCATATGGTCCGGCGGGAGGACCCGAACTGGGGCGACGATGAGGCGACGGTGCGCCGCGCCAATTACGATACCTTCCACCTCACCAACTGCTCGCCGCAGCATGGCAAGTTCAACCGCAATATTGCGACGTGGCAGGGATTGGAAAATTATTTGCTGGAAAACACCCGCACATTGGGCTTTCGGGCGAGCGTGTTTACAGGGCCGGTCTTGGCCGAGGATTTGGATATGATTGAGGAATTCGATCTCTTCCTGCCGCGCGAATATTGGAAAGTGGTCGTCATGCCCGTTGCGGGCGAGGATGGCGCAACCCGCCCGCACGCCACCGCCTATCTGCTCAGCCAAGGGCATTTGATCCAAAAACTGATGCAGGAACGCGGCGATAACGAAGCGGTGGAGGGCTTTGCCTTTGGCGAGTACAAAACCTTTCAGGTGCCGATTGCAACATTGGAAGCGGCAACGGGGATTGATTTCGGGAGCTTGCGCGATTTCGACCCACTGGCCATGAGCGACAACGAGGCGACGGCGACGGAATACATCATCCTGCACGCTTTGGACGAAGCGCGACTTTAACGCCCTACCCGCGCTTTGGGGCGAACGACAACGCACTGCCGTGTCTGCTGATCCGATCGAACAGCAGATGCGGCAGCGCGACGACCGACAGCAATTGGAACGCCAAGGCCGCCGAGATGCCTGCACCGACCGACAAAAAAGTGGGCGCGCTAAGCCACCACAGCACCACCGCAATGATCGCCAATGCTATGGCCACGCCAACTGAAGCCCATGTCCGCGACACCGGCACGCTTCGGGCGATTTCGGTGATGTGCCGGTGCGAATGCAGAAACGCAAAATATATCGGAAAGGCCATCAACGGCGGCAGCACGATGAGTTGCACAATTGCCAACGCCTGCCCCGCGACCCAGAGCCGTTCTCCCTTTTGCCATGCCGTTAATAATCCAGCAGCGGCCACCAGCAAAGTGACCGGGGCCAGCATGACCAACAAGGATTGAAACAGCCCGCCGTCTGCGCCCGCCATTGCCGTGAACAGCGCGCGCACATCGCCCGCATTGCCCAATGCCGCCGCCGCTATCGGGGCAAGGCCGCAGGCATAACGGAGCAAGGGTTCGCGCGGATGATCCCAATCTTGCGCAAAATGCACGGCCGAAAATATCAGGAACAGGGCAAGCGCCGCCACGGGCGCGACCTGCCAAAGCGCAGCCATCAGCGCGGCGATGGCAAGGTAAACGACGACAAAACCGGTTAACGCCGCCCCGCCCATTGCCCATCGTTTTGCCGCCAAAATCAAATCATGCCCGCCATGCGGCAATCCACCGATCAGCATAATGGCAAGCCCCGCCTGCTGCACCCAAGGATTTCCAAGAGAAACACCAGACAGCAACAGCACCCAAGCCGCCATGGACGCCAACCAAAAAACGAGCGGAACCGGCCGCATGTCCCCTATCTCTGGGGACTTGCGGCCGGCCCGTATTGAGACCTGCGACAACCGAAGGGTCTCAAAAGCATGCATCAGTGTGCAGCGGCATCTGATTCAAGCGTGCCGTTTTCGACCGCCGTTTTGCGCATCGCAATGGCGTAAATCAGCAGGCCGACGCCCACCTTGGCGACCAGATCGGCAATGGTGTAACCAATTTGGATAATCGTGGTGGCGGTTGGTCCGGTAATGTCCGCATAGGGGGCCATGTACACGATGGGATAAAAACCCCATGAGGCAAAGGTCAGCAAGCGCGCTTGCTTCACCAAACCCTGCACCGCGGCGGGTTGCTTGTCGATCGCTTTGCCCAAACCGCTGAACAATTCATAGACGATATAGACAAACGGTATCGCCGACAAAGTGCCCCACAACGCGCGGGTCGGAATGTCGGTGGCGATTTCCCCTGGATAGCCCAGGATAATCATCAACGCCGCGGCAATGCCCAGACGCCATGCCTTGCTGCTGGTTTCCGAGGCGGAAAGCCGCATCACCAGAATAAGCTCAACCAAGAGCAAGGGCACTGTCAACAGCCAGTCAACATAGCGATAGGCATCGTTAAAGGCATAGCCGGTAACCGCAATCGCGCCGTCCTTCAATTCATAGGCGCCTTCCCAACTTTCAAAAATGCGGAAGTAATGATACGCGGCAATGGCCGTAACGAGGCCGGAAATAGTAATTGCATTACGGTAATGGCTGTTCACTTGCGAACGACCGAACCACAAATAAATGGTGGCGGCAGCCATAGTGGCGA
>JBGSOJ010000302.1:0-8233 GCA_041739175.1 Sphingomonadaceae bacterium
CAACTTCGATATGGCTGCAAATCGGGAGGATCTTGATAATCTGACTGGCGGACACGGAGGGATTCGAACCCTCGGTAGAGGGTCTACCCCTACGCCTCCTTAGCAGGGAGGTGGTTTCAGCCGCTCACCCACGTGTCCGCATGGTCTGGCCAGAGGCGCGCTATAGCGAGGCGCGCGCCGCGCTGCAACGGCAAATTGGCTATCCCTGTCGCTTTGGCGACAAAGCGTTAAAACGCGGTTACTGCACCGCTCTTGCGACAAAAAGGGGCAGAGGGAGACTAGCCCCTGCCCCTCGGCAAATTCACGGACTATCGGGGCAATGCGCGGACTAAACGGACAAATCAGCTTCAAGCAGCATCAACGACGCATCATCGGGATGCGCATGGGCGACAAATCCCATTTCGCGTTCCAGCTCAATTGCCTGATGACTGTCGCGCGATTCGATGCATTGCAGCGTTTTGAAGCCATGCGCCTTGGCGAAACGCGTTAGCTGTTCCAACATCATCCAGGCAACGCCGCGGCCTTTAAAATCGGCGTGGATCGAAACGGCAACCTCGGCGATAGTGCGGTTGGCGTCGCCAGCAAGCATCGCAGTTGCAATCATCGCGCCCGTTTCGGGATCAAATCCCAAAAGGTTTTCGATCAAATCATGGTCAACTTCCACCATATCGCGCACAGTGGCGTCCGAAACATGCGCCACAGCGGTAAGAAAGCGGAACCGGCGATCTTCATCGGCAACATTGTCGAACAAGGAAGCCAATGCGGCAGCATCGGAGTCTTCGGCAGGACGCGCGTAAAAAACATAGCCACTGCGGGTCGTAATTTCGGTTTGTGGGTCGGCAAGCATGATATATCTCCATTATTAGAGCGGCGGCTTCGCCCAGCATTCTTCTGCGCCGCACCATCCGTTAATGCCCATATAGTATTGTGCGGTGCAGCATTAAACTGATTTATATCAAATACCCGATGCGCTTTTTCGTTTCGCACTTGCACAAAAGACAATTGGTATCAGCTCGCATCTGAGAAACCGAACGGCGCACGGCTGCGGCGATAGTCGTCGGGCAGCAGTTCGCGGCCGATGGGCGGGGCGGAGCGTGCGGTGCATTGCGGGCGGTGACAAAGACGGCAGGTGACGCCAATGGGAGTCGGTGCCTCTGCTTCACGCCCCTGCGTATAAATCAACCGGTGCGCGTGCGCGGCGTCACAACCCAAAGCAATTGCCCGCTCCGCCCGCGCCGCGCCATAGGTGCCGCCGCCCGCCGTCACTGTTCGCGCAATCGAGAAAAAGCGTTGCCCATCGGGCAATTCTATCCACTGCGTGACGATTTCACGCGGGGTTTTAAACACATGATGCACGCTCCACAACGGGCACGCGCCGCCATGGCTGGCAAAGGGGAAGCCAGCGCCGTCGAGCCGCTTTGACACATTTCCCGCCGGATCAATGCGGATGAAGAAGAATGGCACGCGTTCCTCGCCCGGTTTTTGCAAGGTGGTGAGCCGGTGCGCGGTCTGTTCAAAACTGGTGCGGAATTGGCGGGCGAGCGCCTCCATATCGTACGCCTTCGCCTCGGCGGCCTTGGCAAAAGCGGCGTAGGGCATCATCAGCGCCGCCGCGCCATAGCTTGCCAGCGCACGGCGAGTGAGTTCGCGGCCTTCATCGGTGGCGAATTGCCCCGCCTCCAATTCAGTGCGGATTTGCGGTGCCATTTCGATATACGCCAGTTGCAGCGCAAGTTGAAAATGCTCACTCGCCGCATCCAACGTTTCATCGAGCAAGACATCCCCGCGATGCCGGTCGAGCCGCCGCATTGCACCCATCATGACATCGGCGGGGATACGCCGGACGCGTAAGCCATGGCGATTGCGGAAATAGGAATCCATTCCCCCCGCCTCCGCCACACGCGCAGCGAGCAGTTCGGCAAGGTCATCCAGCGCGGGAAAACTGTTGCGGCGTGCGGCCAGAAAGCGGCGGGATTCGCCAACAGGATCATTAATCGGTGCACCGCCGACTTGACCCTGCTGGCCCGAACGGAAGGTCGCGAGCGCCAATTGCTCCTCCCGATACGCGGTATAGAGGCGGATAAGCGCCTCGCTCATCCCCGGAAAATTGGTGGCAAGATCGGCGACTTCCAAGGCGGGCAAATCGATGTCGGCGAAGATCGGGTCTTTCAGCGCCGCCGCCAACCGTGCCGCATCATCCGCATTATTATCGCCGCCAAGTTCCGTCATATCAAGCCGATAGGTGCGCGCAATACGCAGCAGCATGTCGGCGGTAACGGGACGTTGGTTCCGTTCCAGCAGGGCCACATACGACGCGCTGATATCCAAATCGCGCGCCATGTCCGCCTGTGTCAGGCCTTGTTCGCGGCGCAAGCGGCGCAGGCGCGGGCCGAGATAGATTGCGCGTTCATTGGCCATATTAGAGTCCTTGGTATGCCAACCGTATAATCCTTACAACTATACAATACAAGTTTGTAAAGTCTTACAAACGGACACCGCGGCGGGTCGCTGCGGTGGAGACAATCCGGCATACGGGGCTCATCATTTTGAAAGGATATGCCATGACCTACACCCTAGAAATCCAGAACGCTCAAGCGCTTATTGACCGCTACGGCGCGCCATGGGGCGGTATTTCCGCCGAGGCGACCGCGCGGATGAAGTTGCAAAACCGTTTCAACACCGGGCTTGATATTGCGCGCTACACCGCGAAAATTATGCGTGAGGATATGGCCGCTTATGACGCCAACACAGCGAATTATACGCAATCGCTGGGCTGCTGGCATGGTTTCATCGCGCAGCAGAAAATGATTGCGATCAAAAAACATTTCGGCAGCACGAAGCAACGTTACCTTTATCTGTCAGGCTGGATGATCGCCGCCTTGCGCAGCGAGTTTGGCCCTTTGCCCGACCAATCGATGCACGAAAAGACCAGCGTTCCGGCGCTGATCGAGGAACTCTACACCTTCTTGAAACAGGCTGATGCGCGCGAATTGGGTGGGATGTTCCGTGAACTGGACGCCGCACGCAACGCAGGCGACGCCGCAAAGGAGGCGGAAATCACCGCCGCTATTGACGGTTACGAAACGCATGTCGTGCCAATCATCGCCGACATTGACGCCGGTTTCGGCAACGCTGAAGCCACATACCTCCTCGCCAAAAAGATGATTGAGGCGGGTGCCTGCGCGTTGCAAATCGAAAACCAGGTGTCGGACGAAAAGCAATGCGGCCACCAAGACGGCAAAGTCACTGTGCCGCATGAGGATTTCGTCGCGAAAATCCGCGCCTGTCGCTATGCCTTCCTCGAACTGGGCATCGACGACGGCATCATCGTGGCACGCACCGACTCGCTTGGCGCGGGTCTGACCAAGCAAATCGCGTTCACCAAAGTACCCGGCGATATTGGCGACCAATACAACAGCTTCCTCGATTGCGAACCGGTCGACGATATGACCAGCCTGAACGGCGATGTCGTCATTAACCGCGATGGCCAATTGCTGCGGCCCAAGCGTTTGCCATCGAACCTGTTCCAATTCCGCGCCGGAACTGGCGAAGATCGCTGCGTCCTCGATTCCATCCACAGCCTGCAAAACGGTGCAGACCTGCTGTGGATCGAGACCGAAAAGCCGCATATCGAGCAAATCGCGGGCATGGTGGACCGCATCCGCGAAGTGATTCCGAACGCCAAGCTGGTTTACAACAACTCGCCGAGCTTCAACTGGACGCTAAACTTCCGTCAGCAAGTGTATGACGCATGGGCCGCAGAGGGCAAAGATGTGTCTGCCTATGACCGCGCGGCGTTGATGAGTGTAATGTACGACAGCACCGAGCTTGCCCAAGAGGCCGATGAGCGTATCCGCACTTTCCAACGCGATGCCAGCGCGCGCGCAGGCATTTTCCACCACCTCATCACGCTGCCGACCTACCACACAGCCGCTTTGTCGACCGACAATCTGGCGAAGGAATATTTCGGTGACGCGGGGATGTTGGGCTATGTGAAGGGCGTGCAGCGTAAGGAAATCCGCGAAGGTATCGCCTGCGTCAAACACCAGAATATGTCGGGTAGCGACATTGGTGACGACCATAAGGAGTATTTCGCCGGAGAGGCCGCACTCAAGGCAGCGGGCGAAGACAATACGATGAACCAGTTCGCGAATATCTAATCGCGACGGTGAAGTCTTGGGAGAGACAGGTCAGGCGGTGCAGCAATGCGCCGCCTGATTTATGTCAGACCACAACACGGAAATAGACGCCGCACCCATAGAACTTGCGCGCGCGATATAAGTCAATCACGATGATCGAAAAAACTGGAGCGGGCGAAGGGATTCGAACCCTCGACCCCAACCTTGGCAAGGTTGTGCTCTACCCCTGAGCTACGCCCGCTCTGGCGGATGAGAGGACAGTTGGACCGTCACTCTTATCGGGTGAAGCGCGCCGTTAGCATGGGGATTTTCATCTGCCAAGCCCTCATTGCACTTTTTTGAAATTTCGGCCCAGCGCACAAAGCGGCTTTGCCGAGACACGCAGCCATTTGAGGCAAAATATATTAACGCCGCGTTGATCCGAATCCGATTAAATTGACCTTAACCATTTTGCGCGCATAGAAAGCGAGGTAATAAGGTCGCATCAACGCATGGCATCATCGGTTTGGTGAAAATAGTCATCCCGTTGTCGCGGACTTGTCATAATTATGCGTATGAAGGATTTTCGTGTTCAACGCGCCGCAAACCCAATTGTCACCCGCTAAACAGCCACATCGCCAAGGCATGCGTACTGGCAATGGCCTGCGCGAAGCCATGGGGGTTGCGGTTGCCGGATGTGTGGCATTTGGCGTGACTTTGGCGATCAGCCATGCCCCCGTGCAAGGCACGCCGGGCGTCACGCACACCCCTAACCGGTCCGCCGATGAAGCGCGCGCGCAAATGATCCTGCCCTTGGCGTTCGGAGGCGACAGCGGACGGCGCAGCGGCGCTACCGACGCGGTACGCAATCTTAACGACAGTCCCGAAACGCCGAGCGAGGAATTGTCCGGTACATTGGGCCAAGGTGATGGGTTCGTGCGTTTCCTCGAGCGCGCGGGCGTCGGGCGCGAAGACCGCAGCGCCGTGCAGAAAATGGTCGCGCGCTATCTTGACCCCTCGGACATTGAGGCCGGGACGCGGATCGACTTGGTTCTGGGTGAACGCGCCGACCGCAATGCGGCGCGCCCATTGAATAGCCTGTCTTTCCGTGCCCGCCTTGACCTAGCGCTGCGGCTAACGCGCGGGCCGGACGGGTTAATTGTCGAGGCACAGCGGATTGCCGTCGACGCAACCCCGCTGCGCATAACTGGCAATATTGAGCACGGCGTTTACAATAGCGCACGCGCCGCCGGTGCGCCCGCAGCGGCGATTGAACGCTTCCTCACCTTATTGGATGAACAGGGCCATTTGGAAAAGGCTCGGCCCGGCGATACTTTCGACCTCGTCATCGCAATGGAGCGGGCGGAAACAGGCGAGACGCGCGTCGGCGATTTGTTGTACGGCGGACTTATTCGCGGCGGCAAACCACAGATGCAAATGCTGCAATGGAAGGGCCGCTGGTATGAGGCATCGGGCGTAGGTAAGACGCGCGGTGCGATGCTATCGCCTGTCGGTGGACGCATAAGCAGCCATTATGGTCTGCGCCGCCATCCCATCCTCGGCTATATGCGAATGCATTCGGGAATAGATTTTTCAGCCGGTTATGGAACCCCGATACATGCTTCCGCCGATGGCGTCGTGAATTATGCCGGCCGCAATGGCGGGCATGGCAATTATGTCCGTATTGCCCATGGCGGCGGGCTTTCCACGGGCTATTCGCATATGAGCCGCATCGCCGCGGCTCCCGGACAGCGGGTGCGGCAAGGGCAGATTATTGGCTATGTCGGCTCCACGGGCCTGTCGACTGGCCCGCATTTGCATTATGAAATGTACCGCAACGGCGTGAAGATTAATCCGCAGTCGGTGAAATTCATTGAGCGTGCGGAGTTGGAAGGCGAGGAATTAAAGGCGTTCCGGCGGCAACTCGCCGTGCTGACCAATGTCCCCGCAGGCGCGGCCAAACCGACCGGCACCAAAGCACCAGCGAAGGCCGGGCCGGTGCGCGAAATCGATTTGCTGGCGAAGAAGATTTAAATGCGAAGATTTGGAATTTAAGCCCGCCCTTTTAAGCTCTCAGCGCCTCGGCATCCAATTCGTAAAACAACGCCGCGCCTGCCAGGGCGCTGGCCTTTTGCCCCATGGCCTCGGGGACCAGATGGTCGAGATAAAAGCGCGCCGACACAATGCGGCCATTCAAGAACGCAGGGTCGCCTTCGGCCACCGATAGCGCTGCCTTCGCCGCGCGTTCCTGTTGCACCATCAGCATCCCGCAGGTTGCGACGCTGAGCATCGTCAAAAACGGCACGCTGCCCGCCAATCGGTCATCGATGCTGGCGGTGGTAAGCATCCATTCGGCCACTTCGCCACACGCCGCCGCGAGCGCCACCAGTGCCGATTCTGCGTTCGCTTGCGCCGTGATGTCGGCAATCAGCGCGCGCACCACATCGCCGCCGTCCATGCTGAGCTTACGCCCCACCAAATCGGCGGCCTGAATGCCATTGGTGCCCTCATAAATCGGCGCGATCCGCGCATCGCGGTAATGCTGCGCCGCGCCGGTTTCTTCGATAAAGCCCATGCCGCCGTGGATTTGCACGCCCAAGGAGGCAATCTCAACGCCCATATCGGTACCATACGCCTTGGTCAGCGGGACCAGCACATCGGTGCGTTTCGCCGCCGCCGCATCGCCCAAATGCGCCCGATCGACTTGGCCAGCGGTATAATAGCACAAGGCGCGAATGGCATCGGTTCCGGCCTTCATCCGCAGCAGCATCCGGCGCACATCGGGATGCTCAATAATCGCCACGGGCATTTTGGGGTCGCCGCCCGCCCGCGCCGATTGCACACGGTCGGCGGCATAGGCCATCGCCTGTTGCAGCGCACGTTCCGCCACTTGCACCCCTTGCAGGCCGACATTGATCCGCGCGTTGTTCATCATCGTGAACATCGCGCGCATCCCGCCAAATTCTGGGCCGATTAGCTCCCCAATACAATCGCCGCCTTCGCCGAATTGCAACACGCAAGTGGGGGAGGAGTGGATGCCGAGTTTATGCTCGACCTTCAACGGCACCACCGCATTGCGCTCGCCCACGCTGCCATCAGCATTCAACCGATATTTCGGCACAAGAAACAGCGAAATCCCCTTCGTCCCGGCGGGCGCATCAGGGGTGCGGGCGAGAACGAGGTGCACGATGTTGTCGGCGAGGTCATGCTCGCCAAAAGTGATATAAATCTTCTGCCCCGCGATATTATAAGTGCCATCGCCGCGTGGGGTCGCGGTGCTGCTCAATGCGCCAACATCGCTACCCGCGTGCGGTTCGGTGAGGTTCATCGTGCCCGACCATTCGCCAGTGGAGAGTTTGGGCAAATAGGCTGCCTTCTGCGCCTCCGTCCCGTGCGCATAAATAGCCTCAATCGCGCCCAGCGACAATGTGGGGCACAGGTTGAAGCCCATATTGGCCGCGCCCAGCGACTCCAACGTCACCATGCCCAGCGAAAACGGCATCCCCTGCCCGCCGAATTCCTGCGGCGCTGCGATGCCGGCCCATCCGCCCTCAACAAAGGCGTCATAGGCGGATTTGAACCCGTCGGGGAAGACGACCTTGCCGTCCTTCAAATGCGCCGGATGCGCATCTCCGATCCGGTTCAGCGGTGCCCATTCACCCTCCGCCAGCGCGGCGATGCCATCGACAATCGCCTCCACCATGTCGGGCGTTGCGTCGGCAAAGGCGTTGTGGCCGGATAGCTCATCGATCCCGGCAAAATGGGTGAGCGCGAACATTTGGTGCTTTGTGGGGGCAGTGAACATCGGGGCGTCCTCTTGAGTTGCGCAGGCATGATAGCCCATTCATTTTTTTGGCGACATTTATACTGCGCAGCTTTAGCGCAATCTCATGTCCGCTTCAAATCCGTTAGGGAACGGCGCGCCTGAAAAGCAGATTGCGCCCGCGACCCCCGAATCAATTACCCGCGCCGCCGAAATGCTGGCCGGCGGAGAGATCGTCGCGGTGCCGACGGAGACGGTCTATGGCCTCGCCGCGCATGCCGGTGACGAACGCGCTGTGGCAAGGATTTATGCAGCCAAGGGGCGTCCCGACTTCAACCCCTTGATCGTTCAT
>JBGSOJ010000356.1:0-6578 GCA_041739175.1 Sphingomonadaceae bacterium
CCCCGCACCATCGGCAGCGCAGTGGCCTCCGACGCGTTCTTCCCGTTTGCTGACGGGTTGCTGGCGGCGGCGGAGGCAGGCGCGACGGCGGTGATCCAACCCGGCGGTTCGATGCGCGACGATGAAGTGATCGCGGCGGCGGATGCGGCGGGTTTGGCGATGGTGTTCACCGGCATGCGGCATTTCCGGCATTGATGGCAAACAATCCTCCCCGTTACGGGGAGGTGGCAGTCCGAAGGACTGACGGAGGGGTTAGCAACGTTGGCGTCAAAACCCCTCCACCACTTCGTGGTCCCCCTCCCCGTTTCGGGGAGGATTAAACACAAAAAAAGGCGTCCCGCTTTCACGAACCGCCCCAGTCTCATGCTCTCAATTGGAGGTGTGAGCAAACTTATCCGCCGCTTTGCGCGCCCTCGCCGTCGATGTCCTTTTTGAAGGTTTCGGGCAGGAACAGCAATCCGACCACCACGGTCAACACCGCGACGAAAATCGGGTACCACAGGCCGTAGTAGATATCGCCGGTAGCCGCGACCATCGCGAATGCAGTTGTCGGCAGGAAGCCGCCGAACCAACCGTTCCCAATGTGGTAGGGCAGGCTCATCGCGGTGTAGCGGATTTTGGTGGGGAACAATTCCACCAACATCGCCGCAATCGGGCCATAGACCGCGGTCACCAACAGGACGAGGTAGAACAATATTGCCACCACCATCGGCTTGTTAATTTGCGCGTCGTCGGCTTTTTCAGGATAGCCGGCGGCGACCAATTCGGCCTTCAGCTCGGTTTGGAACGCCTTGATCGCGGCGGCCCGTTCTTCGCCGGTGACTTTCGCCGGATCGGGCGCGGTCAGCGTTTTTGCGCCCACCTGCACCGTGGCAAGCGTGCCCGCAGGGGCGGCCGTATTGGTGTAGCTAATCGCGCTTTTGGCGAGGAACGACTTCACAATGTCGCAGCTTTTGCTGTCGAACTTGTTCCGGCCGATGGGATCGAATTGCAACGAGCATTCGTTCTCATTCACCGTCACCGATACCGGCGCAGTAGCAACCGCTTTGGCCAGCGCCGGGTTAGCGGCTTCGGACAAAGCATGGAAGGCGGGGAAGTAGGTGACCGCAGCCAAGGCACAACCGCCCAGGATGATGTATTTGCGCCCAATCTTATCCGACAACCAGCCAAAGACGATGAAGAACGGCGTGCCAAGCAACAACGCAATCGCAATCAAAGTGTTCGTCGTCGCGCCGTCAACCAGCAACATTTTCTCAAGGAAGAACATCGCGTAGAATTGGCCGGTGTACCACACCACCGCTTGCCCCGCGACCGCGCCAAGCAAAGCGATGAGCGCGAATTTGGCGTTTTTCCATTGGCCAAAGGCTTCCGAAATTGGCGTTTTCGAGCCAGTGCCTTCTTCTTTCATCTTTTGGAAAACCGGGCTTTCCGAAAGCTGCAACCGGATCCACAGCGACACGCCCAGCAGGATGACCGAAATCAGGAATGGCACGCGCCAGCCCCAATCCTTAAATGCTTCCTCGCCAATCATCGTCCGCGTGCCAAGCACCACGAGCAGCGCCGCAAACAGGCCGAGCGTCGCCGTCGTCTGAATGAAGCTGGTATACAGCCCGCGTTTGTTGTTCGGCGCGTGTTCGGCCACATAGGTCGCCGCACCGCCATATTCCCCGCCGAGCGCAAGCCCTTGGAGCAGGCGCAAAACGACAAGGATAATCGGGGCCGCAACGCCAATCGCGGCGTAATTGGGGATGACACCGACCAGGAAAGTCGCGCCGCCCATGATCGAAATGGTGACAAGGAAGGTATATTTCCGCCCGACCAAATCGCCCAACCGGCCAAACACCAATGCGCCAAAGGGACGCACGGCAAAGCCCGCCGCAAATGCCGCCAATGCGAAAATAAAGCCGGTGGTTTCGTTCACGCCGCTAAAAAACTGTGCGGAAATAATCGTGGCCAACAGGCCATAGAGGTAAAAATCATACCACTCAAAAATGGTGCCAAGCGATGAGGCAAGGATGACCTTTTTTTCGGTCCCCGTAACCTCATGATGCTTAGGCAGTGCGTCAATGTTAGTAGCCATTGTCTCTCTCCTAATCCTAGTTGTACTGTTTCGACTTAAAAACTATATTTTGCGGCAAGTTCAATCCGGCCAAGGCTGCCCTTGTTACCGCTAACCAATACCCGCTCACCGTGGCGATATTCTACACCGACATCAACGCCTTTTACCGGGGTGTAGAATAGGTTTGCCGCCGCGCTCCAACTATGGTCGTTGAAATTGGCAAGGCTGGCGGGCGTCAGGGCCGAATCGTAATCGACCGATTGATAGCTGCCCATGAAATTGGCCCTAAGGCCCGTGCCCAATGGTATCCGCACCGCGCCAAGCGCCGCGAAATTATTCGCGGAGTTGAGATGGTTAGCCACAGGATCGTAAACCGCATCGGGGGCAAAGTTGAACCCAATATAGCGGCCCGCATTGTGGCCATAGGTCAACAACACGCGCACATCGCCGGATTTGGCGCCATTGAGGTAAATCTTACCGCCGCCGCTGACCGCCCAGCCAAAGGCGCTGTCGCTCGTCCCTGCATTGGACACGCGCACTTGTCGGGCCAGACCCGCGATCGACAATTCGCCAAAGGGCGCAGCGTAGGCAAAGCGGGCAATAAAATCGGGCATGGCATCATCGCCATTTTCGGTGAGCGCGGGCGCGCCGACATTGGCTGTGCCGCTTTCCGGATTTTCCACCGCCAGGTGCAGCGTAGATCCTTTGCCAACGGGCATGGAGTAACGCACCAAAGGTTGCCGCACAAAGGGCGTGCCCTCTGCGCCGCCGACGAAATCGGTGCTTTCGGGCAATGCGCCCAGATATTGGAATGTCGTCCAATCCTGCCCAATGGTGAATTTATCCACCGTCAGATACGCGCGGCGTAAGGTTGGCACAAAGCGGTTGGTGGTCCGCTGCGACCCTGATGTCGTGCCTAATGTGTTGATAAAGTCGATTTCCAGCATTCCGCCGACCTTATGCCCCGCGACATCGCTGTCCGCGCCGATCCAAAGCCGCGTTTGCTTCGCAGAAAAATCGGTCACGCGCGACGGTGCGCCGCCGCCGGTGGGAAGGGTTTGCGGCAAGTAAAAGTCGCGGCCGAGGCTGTTGGTCGCCACTTCGCCATCGCTAAACCGGCTGCTGGCGGCGGTGATTTTGACAAAGCCACCCATTTTGATCCGCGTTTTGCCGCCACCCACCGTAAAGCCGTCGGGGATGGTCGGCGCAACCGGTGCGACGACGGGCGCGGCGGCGAGCTGCGTCACTTTGGCATCGGCGGCCTCAGCCTGCGTTTGCGCGGCCTCAGCGGTGGCGGCGGTTTGGGTCTGCTGTCCTTTCAGCGTATTGATTTCATTGCGCATCGCGGCGTTTTCCGCCTCAAGCCGGTCGAGGCGTTCCTCAACCGTTTCTTTCGCGGGCGTTTCCTTCTTTTGCGGCGCGGCGTGCGCGGTCCCCGCGGTAAGGCCGATTACCGCAACGGCGGACAGCAGCTTTATTCCCAATCGTGCTTTCATATCTCTCTCCTCTTGGTGTGCGACCCCTTTTGATGGGACCTGCCTGTTGAGAGCCTAAGCATCCGGTGTGCGGCCATGTTTAACCAGTTAGACCTTGGTAGCAGCGGCCCCCGACCTTCGTCGGCCCCTACTTTGGTCTAAGCCAACATCGGGCCTACCTAAGTCGGGGGTGTTTTGCCCGCCCGCCGCGCGCTATGGTGTTCGCAGAGGCAGGATGTGCGCGCCGTTTGAGTCGCGCCCGCGCTGACAAATTTAGGAGAGGTGCTATGGCAAATATTCATCCCGTACCGGCCGACTGGGCCGAAAACGCTATCATCACGGCCGACATTTACGCCGACAAATATGCAGCGTCGATCAACGATCCCGACGCCTTCTGGGCGGAGGAAATGACGCGGCTCGATTGGATGAAGACGCCGACGAAAATCAAAAACACCAGCTTTAACGAGGCCGATTTCGGCATCAAATGGTTTGAGGATGGCGAACTTAACGTCTCGGTCAACTGCCTCGACCGGCATTTGGCGACCCGCGCCGACGATGTCGCGATCATCTGGGAAGGCGATGAGCCGGACCAGCAACGCAAGATCACCTACGCCGAACTCCATGCCGAAGTCTGCCGGATGGCCAATGTCTTGAAGGATTTGGGCGCGAAAAAGGGCGACCGGATTACGCTGTATATGCCGATGATTCCTGAGGCGGCGATGGCGATGCTGGCCTGCACCCGCATCGGCGCGGTGCATAGCATTGTCTTTGGCGGGTTCAGCCCCGATGCGCTCGCCGGGCGGATTACCGATTGCGATTCGAACATCCTCATCACCACCGACGCGGGAATGCGCGGCGGCAAGACGGTGCCGTTGAAAGCGAACGCCGATGCCGCGCTTGACCTTTCGACCTCGGTGCAAAAGATGCTGGTCATCCGCCATGTCGGCAACGATGTGCCGATGGTTGAGGGCCGCGATGTCTGGTATCACGACGCCCGCGAAACCGCCGCCGACACCTGCGAACCCGAAGTGATGAATGCGGAGGACCCGCTGTTCATCCTCTACACCTCGGGTTCGACGGGCAAGCCAAAGGGCGTGCTCCACACCACCGGCGGCTATCTGGTCTGGGCCAGCATGACGCATGAATATGTGTTCGATTATAAGCCGGGGCAGATTTACTGGTGCGCCGCCGATATTGGCTGGGTCACGGGGCATAGCTATGTCGTCTATGGGCCATTGGCGAACGGCGCGACGACCGTGATGTTTGAGGGCGTGCCCAATTACCCGACGCACAGCCGCTTTTGGGAAATCGTGGACCGGCATCAGGTGAACATCTTCTATGGCGCGCCCACGGCGTTGCGCTCGCTCATGCGCGAAGGCGACAGCTTCGTCAAATCGACCAGCCGCGCCTCGCTCCGCCTGCTCGGCAGTGTCGGCGAGCCGATCAACCCCGAAGCATGGGAATGGTATTACAATGTCGTCGGCGAAGGCCGCTGCCCCATTGTCGATACCTATTGGCAGACCGAGACCGGCGCGTGCATGATGACGCCTTTGCCCGGCGCGCACGCGCTGAAACCCGGCGCGGCGTCCAAGCCGATGTTCGCGGTGCAGCCGCAGATCGTCGATGCCGATGGCAAGCCGTTGGAGGGCGCAACCGATGGCAATCTGTGCATATTGGATAGCTGGCCCGGGCAAATGCGCACCGTCTATGGCGACCATGAGCGGTTTTTCCAAACCTATTTCACCACCTACCCCGGCAAATATTTTACCGGCGACGGGTGCCGCCGGGATGAGGATGGCTATTATTGGATCACCGGCCGCGTCGATGATGTCATCAACGTCTCCGGTCACCGCATGGGCACCGCCGAAGTCGAAAGCGCCTTGGTCGCGCACGCAAAAGTGGCCGAGGCCGCCGTCGTCGGCTTCCCGCATGACATTAAGGGGCAGGGGATTTACGCCTATGTGACCCTAAACGCCGGGGTTGAGGAAAGCGCCGAGATGCGCGGCGAACTCGTCAAATGGGTGCGCCATGAAATCGGCCCGATTGCCACCCCCGATGTCATCCACTTTGCGCCGGGCCTGCCCAAAACGCGCTCGGGCAAAATTATGCGCCGCATTTTGCGCAAGATTGCGGAAAACGATGTGTCATCCTTGGGCGATACCAGCACTTTGGCCGATCCGTCGGTGGTCGATAGCCTGATCGCCTCGCGCAGCGTCGCGGCCTGAGGCGATGACGGGCAGCATCCTGATCGCGGACGACCATCCGCTGTTCCGCCAAGCCTTGGCGATGGCGGCGGGTGCGGTGCGGCCCGATGCACGGCTGATTGAGGTTGCGAACCTGCCGTCGGCTTTGGCTGAGGCGGCGGGGGCGGAGGATTTGGACCTCATCCTATTGGACCTGAAAATGCCGGGCGCTGAGGGCTATTCGGGCATTGCCTTGCTTCATGCCGAGCGGCCCAATGTGCCGATTTTGGTGGTCAGCAGCGCCGATGCCGGACAGGCGGCGCCCAATGTCGTGCGCTTTGGCGCGGTCGGCTTCCTCTCCAAAAACGCTGATTTGGCGGCGATTGAGGCGGCGATTGCCGATGCGCTGGCGGGCAAAACGCTGGAAGTCCCCGCCGATGCCGAGGTTGATCCCGTGGCGGCGCAAATCGCCTCGCTCACCCCGACGCAGCTTAAAGTGCTCCTGGGCGTGATGCAGGGGCGGCTGAACAAACAAATCGCTTATGATCTCAGCGTGTCGGAGGCGACGGTGAAGGCGCATATGACCGCGATTTTGAAAAAGCTCGACGTGCAAAACCGGACGCAGGCGGTGCTGGCGGCAAAGGCGTTGGGCCTGAATATCGCGCATTAGGGGCGGCATTGATTGCCCACCCCCAGCCCCTCCCGCAGGCGGGAGGGGAGACAAGTGCCTATCCCCTACCGCTTGCGGGAGGGGCAGCGAGACTTAGGCCCTTTGGCCATAGTCGCAGCGGGGTGGGCATTCCACCCTACGCCCCTATTCCGCCGCTTCGCCCTGCTCCACCCCGCTTAGGAAATGCAGCA
>JBGSOJ010000021.1:0-1872 GCA_041739175.1 Sphingomonadaceae bacterium
GCTGCCCCCGCCGCTGCACGCGCCAAGCGCGCCCGCCGTAAGGGTGACCAAAACTATGGCTTGAATTTTACGCATCCGAATTCTCCGTTTCTTTTGCTTTGTCGCCGATTAGCAGCGCGCGGGCAAGCAATATCAACACGCCGATGGTTATCGCGGCATCGGCCACGTTGAAAATGAAAAAGGGACGGAATGTGCCAAAATGCAGGTCAAGGAAATCGACGACATAGCCGAAGCGCACGCGGTCAATGATATTGCCGAGCGCCCCGCCCAGCACAAAGGCAAAGCCGAGCACATCGCCGCGCGCTTTTTCCTTCCACATCCAGAACAACACGCCCAGCGCCAATGCGCCCGTCATGGCGACCAGCAGCCAGCGCCCGGTGTCGCTATCGGCTTGCAGCATCCCCATGGAAATGCCGCGATTTTCTGCCCAAGTCAGGTCGAAAAACGGGATGAGGTTGATCTGCCCTTTTTCTTTCAGCGCGAGCGGGACCATCATGACATATTTGCTGATTTGGTCAGCGATGAGGATAAGCGCGGCGATGGTGAGGCCGAAGGCGCGGTGGTTGGCTTGCGTGGTCATGGCTTAGGATTCCTTGCCATCTTTAAGGACAGTGTCGCAGCGGTGGCAGAGGTCGCCGTCGGTGGTCACTTCGGGAAGATGTCGCCAGCAGCGGCCGCATTTGTGGTGGGTGGTGGGGGTGACAGAGATGCGCGCATTACTTAATCGCCCCGGCACGTAACCAGTCGCAACCTCATCGACGATCTGGACCGAACCCGCGATGAACAACTCACTTAAATCTGCATTTTGCAAATGCATAGCGTCGCTGGGTTCGTGCAAGTCCAAAGTAATGGCCGCTTGCAAACCCGAACCAATCTGCTTTTCACGGCGTAGCGGTTCGATTGCTTCTGTCACGTCCGACCGGAAAGCACGAAGACGCGACCACTTCAACACCAGCATACTAGGTTGCGCCATCAGGCGTTCGAGTCGAGAAAGTGAAGGTTCCGGCCACTCCGCCAAATGCACGCTCCCAGCCGCATCCCCAAACCGGCTCGTCCAAACTTCCTCGCTGGTGAACACCAACACCGGTGCGGCATAACGCACTAATGCGTGAAACAGCACGTCCAAAACCGTGCGATAGGCGCGGCGTTTGTCGGTTTGATACCCACTCGCGGGGTTGACCTCGCAATACAAAGTGTCCTTGCGAATATCGAAGAAGAAGGCGCTCAAATCCTCGTTGCAGAACTCGGTGAGCAGCCGCGTGTAGGTGTTGAAATCAAAGTCATCGACGCATTGCCGCAACTTCGCATCCAACTCGGCGAGCAAATGGAGCACATACCGCTCTAACTCCGGCATCGCCGAAACCGCGACCTTTTCGTCGTCGCTAAACCCGTCCAACGCGCCCAATAAGTAGCGGAACGTATTGCGCAATTTCCGATACTGGTCCGACACGCCCTTCAGGATTTCATCGCCGATCCGGTGATCCTCGGTATAATCGACCGACAGCGCCCACAGGCGCACGATGTCCGCGCCATAGGTTTCCATGACCTTCAGCGGGTCCACGGTGTTGCCCATGGATTTGGACATTTTCAGGCCCTTTTGATCCATGGTGAAGCCGTGGGTCAGCACCGCTTTATACGGTGCCTGCCCGCGCGTGGCGCAGCTTTGCAGCAGGCTGGATTGGAACCAGCCGCGATGTTGGTCGCTGCCTTCCAGATAGAGGTCCGCGCTGTGCGTCCCCCCGTCGCGGCGCACAAGGTCGGGCCAGCGACCGCTTTCCAACGTGAAGACGTGCGTGCATCCGCTGTCGAACCACACGTCAAGGATGTCGGTGACGCGCTCATAATCGGCGATATTGTAATCCGGCCCGAGGT
>JBGSOJ010000033.1:0-3198 GCA_041739175.1 Sphingomonadaceae bacterium
CTGCGTTATTTGCGCCCGAATAACTTCTCCACATCGGTTAGTGCCAATTTAACCCAAGTCGGCCGCCCATGATTACACTGTCCCGACCTTGGCGTAACCTCCATTTCGCGCAGCAAGGCGTTCATTTCCGCGACCGATAGAACGCGCCCTGCCCTGACGCTGCCGTGGCAGGCCATGGTGGCGGCGACCAGGTCGATGCGTTCCTTCATCCGCACCATCGCGCCCATTTCGGCAAGGTCAGCGGCGATGTCGGCGACCAATGCACCCGCGTCGCTCTTCGCCAAAACCGCCGGAATGGCGCGCACCAACATCGCGGTGGGGCCAAAGCGTTCAACCTCCAGCCCCCATTCGGCGAGTTCCTCCACCCGTGCCTCCAACCGGTCGCAATCGGGTTCGTCGAGTTCGACGACTTCAGGGAGCAGCAACCGTTGCGATGGCATCAGTCCGCCCTGCCCCTCCGCCGCGACACGCATTCGTTCCAGCACAAGCCGCTCATGCGCAGCGTGTTGATCGACGAGGACCAGCCCATCGGCCGCCTCCGCCACAATATAGGTCGCCGCCACCTGCCCGCGCGCAATACCTAGGGGGTGTTGGGCGGCATCGGGCGGCAGAGTATCGGCCTCCTCCGCATGGCCATAAAGCGGCGCGAATGCCTCATGCGCCGCATGGGCGGCGGGAATGGTGAAATGCGTGCCACCACTGGGGCGCGATTGATAATGACCGCTTGGAGTAGCGTAGCCAGCCAGGGGCGAAGCGAAAAAACTGTTTTGCGGGTCTGCCACCACCGGCTCCGACTGCCACGCCGCCATCGCATCGGCGGAGGGCCGCTGCACTGCCCGAAACCCAACCGAATCGAGTGCTTGGCGTAGCGCCGAAACAATGCTGCCCCGAACCCGCGCGGGATCGGCGAAGCGCACTTCGGTCTTGGCCGGATGAACATTAACGTCAACATCGCCTAGCGGCAGGTCAAGGAACAGCGCCACCACCGCGTGCCTATCCCGCGCCAGCATATCGGCATAGGCGCCGCGCACCGCGCCGATCAGCAACTTGTCGCGCACCGGACGGCCATTGACGAAAAGATATTGCTGGTCAGAAAGACCGCGATTGTAAGTCGGTACGCTGGCAACGCCGCCAAGCAGCAGCCCTTCCCGCTCCATCGCCACCGCCACGCTATTGTCCAGCAATTCCGCCGAGGTCAGCGCCGCGACGCGGGTGACGCGGTCCTGCCCCGCCTGCACCGACAAACTTTGCCGCCCGTGATGCAAAAGGGTGAAACCAATGTCGGGCCGCGCCATCGCGAGGCGGCGGACGATATCCAAACACGCGGCATATTCCGACCTGTCGGAGCGCAGGAATTTGCGCCGTGCGGGGACTTTGCCGAACAAATCCTCCACCCTAACCCGCGTTCCGGGGGGCAGCGCCGCAGGACCGTCGGCGATAAGGTCGCCATGATCGACCGTGCGCATCCAGCCCTCCGCTGTGCCGCGTCCATTTTCTGGATCCACTCCGCTTTGGCGGCTTTCAATGGTTAACCGCGCGACCGAAGCAATCGACGGCAAGGCTTCGCCACGAAAGCCCAATGTTTCAATATTCGCCAAGCTACCTTCGATCAAAAGGTCTTCAGGCAATTTCGAGGTTGCATGACGCTCAAGCGCCAGCGACAAATCGTGTCGCGCCATGCCGCAACCGTTGTCGGTCACCTCAATAAGATCGCGGCCACCGCCCATTAGACGGATGTCGATTTGGCCAGCCCCCGCATCGATTGCGTTTTCGACAAGCTCTTTCAGCGCCGCCGAAGGCCGCTCGACCACTTCCCCGGCGGCGATTTGATTAACGAGTGTTTCGGGCAGGCGGCGAATGGTCATAGCGCATCGTTATACGCGCGTCCCGCCCCATTGGCGAGCAGCGCCGGGCGGTTGTCCACAGTCGCGCCTATCGTTTAGAGGATAAACGTCATTATCATTGTGAAGAATGCACCGAAACTTAGCAAAAACAGATACGTGTCTTCACGGCTCAACCAAGTGGAATTGGCAGAATCACTGTCGCGAAGGGTGACGGCGAGCGACTCCGGTAAAAACCGGCGGCGAATCCAATGCCCAAAGGTGCGGGTTGTTGTGACAGTCTGCTTCATGGCACATAGCCTTAACGACTCATTAGCCATATTGAGAAGGGCAATAGACGGTTAACGCTAGGGCGGGCGCCGCCTGTGCACAGATGGGACACCAGCACCGACATGTGTTGCTGCGCATTTCGGGCACAGGCACTTGTCACAGGCGACAATACGCCCGACAATAGGTGCTATGTTCCGCGCCTTCTTCCTCGCTCTCTCGGATTTGCGTCATGGTGCGCTTTTGGCGATTTGGTTCAAGAGCGCGGCGTTGGCTTTGGCCTTGTTCGTAATGGTCGGGATCGGACTTTATTTTGCCGTTGGCCATTTTGACCTCATCCCACAATCGGTGCGAACGGCATTGGGCGCGGGATGGCGCGATGGATTGGCGGCTATCGTCAGCCTTTTGGCAGTCCTGCTCAGTGCATGGCTGTTGCTGCGCGGCGTTGTCATTGCCCTGCTCAGCGTGTTTGGCGACGATATTGTGGAGTTTGTCGAGGCGCATCATTATCCGTTCGCTGCGGCCTCGGGCGCTCGCCCGGGTTGGGCGCTATCCCTGCGCCTCACACTTCGCTCGATAGGCCGCCTGATCGGGGTGAATGTGTTGGCAAGCCCCGTCTATATCGTTGCACTGTTTACCGGCGTTGGCACCGCAGCGGCGTGTTTGTTGGTCAACGGCTGGCTGCTTGGTAAAGATTTGGACGAGATGGTGCAGGCGCGACATCGGGAGTCGCGCCGTGTGAAGCCCCTTCCCGCGTTGCCCCGCACTTTGCTTGGCATGATCGGGACGCTTGCACTGTCCATACCCTTGGTGAACCTGTTTGTGCCGATTTTGGCGGTTGCCATGGCGGTTCATATGAGTCATCAGGCCAAGGCATGACCCCCATTGTCCGCCTTTCTGCTAGCGCGCTCTCGATTGCATTACTCGGTGCATGTGCAACCGCACCGGCAAAGCCCGCAGTTACGCCGCCGAGCAAACCGTATTTGACGCCCCCTGCCCCGATAAAGCTCGATAAACGCGGGCTTGAGGCGGTGCTTGGTGCCGATGAGGACGGGTTGGTTCGGCTGTTTGGCAAACCGCGTCTTGATGT
>JBGSOJ010000058.1:0-2094 GCA_041739175.1 Sphingomonadaceae bacterium
GCCCCGCGACCGCAACGTCGGCACCTGCCTCAGCCAGCGCGACCGCAATCGCTTGCCCAATGCCGGTGTTCGCGCCAGTGACGAGCGCACGCCGCCCGCTCAAATCAAACGAAATCGCCATGATTTACAGGCCCTTAAGGAACGAAATAATGCCCTCATCGGTGGCATTGGCATAGAACAGGTCCGCGAATTTCTCGCCCGCAAACGTCGCCTTCAGCAGGTCCTAATCGACATTGTGCAGCGTGGTCAGCATGTCGTTGCAAGCCGCTTTTTTGAGGTCTTTCAAAATGCCGCGATTGGTCGCCATGATCGCCGCGCGCTCCTTGGGATAGCCCGCGCCGCCCTCATTTTCGAAGATTTTGCGGTAGCAATCCTGAAGGTTCAATTCAGCCGCCCAGCCGAAACCCTTGGCATAGGGCATCGACATCGCGTTGCCGTCGTTAATCTGGCTGAACAAAAACGCGTCGGTCGGGTCAATGACGAGGCCGCAGAACACGCCGGGCATCGCGTTGGCGGCCAGCATCGATCCCATGCCTGTGCCGCAACCAGTGACGACAAAATCCGCCGCGCCGCTGTTGAGCAAAATGCCGGTGAGCAAGCCGTTCATGACGTAGGTGAGCGAGGCCTTATCCTCCGGCGTGTACATGCCGTAATGGTGGACCTCATGGCCAAATTCACCCGCGACGCTGCTAAGCGCGGTATGGATAATATCGCTTTTCACGGCCTGGCTGTTTTCGATGATAAGGGCAATTTTCATGGGGTCGATCTTTCATTTTGAGGGTGAGTGTTTGACGCTAAGGTAACCGGTGTCACAAGCCTGCGCAAGGGGTCAAATCAACCCCTGTGCCTGCATCCATCGCCAAAGCAGGTCCGGCCATGCCGCAACCGGCTTGCCGTGCGTCAGCATGAGGCCAAAGCCATGGCCGCCTTGGCCGAACAAATGCGTTTCAATCTCCGCCCCGGCCGCCTTCATCGCGGCACGGTAGCGGATGCCGTTTTCGACCGGAACGACGGGGTCGTCCTCCGCAAAGAGGAGGAAGGTCGGCGGCGCGCCCTCCCGCACCATTTGATCGGGGGAGTAGGTGCGGATGTCATCCTCGTTTGGCTGCGGTCCGATAAGGAGGTCGCGGCTGCCCATATGCGCGATGGCGGGGTCCATGGATATGACGGGGTAGATCAGCACGCCCGCATCGGGACGGGCGCTCATGCTATCGGCGGCGTCTACTGCGTCATAAACGGTCGCATCATGGCGAGTCAGCAGGCTGGCCGCAACATGGCCTCCAGCGGAAAAGCCCATCATGGCGACACGCGCGGGATCAAGATTCATGGCGGCGGCGCGGCTGCGCACCACCCGCATGGCGCGCTGCGCATCGGCGAGCGGTGCGTCCTTACCCTCCCCCCATCCTTCATCGGGCATCCGGTAGAACAGGACAAACGCCGTCACCCCCCGCGCCGCCAACAATCGCGCAATTTCATAGCCTTCTTTGTCGATTACGCTGTATCGGTATCCGCCGCCCGGTGCGATGATGACCGCCGCGCCGTTAGGCGTTTCGGGCAGGAAAGCGGCAAGGCGGGGCCGCGTGCAATGCTCCAATATCCGGTCGCTGGCGTGGGGATCATCGCTGCGCTGTGTCACGGTTTCGGTAAGACCAGCGGGGATAGTCAGCGCGCCGTCGGGCCACAGGTCGATTTCCAAATCGGGCGCAATGCCAGCGGGACGCGTCCAGTTGGCGGGGCTCCAAGGGTCCGATGGCGCATAATCCGCCGCCGCACCGCTGGCCAACCCAAGCGCCGGAAGCGCCGCCGCGCCGGTCAGAATCCTCCGCCTATTGATTGCCATGCTGCTCACTCCGCCGGATTGGGGTAGCTGATGATCAGGACCAACGGCTCCGGCCCGATTTGGCGGATGCCGACCACCGCGCCGGTGTAAAGATACGCCGCCATACCGGGTTTCAGGCGCGCGATCACACCATCGGATGTTACCTCGCCGGTGCCCGACAGCACATAATAGACTTCGTCGTGTTTGATCGGGTGTAGGCCAATGGCCGCACCGGGGTGGAGCACGCGCTTGCGGAATTCCATCGTGCGCGGCGC
>JBGSOJ010000073.1:0-2074 GCA_041739175.1 Sphingomonadaceae bacterium
GCGGGGTGACCGCGCCATCGCTGGCGAAGCTGATAAGATTGCGCAGCGCCGATAATTCGCGCGCGGTGGAGCGGTTGCCCAAATCCTCCCCGCGCCTGTGCGCCAAAAACGCGCGCAAGTCATTTTGCGTGAGCGTGACGATGCGCGCCCGCGCCGCAGGAGCACCCTCATGGTCGCGCAGGAAAGCCAGCAACCGTTCCGCCGTGGCCCCATAAGCGCGCACGGTATGCACCGACCGCCGCCGCCCATGCGTCAGATGCGCGGTATAGGCGTCGAGCAACTCGCGTTCCTCTGCGGTCCAGTCGGGCGTGTCGGTCATGGCAGGACGATAGGCCTAGGCCGCAATCTCGGCAAGGATTGCGTTGAGGAGCAGGCGACCGGCGCGGGTGGTGGTGATGTGGTCCGTGTTTCGGGTGAGCATTCCTTGCGTTTCCATCCGCGCCACCGCGTCCCAATCGACAATGGCGGTGGAGGGCAGGCCAAGCCGCGCCGATAGCTCGTCCACATCCAACCCCTCGGCCAAGCGAAGGCCCATGAGCAACGCCTCCGCCCCCTGATCCGCCGCCGAAAGCACCGTTTCCGCCTTCGCGCCATGGCCATTGCGCGCCACTGCGGAGAGGTAATTTTCCGGCTTCTTATGCCGCTCCGTCGCGTATCCGCCGCGCCGACCCCCAATCCTTCTGCCATGCGCCCCCGCGCCAATGCCAACGTAAGGCTGATACCGCCAATAGGTGAGATTATGGCGGCTTTCCGAACCCACTCGCGCATGGTTGCTAATCTCATAGGCCGGCATACCCGCCGCCGTCATGCGGTCCTGCGTCAGGTCGAATAGGACCGCCGCATTGTCATCCTCCATCGGCGTCCACAGCCCGCGCCGCACATCGCTGGCGAAGCGCGTGCCCTCCTCAATCGTCAATTCATAAAGCGAGAGGTGGTCTGTGCCATAGGATAAGGCATGGTCCAACTCCTCCGCCCACGCCGCCGCGCTTTGGTCGGGCAGGGCGTAGATGAGGTCGCACGACACCCGCGCGAAATGGCGCTGCGCAATGCCGATGGCCGCCCGCGCCTCCCCCGCATCATGCGCCCGGCCAAGATAGCGGAGAGCAGCATCGTCAAACGACTGCACGCCGAGCGAGAGCCTGTTCACCCCCGCCGCCGCCAGATCCGCGAACCGCTTGGCTTCGACCGAGGACGGGTTCGCCTCCAACGTAATCTCAATATCGGGCGCGAACCCCCACAACGCCTCCGCCCGTGCCAGCAACGCGCCCACCAACGCGGGCGGCATCAGGCTGGGCGTGCCACCGCCGAAGAAGATGGAGGTGAGGGGGCCAATGTCTTCTTGGGCGCGAAACTGCCCATGTTCATAGTCCATATCGGTCAGCATCGCCGCCTGCCACGCGGTCACATCCACGCTGTCCCGCACATGGCTGTTGAAATCGCAATACGGGCACTTCGCCACACAAAATGGCCAATGGATATAGAGCGCAAGCGTCATGCCGACGCTTTGCAGGGCGTCCGCGTGATTGGCAAGCGCGGTTTTGAGACGCAGCGAATGTGCTAAAAAGACACAGTGTCCAAAAATAGAAAATTTTACATCATAAGATGTGGTTTTGCATGCTGGCACTGGTAATAAAGATGACGATTAAACGATTGTTAAACCGCGTAACGAGTCTCCAAATGGCTTGGTTTGCGAACTTGAGAAGGGCTATGGATGCGGTAAACACAATGTGGAAAAAGGTCGGCAAAGGCTTAGCCATTGGATCGGCGGTTTTGTTGACCGCAGCACCGGTTGTTGTAATCGCGGATGCCTCCAACCCGATGTATACGCCAAAAAAGAAGAAACCGCAGGCAAAGCCGCGCACGCAAGCAAAACCGCGGGCTCAAGCGAAACCGCGCGCGCAAGCTAAACCGAAAGCAGTGAAGCCCGCACCCAAAGCGCCAGCAAATGATTTTGTGCCATCTTACGCCCCGCCAAATCCCGCGCCTGTGCCTGTTGCGCAACCGGCGTATGTTCCGCCCACGCCCATGGTCACCGCGCCTGCGCCGGTTGCCGCTGCGCCAGCAACGGCTGTCG
>JBGSOJ010000086.1:0-2862 GCA_041739175.1 Sphingomonadaceae bacterium
GTGTATTCACCCTAAATATCCGCAATCGGGATGCCAGGGTCGGTGCCGCCATCGACGATGACGTCGAGCCGCCCCATGATTTCCTCAATCGGGTGGCTTTCGCCCGGTGCCTGACCCGTGCCGGGCAGCGCGACGTCGCCCGCGAGGATTGCCTCCAACGCGGTGCGCGCGCGGGCGACGCGGCTTTTCACCGTGCCCACAGCGACGCCGGTAATTTCGGCGGTATCCTGATACGAAAAGCCGCCCGCGCCGACCAGAATAAGCGCCTCGCGCTGCCCAATCGGCAACATCGACAGCGCGCGTTGCAAGTCGGACAGCTCAATATGCCGTTCCTGCGATGCCTCGGCGATCAGTTTTTTCTCCGCCGTGATGTCATTCCATTCGCCGCGAAACTTGTTGCGGCGCATGTCGGAGAGGAAAAGGTTGCGCAGGATGACGAAAATCCACGCGCGAAAATTGGTGCCCTCACGAAACTTCGCACGCGCCGTCCATGCGCGCAGCAGCGCGTCCTGCACCAGATCATCGGCCATATCGGGCCGCGCCGACGCCAATGACCGGGCAAAAGCGCGCAGTTGCGGAAGCACTTCGGCCAGTTTGGCGCGAAACGCTTCATCGCTTAACGGCGCGGCTTCCTCAATTACGTCCATATAATAACAGTCCCTGAGACGCACCCCGCGCCCGTATGCCCTAAATCGACAGCGTGCCCGTGGTCCAAATTATGGTCAGCAACACAATCGCCAGACCCAGCGAAATGGCGAGCACATAGCGCACGCCGTTGTTCTTGACGCCGCCGCTGGCCTCGGTTTCGGTTAAGACCTCATGGTCATCGTGCATCGACATAACGCCTCCTCCTGCGTTTTTACTATCCAGTGTTTCACACCCTAATGTTTCATGAGGAGAACGAGTGGGCGGTTAAGAAGGTTCCTTGTCGTGGAAAAACAATGCCTGCGCCATGGCCGCTTGCACCGCGCTGCGTTGGAACGGCTTGGTGATCAGGAACGCCGGTTCCGGCTTCTCCCCGGTCAGCAGGCGTTCGGGAAAGGCGGTGATGAACACCACCGGCACCTGTTGATGCGCCCACATATCGTGCACCGCGTCGATGCCGGAGCTGTTGTCGGCCAATTGAATATCGGCCAGCACCAATTCGGGCTTGGTCTCCAAAAACAGGCGCAAGGCCTCATCGCGGGTGGAGGCTATGCCGGTTACCGCGTGGCCGTATTCCTCGACAATATCCTGAATATCCATCGCGATCATCGGCTCGTCCTCGATAATCAGGACGCGCGCGGGGCCGTGCCCGCCGATGTCGGTCAGCGCCTGATCCACCAACACGCCCACCTCATCCTCATCAAGGTCGAGCAGAACGGCGGCGTCGGCATGGCTGAACCCCTCCATCGTCGTCAGCAGCAGCGCGCGGCGCGACAAGGGGGTGATGGTGGCCAAGCGGCTTTGCACCGCAAGATCGGTGGTATCACCCAGCACGACAGGCTCCGCCGCTGCATCGCCGCCGGCGGCATGGCTCGCCTGCCACAGGGTTTCAAAGAGGCGGTACAGGCCAATCGCCGGCTTCACATCGCGCGGAAATTCGTCGGGCGCGGCGACAATCGCTTCCAATGTGGCGCGCACGATCCGGTCGCCCGCCACCTGATTGCCGGTGAGCGCACGGGCGTAACGGCGAACATATGGCAAATGCGGCGCGAGCAACTCACCCAGGCTTGTTTCCGACATGAATTTTTCCCTCGTTTAAGTGTCTTATATGAATGGCCCAATGCCCCATGCTTTATTCCCATGTGGGTAACGCGCAAAGCCCTGACAAGGTTTCGGCGCTTACTAACTTTTGTGTTTGGTCCTGTGCCCCTCAACCGACGAAGCGCACCCCGGCGCGCGGATTAGCGGCGCAAAATGGATTGCAAGCGAAACAATTTGTGATAAATCGCGCATTATCGCGTTTATTCTTACGCAGCGGGGAACCGATGGGCGTATCGACGGTTTAATAGCATCAAAAGGGCAGACAGCATATACGCAGCGCGCCCCTCCAGAATATCGAGATTTGTCAGGAACAATGAAACAGTCCATTCCTTTTCCAACGGCTGGCCATAATGATACCGGTAACCGTAATGGCGTCGCGCCCGCAACGGACGTGATTAAGGACGCTGGCCATAGTCTAACCGACACGGTGGCGCAGGCCGATGCCGACGCGCTGACCAAGGCATTGCGCCAAAGTTTTCAGGCGACCTTGGACGAAACCGTCCCCGACAGCCTGATGGACCTAATCAACAAATTGAAATAAGCGCCATCCACGGCCTATTGCGCCTGCCGCTTGGGGCAGTCTGGCCGCCGTCGCCGTCGCTATCCGCCGGTGATCAATTTCAGCGGCAGACGGAAATAATAACGCAGCCCATCGGCATCCCAGAACCGCTCTATCCGCCCATTAAGCGACGTATTGATGCTGGCATCAATCAGGCGCGTGCCAAAGCCCGGCGTGCGGTCGGGGTTGATCGCCGGTCCGCCGGTCTCTTTCCAGTCAAAGATCAGCCATTCGGTCGGATTGTCGCCCGCCTCGGTCGGCGTGCCATCGGGGCCAAAGCACGCCTTTTCGACATGCCAGGTCAAATCGATATGCCCGCCCGCCACTGACAACGCGCCATAATGCATGGCATTGGCCGCCATTTCATGCAGCGCCATAGAGAACGCCAGCGCGGTTTGCGCGGTCATGCGGATGTCCGGCCCATTGCATGCCACGGCCTTGTCGCCATACACATCGGTCAATTCCTGCCGCAACAAAGCACTTAGTGACGTCCGGCTCCAATTGTCCTCGGTCAAGCGGCCATGCGTTTTGGCAAGCGCGCCCACGCGGCTGCGCAG
>JBGSOJ010000091.1:0-20962 GCA_041739175.1 Sphingomonadaceae bacterium
TCTCGCGGCTTGGCGAGGGCGAAGTCAGTCAGGATGTTTTGAATGCGATTGTCGATAAACTCGACGCGTTGGCGCGCGAAATTGAACGGTTGAAATGAGCATGACCACCCTAAATTGCGCCATCCCGACGGCCAACGCGCGCCGCTATTTGCAGCAATTGTGCAAACATTGGAGCCACAAATTCGAAGTCGCTTTTGACCCAAACCAAGGGCGCGTTGCGTTGCCCTTCGGCGCGCTGGATCTGACCGCAACCGACGACGCGCTGCACCTGTCCGCCGCAATCAAGGACGGCGGCGATGCCGAGCGGGCGAAATCGGTGATTGCCGAACACCTCAACCGCTTCGCGCATAAGGAAGGCGCATTGGCGTTTGATTGGCGCGAGGCCTAGCCTCGCGTCACCCGCCCATAAGGCGCTTCACCATCCCCAATTGCTTGTCAGTATAGGGCGGTTTGAAAAACTGCATCGGCGAAAACCGCCCTTGCCGATAGCTGGATTTGGCGTGGCTGAAGGTGTCGAAACCGGCCTTGCCATGATAGCTGCCCATGCCGCTGTTACCGACGCCGCCCAGCGGGAGTTCCTCCAGCCCCGCCTGAATCACCAAATCGCCCTGGTTAAAGCCGCCGGTGACGGTCTGGCTCTGTAATCGGCGCGCGGTGACATTGTCGCGGCCTAGGTAATAGAGCGCCAGCGGGCGTTCTTTCGGGGTCAGCCAGTCGATAATGTCGTCAATCCGGTCATAGGTTTTCAATTGCATCACGGGGCCGAAAATCTCGTCCTTGGCGATGCCGAGGTCATCGGCGGGATTGACTACAATCGCGGGCATCAGCCGCCGGTCGTTGCCGCCTGCGGTTCCCGGCGTGCCAAGTTCCTCCACCCGCGCACCCTTTGCTTTGGCCTCATCGACATAGCCCTGAATCCGCGCGAAATTGCGGTCGTTGACGATGGCGCAATAATCGGGATTGCCGCTGATCGTCGGGTACCAAGCCTGCGTCAAATCGCGTGCTTTCGCGACGAACGGTTCCAATTGTTCCTCGCGCACGAACACCGTGTCGGGGGCGAGGCAGATTTGGCCCGCGTTTTGGAGCTTGCCCATCATCAGGCGCGGCATCATGGCGTCCATGTCGGTGGTCTCATCCATCACCACAGGGCATTTGCCGCCGAGTTCCAGCGTGACGGGGACAAGATTCTCCGCCGCCGCCTTCATCACCGGATAGGCGACTGCTGGCGATCCGGTGAATAGCAAATGGTCGAACGGCAAAGCGGAAAACGCTTGCGCCAGTTCCAGCCCGCCGATGGCAGTGGCCACTTCATCCGGGGCGAAATATTCGGCGACGGCTTCCGCCATAACCTCCGCGCTGGCGGGTGTCATGTCGGAGGGTTTTAGCATCACGCGGTTGCCCGCCGCAATGGCGCCGCACAAGGGGCCGAACAGCAAGGTAAAGGGGAAATTCCACGGCCCGATCATGCCGATAACGCCCAAAGGCTGCGGGAAAATCTCCGCCTTTGCGCCGTTCAGCCGATAGGGCAGGGGCAGCGACACCCGTGTTGGCCTCATCCAGCGGCGGACGTTCTTGGCGTTGAACTTTGCCCCCTCCAGCATGGAATAGAGTTCCATCCGCGTCTGGATTGCGGGCCGCCCGCCGAAATCGGCATCGACGGCGGCGATAAAGCGGTCTGCATAGGCCTTGGTCATTGCCGCCACCCGCTTAATCCGCTCCACCCGCCACGCCGCATCGGGATAGGGCATTGCGTTAAACGCCGCGCGCTGCGCATGGAGGGCGTCGGTGAGGGCGTGCGGGGTGCGGATGATCGAGGACAAGGCGGCGTATCCTTTGTGATGGGGCCAAGGGGGTGCGTTTCAAATCACCACTTATCACGTGCCACGCCGCCTGCCTAGGGTCGAGACACCGACCTTAGCCCGGCGTAGACAATGCCGCCAATGCCGCCGCCAGCGCATCGACATCGGCGGTGGTGTTGAACACTGCCGGCGTCACGCGCACACACGCGCCGCGCTCCACCCCGTCGCGATAGACGGTGAAAATGCCGAACCGATCAAGCAAGGCGGCGGCAAGCGCGCGGTTGTCGGCGTTGCTGGTCCGCCCCTTCATCCGGAAACTGGTGATGCCTGCGTGCATCCGGGGATCGTCGGGGGTGAGTACTTCGATGGCGGGATTGCCGCGCACTTGGCTGACCCATCGGTCGCGCAAGAACCGCAGCCGAGCCTCCCGCCGAGCGACGCCGATGCTGGCCTGAAAATTCAGCGCGGCGGGCAGCGTCAATACGGCGGCGAAATCGACCGTGCCGGTGTGGACGCGCGAACGGATGGAGCCGGAGTCCGTGTCTTCATCCGCTATATCCGCATCAATGGCGTCCACCCGCCCCTTACGGATATAGGCCGCGCCAACGCCCAGCGGCGCGCCGACCCATTTGTGCAGGTTCAGCCCGACAAAATCCGCGCCTAAGTCCGGCAGGTCGAACGCCATTTGCCCGACGCTGTGCGCGGCATCGACGATGACATCGATGCCACGCGCCTTCGCCATTGCGCTGATCTCCGCCACGGGGATGACCAATCCGGTGCGGTGGCTAATGTGGGTCAGCAGCACGAGCCGGATTTCGGGATGGCGCGCAAAGGCGGCTGCATAAGCGTCGATCACGGCCTGATACGTCGCGGGTTCCGGCAAAGCGATGCGGATCGTCCGCGCCCCGCGCTTTGCCATGCTGGCCACCAACGCCGCCTGCATACTGCCGTAATCAAGGTCGGCATAGAGCGCCGCCTCGCCCGGCTTAATCCGGTTATAGCCGCCGATCAGCGCCTTTAACGCCTCGGTCGCGTTGCGGGTGAGGACGATTTCCTCCTCCCCGACACGCAAAAATTCCGCCAGCCGCCGCTGCACCGCCTCCAAATCCGCGCCCATTGTCCGGCGCGCATAAAAACTGTTGTCGCGGTTCACCCGCGCGATGGAGTCTTGGTAGGCGGACAATACAGGGCGCGCCATTACGCCCCAATTGCCGTTTTCCAGTTGGATGACCTCTTTGGTCACATCATATTGCGCCGCGATGCTGGCCCAATAGGCCTCATCATCCGGCGCGCCTGCTGCCACCGACGCTAAGCCGCGCGCGGCGGGAAGCATAATTGCCCCCGCCGCCACGCTTTGCAAAAAGTGCCGCCGGTCGAACCGCATCCTTACCGCCTTTTAGAACTGCACGCCCATGCGGACGAAATATTGCCCGCCATCGGTATCATAAGGCGCGTTGCGCGAATAGATAAGGCCACGGTTTGCCTGATTGGTCGCCTCATCAGGATAAGTGTCAAACAGGTTTTCCGCGCCCACGGTGATCGTGACCGTTTCGTTGAAGCTATAGGCAAGCGACGCATCGAACAACAGGATGCTGCCGAATTCTTGGAAAATATCGCCCGTGCTGTTCCCGCTGCTGTCGGTCCATTTGCCGTAGTAGCGTGCATGGGCGTTCACATCGAAGCCGCCAAGCTGATAACCCAACGACGCCACCGCATTGTTTTGCGGCAGGCGTTCTTCAAAAATCCGCCGCTGCGTCTCGTTGCGGATTGTGTTGCTGGTGCCGTCGGCGACTTTGGTCTCGTTGTAATTATAGGCGATGCTGGCGGAGAATGCGCCCGCGCCGATGCTGCCGCGATAGGCAATCACCGCATCAATGCCGCGCGTGCGGGTGTCAAAGTCATTGGTGAAGAAGCTCACGCTGGTAAACCGATTGGGGTTGGGCACACCGGCGGGAACCGCGAACGCCGCCGACTCGCCAAAGCGGCCCGTGATGTCGATTTGATAGACATCGACGCTGGCGGTCAGGCCGTAATCGCCTTGGAAAGCGATACCGGCGGTCAGGCTTTTCGACTCCTCCGGCACCAAGGGCACCGCCCCCAATTGGATTGCGACGGGATCATTGGGCGACAGGCGGCCCCGGTTGAACACTTGCAAAGTGACGGTATCCAGCCCCTGCGTCGTGTTGGTCGCGTTCAATTGCCCCGGTGTCGGCGCGCGGAATCCGGTGGAGTAGGTCCCGCGCAACGCGACGCCTTTGACCGGTTCCAAACGCGCGGACAATTTATAATCAAAATTGCTGCCAAATTCGGAGAAATCCTCATAGCGGCCCGCCGCGCCCAGTGTGACCATTTCCACCGGTTGCCATTCCAGATCAAGGTATCCGGCATAGCTGGTTTGCCCAAACACGCCCGCTTGCAAGGGGCCAAAGCCGGGAAAGCCGTTGGAATTGGGGGCTAACCCGGTCGCCGCGCCTGGACCCACGGCATAGGAGGCGGGATCGCCAAGGCCGACTTCGTACGTCTCCTTCCGCCGCTCCGCGCCAAACGCGATGTTAAGCGGGCGGAAACCGCCGACGGCCAATTGATAGACAAAATCGGCGTTCAGGTTAAACTCGCGCTGCTCCAGCGAACCCAAATAGAAACTCGTCGGGCTGTTCGGCCCAAGCGAGGCGTTGAGCGATTCGTCGAGCGTATATTCAATATGGCTGCGCCCCGATGACACGCTGATATCATAGCTAAATGCGCCGCTGTCGCCGCGCAGGCCCGCGACGCCGTGCAGGTCATTAAATTCGGTGCCGAAACGCGGGGTGAAACCGGTGGGGTAAATGCTGGTAAAGCTGAACCCCGGGAACGCCGTGCTGGGGTTAAACACGCTGCCCGTGCTGGTGGGGTTGCGCCAGTTAAAATCGGTCACGCCATCGCCGCTTGCGCCGGTGCCAAAGGCGTAAAGCTCGACGCCCGCGCCAAATTCATAATGCGCGTTTAGGGCGCCGCGCACAGTTTGCGTCTCCGGCTGGCCCCAGCGTTGCACCGGATTGGGGATATTGAGATCGGGCCGCGCCGCTTGCAATGCAATCGCGTCGGGGCGTTGCCGCGTGCGCGAGGTTGCCCCGCCATCGGCAAATTCGGCGGTCAGCACAATGCTGCCTTTCTCACCCAGTGGGATGCCGCCCTGCAAACCTGCCTGATAGGTATCGCCGTCGTTGGCGTAATATTGCGAATATTGGCCGAATGCTTTTAGGCCCGGTTCGTCATCAAGGATGATGTTTATGACGCCGGCAATCGCGTCCGACCCATATTGCGCCGATGCGCCATCGCGTAAAACCTCAACCCGGCCAATGGCAAATCCGGGGATTGTGTTCAAATCGGGGGCTTGCGACCCGCGCGAACCCAGCAACGCGGACCGGTGGTAGCGTTTGCCATTGACCATCACCAATGTCTGATCCGGCGACAGGCTGCGCAAGGATGCGGGGCGGACAAAGGCCAAACCATCGGCGGCGGGCAGACGCTGCACATTGAACGATGGCAATTGCCGCGCCAGCACCGACGACAAATCGGGCGAGATGACCGAGTCGACCGCTTCGCCGCTAAGCACATCGACGGGCGCGGCGGTGTCAAATTGTGTCCGGCCCGTGTCGCGGGTGCCGGTAACGATGATGATTGCGCCATCATCCTCCGCCTCTGCTGCTTCCGCTGCCTGCGCGTAAGCGGGGGTGGCAATGGCAAACGCCAGCGCCATGGCGGCGCATCCGGTTGAAAATTTCATTTTATCCCTCCCATGGGCAATATTGCCCGAATGAGGAGCGCGTTAGAGGCGATGGGTGTCGCGCCGATGTCCGCTCACCGACTCTTTTGTTACGCGTTGGATAGTATTGTGACACAATGATACGCGGCGTGGCGTCGCATGCCCCGCAACCGGCGGCGGGGCAAAGCGTCGCGCATTTCGCCGATCAGCGGTTGACCCGCACCAATGGGATGTGGCAGTGCGTGCGCAGGCCGGACGCGGGTGTAGCTCAATGGTAGAGCAGCAGCTTCCCAAGCTGAATACAATCGCAGTTTTCTGGGGGTTTTGGTGTAAACTTTGGCAAAATTGGTGTTATAAATATCAATAGCTTACACGAGGTGTGTAAAATGAAATTGGCTAGCGCGATGTTAAATGGGATGCCCACTCAGATGTTGAGATCCACGCTCCCTTGAAGAGGCGACGCTGGCAGGCGGCGCGGTTGCTCATCTTGATGGCGTTTCAACGTCGATGAACTGAACGCCGTTTTCAAGCATCCATGGTTTACAGGTTGTGTGTCAGCCGGTCAGACTCATTTAGACGGAACGCATCGGCTAAGTGGAGTCGAATATTTGGGCCCCAATTGTGTCCCTGCACACAGGGTGCCGCGCAGCCGAACTCGGCGGAATGAAATTGACCGAAATTGACATCGACGGTGCCTTTCCAAACATACATATTCAGGACAGTTAATTCCGTCCGACCAAGGTTGGATATGATCGTTTCGTGCCCATTATTGATGAGCTGTTCCAACTCGGATTTGGGGAATATGTAAATTCGGTGCGTCGAGCGGGGGCCATTCGCCTATTCCCAGATTGGATCTCACCGAAATCAAAAAACGGTTTCGATAGGGCCGACGCGGCATGGTCAAACGCATCCTGGGTCCGCAAATTCAATCGAAACGTGGTGCCGTTCGCAATGGGTGATCGGTTGCCGGACAACACAAGATCGCCGGTTACCTTTCATAGCTTCCGAGGCGCGTTCAAAGCCATGCTCGGACTGCACCAACCCCACGTCGCGCCGAACATCATTAATGAGGTGATCGGTCACTCGAAAGGTGAGATGGATAATCGATATGTCGGCGTTGTGGCATTAGAGGAAACCTACCCGGCGATCAGGGCATGCCGATGGAACGGTTTGATCCTGCCAAGCTCGCCAGGTTGATTTTCGGCCCGTAGGGTGCGCATAAGTTGATATTCTTGATATTTATTGATTGAATCAACAAGCGCTTATTTTTGGTTCTGAAATTAGATGAGAAAAATCAATAATTTGTAATCCCCACAGTGAATTCCCCAGCAATCGGCTAAAACGTTAAATAAAGTACCAACTTATATCAACTTATGCATTTTTGAATGAAAATTGTGCTAATTGGCGATCGCAAAAGAAAGCTAGCCCAATACTGCAACGGCAAGAAATTGCCGAGCATACCTCTACCCAAAATAGGCTATTTTCGTTGCTCCATTTGACGGCAACAAAGTGGTCAGCTAACAATTTGGGAGACGCAAGGGCTGCTTTGTTGGACAATCCGGAATGGCGGTTTTCGAGTATGCAAGCGATAAGCTCTCATACGGGCGTGATGCCACATCGCTACCAATTGACAACCGCAGCAACTGTATTTGCCGATCAGCGGAGGGATAATTTTACTTGTTGATATTGTCTGGGATGTCATTGGACAGGCTGGCCTATTTGGTTCGTGAGTCGGTGTCTTTTGAGGCAGCAAACATGCCAACGGTCGCCATCGGTTCGAGGGCATAAGCTGGCGCGTTCCTATTGTTCGGGAGAATAGGAACGAATGTCGTTGGCCATATTTGTGCGCTGGCCACTGTTGCCGTCCAAAGGAAAAAGGGTTGCAGGGACGCTCAATTCGCGGCAGGTGCTCGCATACCCGCCGCGAAGTTTTGTCATGTCGTCTGCATCATATCAATTGCAAGCAGGCTCGCCCGCGACACCGACCCAGCACCTTGGCTATTTGGTCTAATTAGCGCTATTGCTCTACGTTATAAATTTGCCATTAAATTGTCATTCGATATTTTCATCCGGCGAAATCGCAAGAAATTTGGTGCGATTTCTTAGGCTCTCCTCCAATGCTGAAACATCCGTCATGCTTGCTGCGATCCGTTTTGGGTGGATACTATGGTCGACACGTCGCGGGTCGACGACGGATGGGTTGGCGGCTCACTAACGATCTTTGACATCGATAGGCTGGAGCGACACCGGTGCCAGTTTATCGCGGTCATACGCGCATATTTCCTCGCCAACCTCGGGGATTACAGACCCACAAAGGCTATCCTTGCGGGCCTGCATTCACCAAAGCGGGTCGGTTTACTTTGCTGTACTTTCGCCGTCGGCAGCGGTTTGCGCCATTGGCACAATCGTGAACGAGCCGGGATCAATGTCCACAACATCCTGGCCAAGGTCGAAAAAGAAGGCATAATCGCCGACAATTCGCCAATACACCGCTGCGTCAGGGCTCATCCCAAATGGCCCGCATGACCCTTCACCGATCTCGTCTTTAGGTTGAACAACCGTGGGATCTTCCACGACCAAAGCATCGCTGGGCCAGCCCTCTATTTTGGCTGGGCGAATGGCGCAACGTTTGCTTTCTGCCGGATCATCGATGGCATCGCGTACGCGCGCCAAAACGCCCGCTTGCTTATCGGCGCCGTCGTTGATGTACACGCGCGCAAGAACAGGCCGCGAGTCTTCGGGCAAATCGCCAACCCCGCCCCGTGCTTGGCTGACAAGGGAAAGCTCCGCAGCTTCTGCACCGGCAGAAAATTCCAGCTTCGTACCTTTGTCGCCGCATTGATAGCCCATGTACAATAGCACTTGGTCAATCATGCCCACTTCGTTCAGTACCCATTCGCAGCCATCTTCGCTTTCCGGGCGCGGGCCATCGTCAAATTCGACGTAATTTTCGCCGCGCGCTATGCACACGCCGCTCAAAGGCAAACGCGGCCCGTCATCGGGGCACGCCTCGGCACTCGCATGCATATTTTCGGTTTCGACCACTTCCGTTGCGGGCTGCGAAGCTGATCCGCATCCGACAAGCAATGCGCCAGCCATAAAAGCCGATATAGCGTGTTTCTGCATAAATATTCCTCTTCTGAATAGGCGCATAGCGTTTGTGCCGCGTGCTAAAAGTCAGATAGGCGCAACCGCGACTCCGCGGTCGCCGGATACAGGCGACCGCGAATGAGTTTTTGGCGGGAACTTAACGAAGCTCGCAGCTTTTCACGACATTCGGCACGGGATCGGAGCCGAAGTATGCGTTGGTGCACGCGAATGCTTGACTGACCGTTTTGGTGACATAAGTGCCATTTGCACCATAACGCACCTCCATTGGTGCGCCGCCCATTTGGCAAGTGTCCGATTCGCCACCGCATTTGATCCATGCGACGGGTTTCCCAACCGGGGCAAAGGCGCATTTTCCGACGGTGCCATTGTTGGCGTCGTTGCTAATGCGCGTAGCCGTGCACGCACCTGTTTCAACATTGTAGGTGCCTGAATACAGGATCACGTCGCTATTCAGGCCGGGAATATTTTTGCGTCCTTCACGCAGCGCCGAATCCAATGCACCGGCAGGCACATTGCCCAGTGCCAGAAAGAATGGCGTTTCCCCCGTACCCTCACTTTTTTGAAGCCATGTTCCAATCGATGTTGTGCCAAATTTCAAAGTGAAATCTTTTGTTAAAGTATAGCTGGTTGCAAAATTTTTCGTGACGATGTTGAACTTACTACCTGCGTCATTATACATATTCGACCGTGTGGTCTGCGCATATACGCCGCTTGCCCCGCCAATAATTGTCGCGGCAATGGCTAAGCCACCAAGAAATTTTTTCATAAGACTGCTCCGATGCATTGAAACATTGAACAAGCAGGGCAAAGCCCCCACCCCGCCCACGCGCGCCGAAATGGTTAACGAATTGGGCCTTCGAGCGGTATGTTAGGGTCAAAAATCTGTCCATTCCCACTAGTGGTTATAAAGGCCAGATAAAGCGCCTTCTGGCCGCTTTAGTCGTGCTACGTGATAGCCTCAAGCACCGCCCGCCAATGGCTGTAAAACAAATAGTGGCCGGCGTCGGGCATTTCGATCAGCCGCGTTTGCGGCACCGCCTTGGCGAAACGCTGCGGAAAAATTGGCGCGACTACCCGGTCTTGCGCGCCATAAATCAGAGTCAACGGATGCGGCAGCGCGCGTGCTTCCTCCGTTAAATCCACCTGCATCAGTTCAAATTCGCGGCAATATATATCTGGACCTTGCCGCAATCCAAAGGTCACGCCGTTGCCGATCAAATGCAAAAGCTCAGGAGCGGCCAGCACAGCCAAGTCCGCTTCGCTGTCCTGAACAGCGGCCGCTGCATAGTCCTTTGCCCCATGCTTGTGAAAATGTTGTACAATCGCCCCAGCAATCAGGCGCGCGGCGATGGGGAAATGCTGCTGCGCGATGGCCATGGCGCGGTGATTGCGCTGCAACTCGCTCAGCCATTGATTGCGCCAGATCGGGCCCCAATTGGTCATCACGACGGACTGCGTTCGATGCGGATGTCGATGCGCAAAATGGATGGCGTGGGTAGCGCCAGCACTATGGCCAAGCAAATGCGCTTTCGTATAGCCAAGATGATCCATCAGCGCCAATAGATCATTGGTTGATTGAGCAAGGAGCGCGTGAATGCCCCCGGGTGGCGCAGCGTCTGAATAGCCATGTCCGGCGCGCAATGGAGCAATGATATTCAGCCCGTGGGCAAAGGCATATTCATGCGCGGCCAATGGCAATTGCGCGCCATAAGCCAAAGTGTGCAAAAGCATCACTGGCACGCCATTGGCGTCGCCATGCCGCAGAAAATCAAGCCTGCGGCCATCGGGCAGGCGCATTGTATCGGTCCAAGGAGCCTCTGCTTTTGATTGACCTGTTTGCGGCAATGATGGCGTGGGCGTATAAATGCCATGCGCTAGGGCGCACAAGATCCGCACCAAAACATACAAATCTCGCGCGCCCGTTTTTACCTTTATGGACCGGATTTGGGCGCGGACAGTTTCTAGTGAGACGCCGCGTTCGTGGCTTATTTCGCTAAGGCTTGCCCCTTGTACAAAGCGCAAGGCGACGCTCGATTCGGCTTTGGTGAGGCCAAAAACAGTCCGCGCCTGCTGCGCCAGCGTGGCGTCAATCGCAAAATCGGCAAGGATCAGCAACCAAATTGGCCGCCCCCATGCGGCCTGCGCCTTGGCACCAGCGCGTTTAACAACGGCGGCCTTATTGCCTTTGCCCATCATCATAAGTTTGATGGGCACCGCCGATATTTCGTCCGTTGGTTCGATGGCATCGGCGGCTTTATGAATGGCTTTGGCTTGCGCTGCACCGCCAGCCAATTCGGCAAGCCGCTCTGTGTTCCAATGCGCGCGCTGCGCCGCCGCATTGCGTAGCAAAATCACACCGTTGGCATCAAAAGCCAAAGCGGGGTTGTTCATCTGCGCCAAAACTTCGTCAAGCCATTGTTTAGCGGTGGGAATAAAACCAACTTCGTTTTGGATTTGTAATGCGATCGACAGGTGTCGTTCGATTGAGCGCCGTTCCGTTGCGGTAGATGCCACCGCCACATCGAGGATGCTGGCATTGTCTGCGGCGCAATCATCGAGTAAACGCATAATCTGCGCCTCAAAATCGCCGATGATATTATCAATGCTGCGCGACAACATCGTCGACGTGTAGATTACTTCAATTAGCGATGATTCTGCATGACCAATCATGCCGCAGGCATAGCGGTTTCATGCGGGGGACTAAACATTTTTTGGGTTGTTGCGCGCGCGAAATATGATTCTGATTATCTGCGTAATGCTCGACCCACATAACTCTATATGGCAACTATGAAAAAGCCATTTTACGCCCAACTGGCTGGGCAAATCGGATTTCGACCCAGCACGCTGCTATCAACGGCCATGGAATATAGGCTTGATGGTTGGCGCGAAACGGCCACCTCCGCAAGCGGTGCAGATTTTGCTGGGTCATAGCAAAATCCAAAACACTCTGCGGTATATGGGAGTCGATATCGATGATGCGCTGACATTGCCGGAGCGGACAGAAATTTGACGGATGATTGGCTTCTCACTGCGGTGAGAAGCCAACAATCTCCGATTAAGGAACGGCGGGTTTTAGGCGGGCGGAATTTGAGCAGCGGCGACCGCTTTGTTAGCGCAAGCTGACTCTTGCATTGGAATCTGATGCATCGAAATGCATTACCCCTGAGGATGGCACGCACAATTCGTGACCCGCCTCATAGGCAGCATCCTATAGGGCATTGATGGGCGATCCTAGGACCTCTCCATTCTCTAAGTGGCCCCACTTTCGCCCCAACCTTACCCCTGCACACCAATGGCTGCCCATCTATATCCCAATATGCGAACCTAGCCGTATGCGAAAAAGCATGCCGTGAAGCCCCTCCCTAGCGTCACGGCAACCACCTGCATCATTACCCCATTCGCAAACTCCATCCGGCGTCGACATCAAAATCAACAATCCCCACCGGCCCCAATTCGAGCAGCGCATGGATGTTAGCTAACCGCTCCGGCGGCAAATCGAAGAAGCCATCGACGATGCGAAACATCCGCCGCTGGCCATCGTGCAGTGGTGCGTCGGCGCAATAGATTTCCATGGTTCTCGCAATGTCAGGTGCGACGACGTAGGTTATTTGGCCCTTGGTATCTTCAACCTTGAACAGGCGCAATTTCTGTAGCGCCGCGATATGCACGATCCAACCGAGTGAGCGTATAAAACTGGCGAACCCGTTGGTCGCGGTTTCGAGCATGATGTCGAGGCCCTTTTGCTGATCCGCTCAGAGCGTGTCATCAACCCGCGTCAGCCAGAACCGTTCGTGCTCCTGACCCAGCGCGTTGTCGTGATCGACCACCACCTCCGCGGCGGTCAATTCATCCATCGCGACGACATGACCGTGCGCCTTGCAGGAGGTCCGTTCGATAGTGAGTTCAAATAATTGCATACGCATTTTGCATTTCCTTTTGCTGGTGTTGAAGTCATCAGCATATTCGGTGCGCGCAATTAAAGCGGGTGGGTTCGGTATGGGCAACCATCTGGCGCTTGGCGCATTTTTTCGCAAATCATCCGGCGTTCCGAGCCGAAGATAGAATGAAGTTTTTATGCTTCCCAAATTATAATTTGGTTTTTATTATCACTCTTGTGCCCGCGTTAGGCGTGAGCGCTCCGGCATACAGAAAGGGCAGTGAATAATGGCGGGAGCGACTTTTCAAACCAATCCTATCGACTTGCACCGGCTGCTCGATGAATGTCATCGGGGGTTCATTCAACTGCCGGATTTTCAGAGAAGCTGGGTTTGGGACGAAGAGCGTATCAAAAGCCTCATCGCATCAATCTCCCGTGCTTTCCCCGTTGGCGCGTTGATGTCGCTCGACACAGGTGGACCCGTCAATTTCAAGCCGCGCCCAGTCGAAGGTGCGCCCGCCGAAGCTCGGCAAGTAACTCCGCAATCCCTGTTACTTGATGGTCAGCAGCGTATGACCTCGCTCTATCAGGTCACGTTGCGCGGCAAAGTCGTTGAAACCGTCACCCCGAAAAAGAAACGCGTGAAGCGGTGGTTCTACATCGACATTGCTAAGGCGATTGATGACACAGTTGATCGCGAGGAGGCCATTGTTGGCGTTCCGGCGGATCGAATGGAGCGCAAGGATTTCGGTCGCGAAGTGATCCTAGACGTGTCGACGCCAGAAAACGAATATGCGGCACTCATGTTCCCTGTCTGCCAGGTGTTTGACTGGGATAATTGGCAAGATGGATTCAACGACCATTGGTCGGGTGATCAGCACAAAGAGGTCCGAGAGAAATTCCGCACGTTCAAAAAGGAAGTGCTGGAAAACTTTAAAATGTATCGTGTGCCGGTGATTGCGCTCGACCGGTCCACTTCCAAAGAAGCTGTTTGTGTGGTGTTTGAGAAGGTCAATACCGGCGGCAAAGCACTCGATGCGTTTGAGCTGGTGACGGCAATGTATGCAGCGTCGGGTCACGAACTTCGCAAAGATTGGTATGGCGATGAAGGCATGAAGGGACGTCATCAACGCCTAACGGACACTCTACGTCAAGCAGATTCCGACGCCGGCATTTTGGCCGGGGTTGGCAACACCGATTTCCTGCAAGCAGTTTCGCTTTTCTACACCCGCGATCGACGCCGTGCAGCCGAACAGGCGGGCAAAGAGGGAAAGGAATTGCCGGCGGTTTCAGGAAACCGTCAGGCGCTGCTCGATTTGCCCCTTGACGCCTATAAGCAATACGAAGCTCAGGTTGAACGCGGCTTTATTCAAGCTGCCAAATTCCTTCACATGCTCCACATCTATCGCATATTTGATTTGCCCTATCAGTCGCAAATCGTGCCACTTGCCGCCATTCTCGCGGATATAGGGGATGCATGGGAACATGAGGCGAACCGCGCAAGACTTGTTCAGTGGTATTGGAATGGCGTTTTTGGCGAACTTTATGGGTCGTCAGTTGAAACGCGCATCGCAAAGGACTTCATGGAAGTGCCAGCGTGGTTGAAGGGTGGCACGGAACCAACAACCGTAAGTGAAACTATGTTCCGCGCCGATCGCCTCAAAACCATGCGGATGAGGCTGTCGGCGGCATATAAAGGTGTCAACGCGCTCCTCATGAAGGAAGGTGCTAAGGATTTTCGTTCCGGCCAAAAGTTTGATCACGCGGTGTTCTTTGGCGAAAACGTCGACATTCACCACATTTTCCCGCAGGATTGGTGCAAAAGGCAGGGGATTAAGCCTGCGACCTTTGATTCTGTCATCAACAAAACTCCGCTTTCATATCGCACCAATCGTATCATCGGAGGGGTTGCGCCAAGCAGATATTTGGCGAAACTGGAAACGGGGGATGCTTCAACGCCTTCCATCACCGGCGATAATCTCGACGGTTATTTGCGATCCCACTTGATCAACCCATCCCTGCTTCGTACTGACCAATTCGATGCTTTTATGGAAGACCGGCAAAAGCGGCTTTTGGGCTTAATCGAAGCGGCGATGGGTAAATCTGCTTACAGCGGTAATTTACCGGAGGAAGGCGAGGATATCGAAAGGGATGAAGAAAGCGCTGAGAAAATGTTGCCATCTTTAGATTTTTCGACTCAATCGGGTTTCTAGGAGGACATGAGGAACCGCTTGAACACTCGTAGCTAAACGGAACCGGTCGACAAAAGTATAATCTCCTATCCAGTGGGTTCATGTTCGAAAACCCAGATTGTTGTCCTTTTCAGGATTCCATGATCCTCATAGTCATCAAACTTTATATGAATGACATCGTTTCCGCCCATCACTTCTATTGGTTCCCTATAATTGCTAAAAGATGGCATTTCCATGGCTCTTGAGTGTTTGGCTTCTCCGACTGTTCGCACAGCCCAAGGAATGCTGCCGTTCTTCACGGCAGTTACCAATGATGGTCTCAGTGTTTACCAGCCGACGGCGTGGACACTGTTTCCGCAATCTGGCGGTTATGGTAATCAGAGAAAACTACAAGCGATTCAGCGTGAAAAATAATCTGCGGTCGTGTAAAATTGATGAGACAGCTTTTTCGTAGAATAGTAAGCCCAGCCTAAATCTGGGTTAGCCCTGAGCATTATGGAACCCGCGCCGCGGTTGGACTGCAGCCATATGCACCGCACCAACTCCTCAAGACTGGTTTGTTTGATTTGGCGTCCGTTGCAAAGCAACCCGTCATCAAAACGCTGCATCGCAATGCTAAAATCAGCAACGCCATGTAGATGCGCATTGGTTGAAAGATTTTCTGGAAAAACGATCGCTCGTAAACGGCGTTCCGGAAGCAGCGAAACGAGGTTCCGCTTGTCTAACACCGAGCGGTCAAATTCTTGCGTGAATCTGCCGAAAATATCGTGCAGTTTTTTCGAAGTAAGCTCACGATCCGTGTTTAGAGCTATGGCATGCGTGTATCGATCGCCATCAATCCACCCGCAAAGGGCTCCGCGATATTCACGATTGTAAATTGGATATGTCATGACACAATTGTATTTCATTTAACACGCATGTACAAGCATTTTCGCGTGTTATGTAAAACGCCTTTTTTAGTGAATGTAAATTTTGCTGTCAATCGGTGTCGTTTCTGAGGGTTCGTGCAAAACCGCAGGAATGCTAGCTTTTGAATTTCATCGGTGAATGCCATTGAACTTGGCGAAGCAATTTTGTCGCTCTCGCCGCCTATGAGCTTGGAGTTATCGCTTCTCAATTTGATACCCTAATGCGACTGCCGCTGCATCGACGATGGGTGATGCTAGAGCGACATCGCCGCTTCGTTCTGCATCCATTAGCGCTTGGATCATGACATCCAAGACTGCTCGACTAGCAAGAACCCGCCGCAGAGCCAGAGCGGAGTTCGCTGTCTGACGTTCGGACCTTAGCTTTGCCCGCTGGCTGTAATAGGCATTGCCTTCGCTGATTACCTCATTAATTCGGGCGCATCTTCGGTAGCCTCTCCTTTCCATCTGCCGAGCAAAAGTCTGCGGAGATAAACCGAGTAGTAAAGCTAACTGCCGCGCATTTTTCTGGCCAAGCTCGAACATCTCGCCGGCTTTAATCCAGTCATCCTCCGCGATGGATTGTGAGATTCTTGTCAACAACAATTCCATTCAGTAGTACAAAGGGTCAGGCATCCACTATCAAGGACAGGCAGAAGTTACCCCCGCCAAGAAGAATCCGATACAGCTCAATTTGGTTGAATCATTATTTCAAAAGTAACGCTATTATATCATATTGTTAAGGTATTACAACATATGCAGCCTATCATTCGGCTTTATTGATTGAAGAAAGTGCCTGCTCAATTTCAATAAGTTCATTATCATCAAGACCGGTTTGTTTTATATCCGGCTGGAAACGCCGAATGATCTCCATCACTGGCACTTCTTGTGCAGTCAGCCAATGACGCTCAGGATCCATTACAGCTAGAACTTCTCTTATTATTTTCCGTTGCTCTTTAGTAAGCTCAGGCTGAGTCCGCTCACTGGTAGCCTCTAACCGCATCGTAATTGTCGATTCATCCATAGATGATGCAGAATTATTGGGGCCTATGAGCGACCAGTCCACATCCGGATGCCGTTGCTTCAAAACCGCTGCCAAAAATTCGCCTTTTGGTATTTGAAGTTTGTCGGCAAAATCTTCTGCACGATCAATCGGAATGCCAACGCGACCGCTGGCCATATGGCTTAGGACGACCGCTTGCCGATAGTTTAGCTCAGCTCCAATTTTGCGCAGGCTCGTGCCGCGCTCAGCGGTAGCGCGTGATATCGCAGATGAAAGCATCTGGGTCGCGGCCGTATCGACAAAAGGGAAATCATCTTGTGACATTTAGTGTCAGTGCCACTTGATACGCTGCGTGTCAATTGACACTTGAAAAGTTGCTCAATGTGTTCTATGTAGCACGCATGTTCAACGCTCTTAATAAGCCGGTTTATCCGTCCACACCGACCATCCGGCGTGCTGCCAAAGCTGCTCAGGCAATTGGCTTGTCGATCTCGAGCATTGAGTTGGAGCTAGATGGTCGCATTCGAGTAATCGGTGCATCCAAAAATCCAAGCCAAAGCGTCGATGAATTCGATATGCTGGATCAAGCTGGTGCGCTTTGATCAAGGGAGTTCATGTCGTAAAGAAGTCGCGAAGTGGCAAGCCTCCGATTTGGTATGTTTATGCGTCCCGCGGTGGTCCATGCATATTGCGCCATGAAGGCTGGGATAAGCCTCACCTCGATACATCTGCATTAAAAGGGCTTGTTGCAGAACAAGATAAGCTAGTCCAGTTCAAGTCGCCGGATACGCTTCAAACGCTAAAAAAACGATGGAGACCCGTAAGCCCGGATTGGAAACGCCTCGCTAAGAGCACCCAGCGGACGTGGGGAAATATGCTGGACAAAATTGACGCAAAATGGGGCACCACTCCGCTATCGGTATGGAGCGATACCCGCATGACCCGCAAAGTGGTCGACTGGCGTGATCACTATGCCGACACGCCAAGAACTGCCGATTTTGGCGTTCAAGTGTTGCGGTCGTTGCTCGAATACGGACGCCTGAGGGGAATGGTCTCTTTAAATGTAGCCTCAGGGATTCCGCAACTCTATCGCGGTGCCAATCGCGCCGAAATCATTTGGTCAGAGGCAGATATGGTGGCCTTTAAAGCTTCTGCCTATGCCCTCAACAAGCCATATATTTTCGATGGCGCGCAATTGGCAGCTTTAACAGGGCTGCGCCGTGATGAACTCCTCACCCTGCAATGGACTGAAGTGCAGGACAGCGTAATTGTAAAATGGGCTGCAAAGGCAAGCAGCGGTAAAAGGCGCACGGTGACGATTCCGATATTGGATGAATTATAAATGTTGCTTAGGCAGCTACGAAGCAGGACGCGGGCCGGCGGCGTCAACAATGTTCTCACAAACAGTCGAGGGACCCCTTGGTCGCCTGATGCATTTTTCCATGCGTTCGCGGATGTGCGCGACCATGCGCAAATCTTCCATATTGAGGATGACAAGGTGCAGCGGGCAAAACACATCCACGACCTGAGGGGCACCTTCTGCACCAAATTGTTCAAACAAGGTTTGAGCGATCAGGAGGTTGCGGACATAATGGGATGGTCCCCTGATCAGGTCCGAGGAATTCGTCGATCTTATGTTGACCCGAACCAACTGGTTGTGGCAATCAGTGACCGGCTTAGAGGGGCGGTGTAAACCAAACTGTAAACCGCATTTGTGGCCAGTCAGAAAATCACGCGATTTCAACGCGATGCGGGTGTAGCTCAATGGTAGAGCAGCAGCTTCCCAAGCTGAATACGAGGGTTCGATTCCCTTCACCCGCTCCAATATGCAATCCCACAACATCCTAGAATGTCTTTACAATCCGCAGAAATGCAGTATTTTTGTGGCTTCGTTGTCCCAGTTTGTTTCATGCTTTCCGACGGCATCTCACCACTTTGGGGGTAGAATGGTTGGGGTATAACGAAATGGGGAATTCGATACCCCCAGTTTTGGGGGTATAACTCGGGAGCGGCCCGTTTTCTGGGCCGAATTGGGATATGCCACTTTCTGATACCAAAATCCGCAACGCCAAGCCGTTGGACAAGCCCTATAAGCTATCGGACGGCGAAGGCCTGTATTTGCAAGCCACCCCCAATGGCAGCAGGCTATGGCGACTCAAATACCGTTTTGAAGGCAAAGAGAAGCTGCTGGCGTTGGGCAGCTACCCCGAAGTGGGATTGGCCGAGGCGCGCAAGCGGCGCATGGTCGCGCGAGGAGACATCGCCATGGGCATTGATCCATCGCGGGAAAAGCAACTGGCCAAGGCGAAGAGCAAGGCGGAAGCAGAAATTACCTTCAACCTGATGGCCGCTGAGTTCTGTAAAAAGCGAAAAAGCGATGGTGAGGGTGGCTGGTCGCCCGCGACCGCCAAGCGCAGCGAATATCTCCTTTCGTTGCTCCATGGCAATATCGGGCGGATGCCGATTACCCAAATCAAGCCGATTGAGGTGCTGACTGCGGTCCGGCGGATCGAGAACAAGGGCAATCTGGATAGTGCAAAGCGCACAATGCAGCTCGCTGGTTCAGTGTTCCGCTACGCCATTGCTACCGCCCGATTGGAGTCGGACCCGACCCGAGACTTGCGCGGTGCGTTGCTCTCCCCCAAGGTTACCCATTATGGGGCCGTCACGACGCCTCAGAAGGCCGGAGAGTTGCTTAGAGCCATTGAGGGGTACGATGGCTATGGTCTCACCAAAATCGCGCTCCAGATCGCTCCACATGTCTTTGTCCGCCCGGGCGAGCTTCGCCACGGCGAATGGCAGGAAGTAGATTTTGAAAAGGCTGTCTGGATTCTGCCCGCCGAAAAAATGAAAATGCGCAAACCACATCATGTGCCCTTGTCGCGGCAGGCGTTGGTATTGTTCAGAGAGCTTCACGGACTGACCGGTCCCGATGGGTTCATCCTGCCCTCGGTCCGCACCCGCGCGCGTCCGATGAGCGAGAACACGATCAACTCCGGCTTGCGCCGTTTGGGCTATTCCACGACCGAGATGACGGCCCATGGTTTTCGCGCTATGGCCAGCACATTGCTCAACGAATGTGGCCATTGGTCTTACGACGCGATTGAGCGCGCATTAGCCCATGGCGATGCCAACAAAGTGCGCGCAGCTTATCATCGCGGCGCGCATTGGGACGAACGCGTCAAGATGGCGCAATGGTGGAGCGATTATCTCGATTATTTGCGCGATGGTGGTGATCCATCTGTGGTGCCGCCGAGGGAAACGGAGTGATTGCTCCGCGAGGCAAATCTGGTCAATCAAAGGAACCAGATTTGCCAACGGGGTTGGCGTTGAATTGGCGCGTTAGTCGCAGCCAATCCGTATCGAAATTCTCATTACGACTGGTACAAGAATTTTGCATCGAGCCAGTGTCAAAATTGCTGCTTCGGATCAAAACGAAAATGCCCGATTTGAGGATTGCCAAAGGAAGCTGCCCCACTGCCCAAAATCGAATTGTGGGATAAATCACGGCAAAATCATAAATCCAACTTTTTTAGCGTTGATGTTCAGAAGTTTACGCGGCGTGATTTTCAACAAAATCACAAAATTGGCCAAAAAATCATGCCAAAATCATCTAATCCAAGGCCATTTTTGATCATTTTTTGAAAATAAAATTATGTTTTACAATGCGTTATCAGCCCGAAAGGAGCTGCGTACGGTGTGCTCTTTTTTGTTCCCCATATGCACCGTCCATGTTCGTCCCATTTCGTCCTTCGACAATTGGTACATGGGCGCGGGTTTATGCGGCTTTGCTAGCCCATCGGGCGTCTGAATGCTATAATTTAAGTTCCCTTTGTAAGTTCCCAAAATGCGATTTTGGTAACAAATAGCCACTTCAATGGATCAAACTGCGAGAGCGTTAGCGGGCCCGAATTACGCTTGAAATTGCCCGCCTCCTTGAGCATTTTAGCGATGAAATTGATGCTCTGGCGGGTACGAAATTGGTGCTGAAAGATAGTAACAATTGGTCATCAATTTTGATCGGACCGCGCGCAGAAAGCTGGGCAGTTTTTGTTATGGCCCGAACACAAACTTTGATCGTTTCCAATGCTGGATTCGGTTGCAAATTGATCGCGGTTTGAAGAAATTTCCGACCCATTTTCTCATACTTTTCGAGCATGGAAATAGGCGGTTCAGTTGCGGCTGGACCACGATTTCTGAACTGCTATAACTGGTTGTAGGTTTCGCCGCCCATGGTCACGGTTGCGGCTGGACCACGATTTCTGAACTGCTATAACCTACTCGCGCGCCACAAATACACGCTATTGGTTGCGGCTGGACCACGATTTCT
>JBGSOJ010000125.1:0-5552 GCA_041739175.1 Sphingomonadaceae bacterium
CCAATTTCGGCTTTTCCGCCAAAGATTCATCGTAAGCTGCCAATTCGCCCTCAACGATTTCATACGCCTCCACCGGATCGTCATGCGTCGCATCAATAAGGTGTATAAGGATGCGGCAGCGTTCGATGTGGCCAAGGAACCGGTCGCCAATCCCGGCGCCATCGGCCGCACCCTCAATCAGGCCGGGGATGTCGGCAAGAACGAACTCGCGCCCCTTATGGCTGACCACGCCCAATTGCGGTGTGAGGGTCGTAAACGGATACGCACCAACCTTGGCTTTCGTGGCGCTCACCTGATTAATGAAGGTCGATTTGCCCGCATTGGGCAGGCCGACCAAACCGGCATCCGCCAGCAGTTTCAGCCGCAGCCAGACGTACATTTCCTCAAACGGCCATCCCTCACCATGCTGACGCGGGGCGCGGTTGGTGGAGGAACGGTACGACGCATTGCCGCGCCCGCCATCGCCGCCGCGCAATAAGGTCACCGTCTGCCCCACCTCGGTAAAATCAGCAATCAGCGTGCGGTCCTCATCATCGGCCAACACCTGCGTGCCGACGGGAACCTGAATCACCAAATCCTTGCCGCCGCGCCCCGTCCGGTTGCTGCCCATGCCATGGCCGCCGCGTGGTGCCTTAAAATGCTGCGCGTAGCGAAAGTCGATAAGCGTGTTGAGGCCCGCGACAGCAACCATGATAATGTCGCCGCCCTTGCCGCCGTTACCACCATTGGGGCCGCCGTATTCTTCGTATTTTTCGCGCCGGAAGCTAACCGCTCCGGGCCCGCCCGCGCCGGAGCGCAGATAGATTTTTGCTTGATCAAGAAAGTGCATGGCCGCGCCCATAGCGAAATGGCACGCAAAAAGCCAGCCTAAAGGCGGCGTTGCGCCTTCGCCTTATAGCCGCCCGTCCGATTTAGCCCAATCGTCAAAATGATATGTTGTATCTTGTCCTCGATTGCCTTAGAGGACACAGCATGTTTGGAAACATTGGCAACAGATTCGCATTTGACCGCATGGCGCTCGGTTTGTCCGTGCTTTGCCTCGTGCACTGCCTCGCCAGCGTGTTTTTGGTCGCGGCATTGGCGGGCGGCGGGCACTTTCTTGAGCATCCCGCTTGGCACCAAATCGGATTGGCATTGGCGATTGCATTCGCTGCCGCTGGCCTTGGCGCGGGCTATCGGCGTCATGGCCGCTGGCAGCCGTTGGCGGTTGGCTTTGCCGGTCTCGTGGCTATGGCGTCGGCGCTGATGGTCCCGCATGGCGCGGGTGAGGCGGCTTTGACAGTGCTGGGCGTTATTTTGGTCGGCGTCGGCCATGCGTGGAATATCCGTAATCAGCGCTGCCACCGCGCCTAATCACTGCGCGCGGGGTGATAATTCCGGCGGGGTGAAGCGCAGAATGCGCTTTTGCGCCGTAATGCAGCGCAAAGTGACAAGCAATGTTTGCGCTTTGCCAACTTCCGCCCTAGATTGGGTCGATGCAGTCTGTCGCACCGCCTTTGAAAAGCAGCCATGGCCAGGGCCATACCCATTTGCACGAACCCTCCGAACTCGCGCTGGCCGCGCGGGCTGTACTGGATAAGGCGGGGGAACGATGGACCGATATGCGTGCTGTCGTGTACGCAGTGCTGACCGAATTTACCACGCCCGCCTCGGCCTATGACATCGCCGATAAGGTCAGCCAACGGCGCGGCAAGCGCATTGCGCCAAACAGCATTTACCGAATCCTTGACCTGTTCGTTGCCAACAATCTGGCCAAGCGGGTGGAGGTTGCTAACGCCTTTGTCGTCAACAGCCACCCTGGCTGCGTCCACGATTGCATTTTCCTCATTTGTGATGAATGCGGCGAAGTAACGCATCTGGACAATGATATCGTGGCCGCGCAAGTGCGCGGTGCAGCGGAAATCGCCGGTTTTTCCCCTGCACGGCCGATTATGGAATTAACCGGTCTATGTGCCAATTGCCGCGGCTGATGCGGCGGATCCATCATCCCGCCCGTCACGCGGCGAACCAAACATGCTGCGCGTAACGCGGCAAACCCGTTGAGAGTTAGTTATGAGTGATAAACCCCACACCCCGCTGCTAGATACCGTTACCCTGCCCGCCGATTTACGGAAGCTGGAACCGAAACAGTTGCGCCAATTGGCCGATGAACTGCGCGCCGAAATGATTAGCGCGGTGGGCGTCACCGGCGGCCATTTGGGCAGCGGGCTGGGCGTGGTGGAACTGACCGCCGCGATCCATTATGTGTTCAACACGCCGGAGGATAAACTCGTCTGGGATGTCGGCCACCAATGTTATCCGCACAAAATCCTCACCGGGCGACGCGACCGAATACGCACCCTGCGCCAAGGCGGCGGTCTGTCCGGCTTTACCAAGCGCGCCGAAAGCGAATACGACCCGTTCGGCGCGGCGCATAGCTCGACGAGCATTAGTGCGGCACTGGGCTTTGCCATTGCCAACAAGATGAAGGGCGAGCCCGGCAAAGCGATTGCCGTCATCGGCGATGGCTCGATGAGCGCGGGCATGGCCTATGAGGCAATGAACAATGCGGAGGCTGCGGGCAATCGCCTGATCGTCATCCTGAACGACAATGATATGTCGATTGCACCGCCGGTGGGCGGATTGAGCGGCTATCTAGCGCGGTTGGTCTCGTCGCGCGAGTTCCTCGGCCTGCGCGATTTGGCCAAACGTTTGGCGCGCAAATTCCCCGATCCGTTGCAAAAGGTGGCCCGCAAAACCGACGAATATGCGCGCGGCATGGCGATGGGGGGCACGTTGTTTGAGGAGCTTGGCTTTTACTACGTCGGGCCAATTGACGGGCACAATATGGACCAGCTTGTCCCTGTGCTGGAAAATGTACGCGATGCCGCCGAAGGGCCGTGTCTTATCCACGTCGTCACACAAAAGGGTAAGGGCTACGCGCCTGCCGAGGCGGCGGCCGACAAATATCATGGCGTGGCGAAATTCGATGTCATCACCGGCAAGCAAGACAAGGGCGCAGGCGGCGGCCCGCCCGCCTATCAGAATGTGTTCGGTGAAACCCTCGCCAATCTGGCCGATAACGACCCGCGCATTTGCGCCATTACCGCCGCTATGCCCGGCGGCACCGGCGTCGATAAATTTGCCGCTCGCCACCCTGATCGCGCGTTCGATGTGGGGATAGCAGAACAGCACGCGGTGACCTTCGCCGCCGGTTTGGCCGCGCAAGGGATGCGCCCGTTTTGCGCGATTTACTCGACCTTCCTGCAACGCGCCTATGACCAAGTGGTGCACGATGTCGCGATTCAGAACCTGCCGGTTCGGTTCGCCATTGACCGCGCGGGTCTTGTCGGCGCGGATGGGTGCACGCACGCAGGGTCGTTCGACATTACGTATCTCGCGACGCTTCCCAACATGGTCGTTATGGCCCCGTCGGATGAGGCCGAACTCGCGCACATGGTCAAAACCGCGGTTGAGTACGACGACGGGCCAATTGCAGTCCGTTATCCGCGCGGAAATGGCACCGGCGCCGCGATGCCCGCCGTTTTGGAGCGCCTCGAAATCGGCAAAGGCCGCTTGGTCCGCGAAGGGTCAAAGGTCGCCATTCTCTCGCTCGGCACACGTCTGGGTGAGGCCGTAAAGGCCGCCGACGCATTGGAGGCAAAGGGGCTTTCGACCAGCATCGCCGACCTGCGCTTTGCCAAACCGTTGGACGAAGCACTCATCCGCCGCTTGATCGCGACGCATGAAGTGGTAATTACCATTGAAGAAGGCGCGGTCGGCGGCCTTGGCGCACACATATTGACCTTGGCGAGCGATGAGGGCCTGACCGATGCGGGCCTAAAAATTCGCACGCTCCGCCTGCCCGATGTGTTTCAGGACCACAATTCGCCGGATAAACAATATGCCGAGGCCGGATTGATGGCAGACGATATTGTCGATGCCGTGTTGAAGGCACTTCGCCATAACAGCGCCGGTTTGGGCGAAGCCGGAGCGTTGGGCTAGGCGCGTGGGTGTGCCACCACATTCCACCCCGTTTTTGACCGACAGCTCAGAATAAGGCTCACCTCCGGCTCCGGCGTTGCGGCCTCAAACCGCCGCAACCGAAGTATCACGGCCAAAATCGCCGCGACCTCTGCCACCGCAAATTGCGCCGCGATGCACATCCGCCCACCAACGCCAAAGGGCAGATAGGCGTCGGGCAACCCCGCTTTGCCCAAAAACCGTTCGGGCATAAACGTATTATGATGCTCCCAATAATCGGTGTGGCGGTGCATGGCATAGACCGCGACCAACGCGGTATCGCCGGGCTTTAACTTTATGCCTGCAAGTTCCGTCCGCTCCACCACCGACCGCGCAAGTATGGGTGCGGGGGCGTAAAGCCGCATGGCCTCCTGCACCACGGCGCGCAGGATGGGCAGGTTCTTAAGGCCCACATCGGGCGCAGCCAACGCCTCGGCCGCCGTCCGTTCCTGCCATTCCGGATGGCACGCGAGCAGCCATAAAGCCCAGGACAAGGCCATGGTCGTCGTGTCCATCGCGGCGGGGAAAAGCCCGCGGATATTGTCCTCTATCGGGCCCACCGTGCTAAGCCGTGCAATCATGGATTCGCCTTGCGATGCCGCAGGGTCTTGCGCCAATTGCTCCGCCAAAGCGCGTAGCCGACGGACCGGCGGCGCGCCATTGATGCCCTTTAAACGGTCCGACCAGGCCTCCGGCAAAGGCGCAAAGTCCATCGTGGAAAATCCCGCAATCTTCGCAATATAGGGCGCGACATCGGCGGCGGCGGCGTCCATATCGACGCCCTCGGCCACGCCAATCAGCGACGGGAACAGCACGCGGGCAATGATGTGTGGGGCAAACGCGCCGAAATCAAACGGCTGCTCCGATGGCACCGCCCCGACCGCCCATGCGCCCGCATCGGCGAAATGCAAGGTTGCTGCCTCAATCGCGGCGGGACGAAAGGCGGGAGCGGCGGCGCGGCGTTGCACCGTCCATGGCTCGCCTTCTGCTGCGGCCAGCCCCTTTCCCCATGCGCGACGGAATAGGCGGCGGACAAAACGGTCTCGCCCGAATTGCGTCGCGCCGTCATTGAGCACCTGCCGCGCCAAAACGGGATCGGCGACCACGGCCAAGCGCACGGGCCCATTGATGGCCACCGCTGGCTTTTGCAAAATGTCGGATGGAATAATCCGCGCCGGATCATTTAGGGCGAACCGCGCCAAATCCCATACATTCGGCTGCCCCGACCGAAAATGGTATCGGGGCAACGGCGGGGGCAATTAGCCCCCCACGCCCGCCGTCACACCCGGGTTATTCCCCTCGGGCGAGCGGATGATATCCACCGTCGTCGTGCCCTTGTTCACTGTCGGCGTCAAAGGATCGCTCACCGTGCTGCGGATGCCAAGGTCGGCGCGGCCAGCCTTTGCCAGCACATCGCTTTCCGCCAACGGACGCGCAGCGGGGCCGCCGAACATCGCCTCAAGCACGTCCGCTTCATTGCCAATGCCGGTGGTGCCAGCGGTGCCCGCTGGTGGCGGCGTCGCGGCATAATCGGGCGGCAGGACCAACGC
>JBGSOJ010000180.1:0-1835 GCA_041739175.1 Sphingomonadaceae bacterium
ACGCCCGAATTCGTGCGGGACGAGGTTGCGCGTGGGCGGGCGATAATCCCCAACAACATCAACCACCCCGAAAGCGAACCGATGGCGATCGGGCGCAATTTCCTGGTCAAGATCAACGCTAATATCGGCAATTCGGCGGTCGCCAGCGACGTGGCCGCTGAAGTCGACAAGATGGTCTGGTCTATCCGTTGGGGCGCGGACACGGTGATGGATCTTTCCACTGGCCGCAACATTCATGACACGCGTGAGTGGATATTGCGCAACTCCCCTGTGCCCATCGGCACCGTGCCTATTTATCAGGCGCTGGAAAAAGTCGGCGGCATTGCCGAGGAGCTGACATGGGAAATCTTCCGCGACACCCTGATCGAACAAGCCGAACAGGGCGTCGATTATTTCACCATCCACGCGGGCGTGCGCCTGCCCTATGTGCCATTGGCGGCCAAGCGCGTTACCGGCATCGTCTCACGCGGCGGTTCCATCATGGCGAAATGGTGCCTGGCGCATCACAAGGAGAGCTTCCTCTACGAACGGTTCGATGAAATCACCGAAATCATGAAGGCCTATGACGTCGCCTATTCCCTTGGCGACGGCCTGCGCCCCGGGTCCATTGCCGACGCCAATGATGAGGCGCAATTTGCCGAGCTTTACACCCTTGGCGAGCTTACCCACCGCGCGTGGAAGGAAGATGTGCAGGTGATTATTGAGGGGCCGGGCCACGTCCCCATGCACAAGATCAAAGAGAATATGGAGAAGCAATTGGAGGTGTGCGGCGAGGCGCCCTTCTACACGCTTGGGCCGCTCACCACCGATATTGCGCCGGGATACGACCATATCACCAGCGGCATTGGCGCGGCGATGATCGGTTGGTATGGCACCGCGATGCTGTGCTATGTCACGCCGAAGGAGCATTTGGGCCTGCCCGACCGTGATGATGTGAAGGTCGGCGTGGTCACCTATAAATTGGCGGCGCACGCGGCGGATTTGGCCAAAGGGCATCCGGCGGCGCAGGTGCGCGACGATGCATTGAGCAAGGCGCGCTTTGAATTCCGCTGGCGCGACCAATTCAACCTGTCGCTGGACCCCGACACGGCGGAAAATTACCACGACCAAACCCTCCCCGCAGAGGGCGCGAAGTCGGCGCATTTCTGCTCCATGTGCGGGCCGAAATTTTGCAGCATGAAGATCAGCCAAGAGGTGCGGGAGTTTGCCCGCCTGCAAAACCAAGGCGCAGAAAACTTCGTCGCCGCCGAAGAAGCCGAAGCCGGCATGGCGGAAATGAGCCGTGTGTATGATGAGACAGGGCGGGAGTTGTATTTGGGGGCTGGCGATAGAGAGCGGGATTAAGTAGAGACATAGCCCTTAAATTGATTGCCATATTTGAAGGGTAGGAAAATGTCGGAGAGCGGCTGGCTAAGCGATAATGAAGGTCGCATTCATAATATTTCGCTTGCACCAAACGGGAAAAATGCACTTTTCCCGCTCTTTGAAGCAATCATGAACTCAATTCACGCAATTGAGGAGCGGTTTGGTCCAGACAATTTGGCTCTCGGTAAAATTGAAATTTTTGTCCACAAAGATGAAGTGAAAGAATACGCAGGGTTTACAATTGCTGATAATGGCGTCGGCTTTACATCAGAAAACCTATTGTCACTTCGAAGATTTGATAGTCGCAAGAAAGCAAAAATTGGTGGAAAAGGGGTCGGTCGATTATTGTGGCTAAAGGTGATCGATACGGTCAAAATTGAAAGTGTGTTTGAAGGCGATGATGGGGGCTTTAGAAAGAGTTTTTTTGAGTTTACTGTTAGCGATCCAGTTAAAAATTATTTGGAAGAACC
>JBGSOJ010000211.1:0-3072 GCA_041739175.1 Sphingomonadaceae bacterium
CCGCGTCTAGCCGCCCCGCGATCAGGCGCAGCAAGGTCGTCTTGCCCGCACCATTCCGCCCAATCAGCGCCAGCCGGTCGCGCGGCCCGATGTGCAGGTCAATATCGCGGAACAGCCATCCGCCGCCTTGGACAAGGCCAAGGCCTTCATACGATAATAGGGGAGGTTGCGACATGGCCGTGCGCTTAGCCGAGCCAAGCGCACGGGGCAAGGGGGGCGAGAAGGGAGCGCGCAAGAGGCACCATTGCGCCGCCGCTTCGTTCATATTCCATTCCAATGCACACGGCTAACGGAGGGGCAGCCGCCAATAGATGCGGCATTACGGGGGCAAATTTTATGAAAGGCTGTACCACGCATGTTACGCAAACTTTTCCTATCGACCGCCTTGGTCGCCATGCCCATCGCTTTGCCGGTGTCCGCCGCAATGGCTGAGGGTGTTACCTTCGTCGCCAACGCGCCGGTCATTGAGTTGTCCGTCACCGAAACCGTCAAGTCCGTGCCCGACATGGCGACCATCTCCACCGGCGTGGTTGGCAAGGGTGCAACCGCGCAGGCCGCCTTGCAGCAGGCCAGCATTCGCACCGATTCACTGCTTAAGACGCTGAAAGCCTTCAACATCGCCGATAAAGATATCCAAACCGCGCAATTCAGCGTGGGGCAGGATTATGACTATAGCGGCGACAAACCGCGCCTGATCGGTTATCAGGCGTCGTCCACTTTGTCGGTGACGGTGCGTGATTTGGGGCAGTTGGGCAAAATCCTCGACGCACTGGCGGGCGCAGGGGCAACCGACATCAACGGGCCGACCTTTGCCATGGCCGACGACACCCCGCAACGCAGCGAAGCGCGGCGCATGGGCCTTGACAAAATGATGGCGCAGGCGCGCGATTATGCCCGCTGGGCGGGCTATGATGATGTGCGCATCATCTGGGTGACGGAGGATATTCAATCGGGCGGCGGCTATCAGCCCCCGATGCCGATGATGATGAAAGCGGAAGTGGCCGCCGACGCCTCTATGCCCATCGCGCCCGGCGAGATTGGCACCATGGTCATGGTCCGCGCGAAGTTTGAGATGGTGAAGAAATAGGGTCTCATCGCCGCGTATTTGGCGGAAGGGCGGGGCAGCGATGTCCCGCCCTTTTTCTTTGGCCTTTTTTGCTTTGCAATCCGGCGCACTAAAGCCATGATGTTTGCGGCCAAGGCCTGTCGCGGGCGGGCGGCGAGCATGAGGAGAGCAAGGGTGCGTAAAGGATTGATGTTGGCGGCGGCACTGATGATGCCAGTGGGGAGTATGGTCCCGATGCAGGCGGCGGGGGGCGGCGGAAATTATGCCGACGTTTACGTTAGCGCAAAACAATGGGCCGACGATTGAAATCATGGTGCGACATACGGTCGCGGTCGAACCCGATATTGCCTATATGTTTGTTGAGGTTGAAGGAAAAGGCAAGACCGCCGATGAAGCCGTAAAGGCTTTAGCGCCGAAATCGCAAAAGGTGACAAAGGCGCTGCTCCCTTATGCGCAAAAGCCGAGTGATTTTGAAACGGTGCATTCATCGGTTGGTGCTGACACCACCTATAACCGTGAAGCAGGCGAGGAGACGGTCGTCGGCTATATCGCCAAAACGCGCATCAAAATTACGGTGCGGAATTTGGCCCAAGTTTCCGCCGTCATGGAAACCGCGACCGCCAACGGGGCCAACCAAATTGATGAAGTCAGCTTCGATTTAGAAAACAAAGAAGCCGCCGAAATGACGGCACTTGACGAAGGGCTGGCTCGTGCGAAGGCGCGGGCGCAAAAACACGCCAAATGGGCGGGCTATAATGACGTCAAGGTCGTTTGGATAACCGACCAGATCGATTCGCGTACTGTTTCAAGTGATGTTCGAACGGCAGGCATAATGGCGGAATACGATGCTGCCGAGGCCGCTACCGAGGAAGTGCAAATATCAATCGTTCCGGGCAAGGTTTCGGTTAGCACGCAATTCCTTGTCCGGTTCGAAATGGTCAAATAGCAATCCTAACCACCCGCCGCGTTCCCTCCACCTCTCGGCGCGGCGGGCCACGCCCCCCATTCCTGTCGCCTGACAAAACGCCCCATTCACATCTTGTTCAATGCAATGGGGTTAGGCATAAAACCATGATGAAAAAGGTCGCACTTGCTCTCTTCGCTCCCCTGTCGTTGGTGATGATTACCGGCGCTTTGGGTGTTTCCGTCGCCTCCCCCTTGCTGGCCAAGGATAAGAAGGACGGCCAGACCGCCGTGCGGGAACAGCGCGAACGCGGGCAGGTGATGAGCCTGCGCCAAATCGAAGGACGCGTGATACCGCAAATGCGGGGCATGGAATATCTGGGCGTTGATGACTATGACCAGAACCAGCAGGTGTACCGATTGCGCTTTATTGAGGGCAACCGCGTGAAGTTCGTTTATGTCGATGCCGTCACGGGCCGCGTCATCCGCGTGCGCTAAGCCATTTGCAAAAACGGCGGGCCGCGCCTAATCTGAACGGCACACAATCATTACCGAGGGGCACTATGCGCATTTTGATCGTTGAGGATGAGCCGACATTGGGCCAGCAGTTGAAAACCACGCTGGAGCAGACGGGCTATGCCGTGGACCTGTCCACCGATGGGGAGGACGGGCATTTCATGGGTTCGACCGAGGATTATGACGCCGTCGTGCTCGATCTCGGCCTGCCCGAATTGGACGGCCTGACGGTGCTGGACCGGTGGCGCAAAGAGGGGCGGAAATTCCCTGTCTTGGTCCTGACTGCACGCGATAGCTGGTCCGACAAAGTCGCTGGATTGGACGCGGGCGCGGATGATTATCTTGCCAAACCGTTCCAGACGGAGGAATTGATCGCTCGGCTCCGCGCCCTCATCCGCCGCGCGGCGGGCAATGCGTCGAGCGAACTCACCGCTGGTGACGTGCGGCTTGACGGCCGGTCAGGCAAAGTGACGCTCGCCGGACAGCCGGTGAAATTGACGGCGCAGGAATATAAGCTCCTCTCCTACCTGATGCACCATAAGGGCAAAGTGGTGAGCCGCACGGAACTCATCGAACATATCTATGAT
>JBGSOJ010000189.1:0-8278 GCA_041739175.1 Sphingomonadaceae bacterium
GGCACCAAGAGCCAAGCGGCCCCCTTACGAATGCGCGCAAAAAGAAACGTTGTTACAATTGTTAGCGCCAAAATCGCGAGGATTAAAATCAGCGCGCTGCTGACTTGATGCATTTTAAAGAACAAAGGCGGCCAAAGCAGATTGCCAGCCAATTGCAGCAGGAATATCGCCACGGCCAATCCCCTTCCGGGCGCGCCGCGGGCATGGAGGATCATGGCGAGGGCAATACCCATCAATATGTAAAGAATGGTCCAAACAATCGGAAATGCAATTGGCGGCGGCGTCAATTCGGGTTGCGCAAGCGTCATGTACCATCGGTTTTCCTCACCCGAACCGGACCATTGGCTTGACAGCCAGCCTAGCAGCAAAATCGCGGGAACAACAAACAAGGCCCATCGTAAAAACGACATGCGCAATTGCATTTTTGATGCGATTTCCACCATTTGTCCTTCACTCCCCAATTGCACCTGTTACCATCGTTTGTTCGCCGACATGGTTACGAATCCTTAATAAACAGGTCATAGCGGCTGCCCCCGCATTTGCGAGTCCGCACATGGTCTTAATGCCCCAAATCGACGCATTCTGCTGTAAAATCAGCCTTTCGCGCGGCGATAAGGAATTCTATATTGCCCTTGGGCCCGGTGATCGGGCTTTGGGTAATGCCGACAACCTGCCAGCCAGCGGCGGTGAACCAATCGGCGACCTCATCGCAAACGCGTTCATGAATGTCGGCATCGCGCACCACCCCGCCCTTGCCGACTTCGCCGCGGCCAGCCTCAAATTGCGGTTTGATAAGCGCGATAGCCATTCCGCCGGGGCGGACGAAAGTCAAAGGCCGCTCAAGCACTTTGGATAGTGCGATAAAGCTGGCGTCACATACAACCAAATCGATGGTTTCGGGAATATGCGCCGCTGTTAAGATGCGTGCGCTGGTCTGTTCGTGGACGACCACGCGCGGGTCCTCGCGCAGTTTCCACGCCAGTTGGTTGGTGCCGCTGTCCACAGCATAGACGCGCGCCGCGCCATGGGTTAGCAGGACATCGGTAAATCCGCCAGTGGAACTGCCGACATCGATAGCCACCGTGTCTGCCGGACTATATCCGAAATGGGTGAGAGCGTGCGCCAGCTTTACGCCGCCACGCGACACCCAAGGATGATCGCGCCCGCGCACATCCAATACCGCATCGGCAGAAATCTGCTGTCCGGGCTTGTCGATCTTCTTATCGCCGGTGAAGACTAGGCCTGCCATGATAAGCGCTTGTGCCTTCGCCCGGCTGTCCGCCAGCCCGCGTTCCACCAAGGCTTGGTCGGCGCGTATTCTTTCAAGGGCCATCGGCGAAAATTTCCAGGGCGTTGTCAAAAAGTCGACGACAGGCCTAGCCTATGGCAAGGGGATTGGCCATAAGGCGTGGCATGATGCAGACCATTTCACTCGCGCTCGCCATAGTTATCACCAGCTTATCCGCATGTGTTCCACAGGCCCCTGCGCCGGGGGGTGATGCGTCTGGTACTACAATGCCCAAGCAGACGTCGGCAATCCCATCGTCGAACCCGCCCGCTGTGCAGAGCCAAGCAACCGCCCCAACGCCCGCGATGCAGGGCGACTGGACGTACTGGCCGGTCACGCCGGGGGATTGGGTCTACCGCCGTGACGAGCGGGGTTCGATTGCTTTATTCGGCGTGCCGGGGCAGGACGCCTTGGCTACTTTGCGGTGCGACACCGGGCGCAACATGCTGTATTTTAGCCGTTCTGGTAACTTGATGGGGCCGGTGCAAATGACGTTGCGCGCCAGTCAGGGACTACAAAGCTACACCGCAAGTCCGATTACGGGCAGCGCTTATGTCGCAACGGCCATTGCGCCAGGCGATCCAATGCTGGACAAATTGGCCTATAGCCGCGGGCGCTTTGCCGTCGAAGTCGACGGGTTGGCCCCGCTTAAGCTGCCGAGTTGGGCAGAGGTTTCGCGCGTGGTGGAGGATTGTCGATAAAGCGAAAATTAGCTGACAAGGCCTATTATTCTGACAGCAAAAAATATTAATTCAAGTCTTGTTTATCGGCGCACTCTCAACGATTTTGATTCTCGCGGAGGGCTTAAGCATATGCACAACGCATTTTTCTATTCACAAACGAAAGGAGGTGATCCGATGTCTCATGGTTCAGTTTTGGGGTCGGATATTTTCGTTCGGGGATTTGCCGCCTGATCCATAGCGATAATACAGCAGGATCGGGTTGGAGATGTCTCCGGTAGCGGACACCTTCTGACCGCTGACCCATGCCAAACAATTAGGGGCCGCGCAGCATTTCGCCGCTGCGGCCCCTTTTTTCGTGGTACATGGCGCATATATAACAACAGAGATGGCAAAATCGGCGATCGGCTGGTTGGGCCGCAAACAGGGGTGAAATGCATGGAATTTGCGCGCAAGGTTTGGAAATTTCTGGTTGCGGTAAAGGACGGTTTGGCGCTGCTCTTTTTGATCGTGTTTTTTGGCGCGTTGGCGGTGCTTCTAAGCGGCCGGCCGCAGGGTGGTCCTGTCACCGAAGGTGCGCTGATCCTTGCCCTCGACGGCACGATTAGCGAACAACCCGCCAATATCGACCCACTTGCCACGCTGATTTCTGGTTCCGCACCCGTGCGCGAATTTGCCGCGCGCGACATTTTGCATGCCCTCGACAAAGCGAAAGACGACGACCGCGTCAAAATGATTGTCCTTGATCTCGACCGGTTCTTGGGCGGCGGTCAGGCAACCTTGGCCGAAATAGGCGACCGGTTGGATGCGGTAAAAAAGGCGGGTAAGCCCGTGCACGCCTACGCCACGCTGTACACGAATGACAGCTACCAATTGGCGGCGCACGCGACCAAGATATGGGTTAACCCAATGGGCGGTGCGCTCATTACACCGACGGGCGGCAAAAATCTCTATTTTGGTGAAGCGCTGACCAAACTGGGGGTGACTGCCAATGTCTACCGCGTGGGAACATTCAAATCGGCGGTGGAACCTTATGTCCGCAATGACCAATCGCCTGAGGCAAAGGAAAACGCCGTCGCGCTATATTCCGGTCTGTGGCAGGCCTATCAGGACGAGATTGCCAAGGCTCGCCCTGCCGCACAGATCGCGCAACTGGTAAAGGATCCTGCGTCTCTGGTTGAGGCCAGCGACGGCAATTTGGCGAAGATGGCTTTGTCTTTAAAGCTGGTTGATGAAATGGCCGACCCCGTTCAATTCGCTGCGGCGATGAACAAGGCAATGGACGAGGAACCGGGTGAATTCGCCACCGACATCGCGGGAACAGTGATACAAGATTACATCTTTGCCAATCCGATGGAGCAATCGGGTGAACCGATTGCTGTGGTAACGATTGCCGGCACCATTGTTGATGGCGAAGCGGGCGCGGGTGTTGCCGGTGGCGATACCATCGCCGCGCAGCTTTATGAAGTGGCGTCGGATGATAGCATTCGCGCTCTTGTACTTCGTGTTGACAGCCCGGGCGGTTCGGCCTTTGCCAGCGAACAAATGCGCCTGGCGATCAACGCGGTAAAGGCCAAGGGAAAACCGGTCGTGGTATCGATGGCGAATGTGGCGGCATCGGGCGGATATTGGGTCGCTATGCCGGGCGACGTCATTTTTGCGGAGCCCGAGACGATCACAGGCTCAATTGGCGTTTTTGGCGTGTTGCCCACTTTTGAGGGAACAGCGAAGAAGCTGGGCGTATCGACGGATGGTCCCGCGCTCGGCCCGCTTACCGGACAGCCCGATGTCATTGGCGGCGCAAACGACGACTTTAACCGCGTGGCCCAAGCAGGGGTCGAGCGCGTTTATGCGCAATTCCTCGGCATTGCCGCAAAATCGCGCAAAATGAATGTCGCGAAAGTCGACACGCTTGGCCAAGGGCGTGTGTGGGGCGGCGGTGATGCGCGGCAGAACGGCTTGATCGATCGCTTCGGCGGCCTTGACGAAGCTCTGGCTGAAGCGGCGAAACGGGCAAAGCTGGGCAAGGATGACTGGTATCCGATGCATATCGAACAAGAACCTGACTTCTTGACAGGCTTGTTTGGCGCGGGTCCATCTGCCCAATCGCCGTTGGTGTTTGCCACACCGCGCGCAAGTGTCAGCGGGCAGGGCGGTGACATATTCAGCTATGTGCGGCGCGAACAGGTACGGCAGCAGGCGGCGGCATTGGCCAGCCTGTCTCTGCTCATGGGAACGCAGGGGGTGCAAACCTTGTGCCTCGAATGCGTTTCACTTCGCCCCGCTCCTGCGATGACATCGGCGCAGGCGGCGGCGATGGGGCCTTGGTTGGCGCTGTTTCAGTCCTCTTTCGCGCCGCGATAGGAGGGCAGGGACCACCCGCGCGCCAACGCCCCGGCGCGCAGGGTGAAGCCAGCGGCAAAGCCCAGGATGGCAGCAATCGGCAGGCTGACGCCCAACAGCAGCAGGACGACGAACAAGGCGCCCGCCAATGCTGAGGCGCTGATATAAATCTCGCTACCCAATACGATGGAGGGTTCACCCGACAATGTGTCGCGGATAATCCCCCCCGCGGTTGCGGTGAGCACACCCATCAGGATCGCGGGCACAGGACCAATGCCAAGGCTTAGCGCCTTTGTCGTGCCGAACACCGAATAGGCCGCCATGCCGACTGCATCAAACCAGTCGATGGCCGTCGGTTTCCAAATCCGCTGCGGCGTCATCCACACCAGCAAGGCGGCAATGAGGCAGGTCAACGGCACCAAGCTATCGCGCATCCAGAACACCGGCGCGCCAATAAGCAAATCGCGCACGGTCCCGCCGCCGACGCCCGTAACCAACGCGAAAAAGGCGAAGGTGACAAACGTTTGCTTCTTCGCCGCCGCTGCCAAAGCGCCTGATACGGCGAACACGAACACTGCGATCAGGTGCAGCGCAGGGGCGAAGGAGTCGAGGGCGGTGATGATGGGCATTTCTAAGCCCGCTTACGCTTGCCCCGCATGAACAGCAAGGTGAAGCCAAGGATGCTGCCCAAAAACGCCAGCCCCGCGAAGAAAATCAGCACAGGGTGGTGGTTATCCTCCCGCGTTTGCAAATCCATGATGTGCAGCCCCCACGCAAAGTCAAACGCGCGCCAGAATTGGGTGCGGACCGCCTCAATCTTACCGCTGTGCTGCCCGACATAGACATAGGTGCCGTCGGTCAGGACTATGCGCCACACCGCGACGGGACGACGGAAATCGAGCGGCGTTTTTTCCGGATCAGCAAAAAGCGTGGTCGTCGCAACTTTGTCGCCGCCGATAATCGCCCGCTTCACAATCGCCCGTGCTTGCGCCGCGCTGATATGCGGCAGTGGCAAGCCGGTGCGGGCATCATAATGGCGTACCTCGTCGCCATCACTCGTCGCCACCCAGCTTGGCTCGCCTTCAGTGTTGAGCGTCAGAGTGTGCATCGCAAACCCATCCGCTTTGGGCAAAGTGAGTTCGGAAAGCGGAATGGCCGAATCTACTGCCTCACGCCGCAAGTGTTCCCCGCGCACCTCGTCAATCGGGCGCGATACCATGAGCAAGCCGGTGCCTGTCCACAGCAGCAACGGCACGCCAATAAGCCAACCCAGCCAGATGTGCCACCGGCCCAAATTCCGCGATGCCGACATTGGCGGTTACATATGAATAGGCTTGCCCAACACCGCCATCGCGGCCTCTTTCAATGCCTCGCTGTGCGTGGGGTGCGCGTGGCAGGTGTAGGCGATGTCCTCACTCGACGCGCCGAATTCCATCGCTTGCGCCGCCTGTGCAATCATCGTTCCGGCGAGCGTGCCGACGATGTGCACGCCCAGAACGCGGTCGGTTTCGGCGTCCGCGATGACCTTCACAAAGCCATCGGTGTTGCGATTCGCCTTTGCGCGGCTGTTCGCGGCGAAGGGGAATTTGCCGATTTTGACGGCAACGCCCGCGGCCTTTAACTCTTCCTCGGTCTTGCCCACGCCCGCGAATTCGGGGTTGGTGTAGACGACGCCGGGGATGATATCGTGGTTCACAATGCCGGTCAGGCCTGCGATGTTTTCCGCGACCGCAATGCCTTCATCCTCCGACTTGTGCGCCAGCATCGGGCCAGGGGTGACATCGCCGATCGCCCATACGCCCGGCACGCTGGTTTCGAAATCATGGCCAACCTCAATCTGCCCGCGTGCGTTGGTGGAGAGGCCAATGGCTTCCAATTCCAGCCCCGTGACATTCGGGCGGCGGCCAATGGCGACCAGAACGACATCGGCGGAGAGCGTTTCGGCATCGCCACCCTTCGCGGGTTCCACGGTGACGCTGGCCTTACCGCCCTTCACCGACACGCCAGTGACTTTGGTGCCGAGATTCAACGCCATGCCCTGCTTCTTGAAAATCCTTGCCGCTTCTTTGCGCACGTCGCCGTCCATGCCGGGGAGCAGTTGGTCGAGATATTCGACCACAGTGACTTTCGCGCCCAATCGGCTCCACACGCTGCCCATTTCAAGGCCAATCACACCCCCGCCGATGACGACCATGTGTTCCGGCACCTTGGACAGCGCCAATGCGCCGGTGGAATCGACCACCACGCCCGCGTCATTATCAACCTCGACACCGGGCAGAGGTGTGACATTGCTGCCCGTGGCGATCACGATATTCTTGGCGGTGTAGGCGGTTCCCGCAACATCAATTGCGCCCTTGCCCGTGAATTTCGCATGGCCTTTCAGCCACGTTACCTTATTCTTTTTGAACAGGAATTCGATGCCGCCGGTTAGCTCGTTGACTGCCTTTGTCTTTTCCGCCTGCATTTTGGAGAGGTCCAACGTAGCACCCGCGATAGTGATGCCCAATTGCGCCATATGGCCGCCGACGGCCTCGGCATACAATTCCGACGCGTGCAGCAACGCCTTCGACGGGATGCAGCCAACATTCAGGCAGGTGCCGCCGAGCGATGCGCGCGATTCCACGCACGCGGTCTTCAGCCCCAATTGCGCCGCGCGGATCGCCGCGACATAGCCGCCGGGGCCAGCACCGATTACTATTACGTCAAATTGCGTATCGCTCATGTCTTACTCCATTGCCTCGCGGCCAAAATTATAAATGCGCCGCGACATAGGTCCAGGCCTGTAATCCGGACGATAGGGTAACGCGTGAGCGCACATAATCGTCCACTTCATAGTCATCTGCGGCGGAAAGTTCGTCGGCGGTGAGCCAAAACACGCTGCCCTCCACTACATCGTCCGTGTTGCCGGTGGCGTAGATCGCGGGGTGGAATTCCGCGCCGCTCACCATCACGACATCGCCGTCCTGTATTTTGACCCGTCCGATAGCGTAACCGGACAGGCTGTCTTTTTGGCCGTCTAGCAACCGCCCAAATTGCGCGGTCTGCACTGCTGGCAATTGGAGCGTGCCATAGGAAAAAAGGGCCTCACTCGTCATTCAGCAGGCGCAGCCCCCGGCATTTGCAAACCCGTCTCGCCTGCGCATTTTTGGAAAATCGGCATTGCCTTTTCCATGTCAAGATTTGCCAGGTCGGTGACGCTCTGCGTTTCGACGAGTTCGGTCGCGGTGCATTCGCAAATCTGGTTCAGCTTGTCCGTTGGCACGCCGGTGTTGGCGGCCGCCTTCGCGCATTCTGTGGTGAAGGATTTAACGAATTCCGTTTTAAATCCTTCCGCTGCCGCTTCCTTTACTTCGCCGCAACCCGACAGGCCGAGCAACATGGTGGCAAGAACGATAACCGAATGACGCATGAGCCTTACTCCTATAGGTCGATGAGAAGCCGCGTTGGGTCTTCAATCGCTTCCTTAATGATTTTCAGGAAAGTAACGGCTTCGCGGCCATCAATCAAACGGTGATCATAGGACAGGGCCAGATACATCATCGGGCGGATGACCACTTGGCCGTTCAGCGCCACGGGGCGATCCTCAATCCGGTGCAGGCCCAGAACCGCGCTTTGCGGCGGGTTGATGATGGGGGTGGACATCAGGCTGCCGAACACGCCGCCGTTGCTGATTGTGAAGGTTCCGCCCTTCATATCGTCCATGGTCATCGTGCCCTCTTTGGCCTTTTTGCCAAATGCGCCGATGGCCTTTTCGATTTCGGCAAAGCTCATCGCGTCGGCATTGCGGATGACGGGGACGACCAGGCCGTTTGGCGCGCTGACCGCGACCGAGACGTCTAGATAGTTGTGATAGACGATTTCATCGCCCTCAATCCGCGCATTGACGGCGGGAATATCGCGGGCGGCCAAGGCTGCGGCTTTGGTGAAGAAGCCCATGAAGCCAAGGCGCACGCCGTGCTTCTTCTCA
>JBGSOJ010000263.1:0-2183 GCA_041739175.1 Sphingomonadaceae bacterium
CCCGACCCGCGCGCGGTGCGCGCCTGCGCCCGCTTTGGCGTTGATATATCGGAACAGCGGGCGCGGCAATTGACGGCGGCGGATTTCGCCGCGTTTGATCTTGTTCTTGCGCTTGATGGCACCAATTTGATGCATATCGAGGGGATGGCTCCCGCCGACATGGCGCACAAGGTCCGGCTGTTCGGCAGCTTTGCCGGGATTGGCGGCGTCGATGATCCCTATTATGGCGATGCGGCGGGGTTCGATCTATGCTGGCAACAGGTGCAGACGGGGGCTGAGGCTTTGCTCGATGCGATCGAATCGGGGCAGGTTGCGCCCTGAAAACCGCCGGTTTGTGCAGTGTTACGGTCGCTTGCCACCGCCAATTGCGACAGTTTGCGACAATTGCATCTGTCCGGTTTCGCTTGCAAATTCGCACAATAATTACGATATTCAGACATAAGGCAGGAAGGGCATTGGGCCCGACCACCGAATTTTGTGCTTTATGAAGGAGCAACCCGTACCATGAACGACCGTTTCGACACCCGTTTTGGCAGTATGAATCCTGCCGCCAATGGGCGCATGGACGCGGCCACCGATGCAGGGCTGCGTTCGTATATGCTCAAAATTTACAATTATATGGCCAGCGGCGTGTTGCTGACTGGTATTGTGGCGATGCTGTTTGCCAGTTCGTCGATGGCGATTCCGGTGCTGACCAGCCCGCTCAAATATGTGTTGATGTTTGCACCACTTGGCATCGTGTTCGCGATGAGCTTTGGCATGAACAGGATGTCGCAATTCACGCTGCAGGCGCTGTATTGGGCGTTCACGGTCCTGATGGGCCTTTCGATGGCCTCGATTTTCCTCGTGTTTACCGGCGAGTCGATTGCGCTGACCTTTGTCGCCACCTCGGTCGCGTTTTTGTCGCTTAGCCTCTATGGCTACACCACGAAGAAGAATTTGTCCGCGATGGGCACTTTCTTGATGATGGGTGTCGTTGGCCTGTTGGTTGCGATGATTGCCAATATCTTTATGCAATCGAGCACTTTGTCGCTGGTGATCAGCGCGCTGGGCGTGTTGATTTTCGCGGGGCTTACCGCTTACGACACGCAAAAGTTGAAGAGCATGTATTTCTACCTGCAAGGGTCGGATATGATTGGCAAGTCGGTGATCATGGGCGCATTGACGCTGTATCTCGACTTCATCAATATGTTCCAATTCTTGCTCAGCTTCTTGGGCAGCCGCGACTAAATCGTCGTAAACCGACAATCGATCGACCCGCCGGAGCAAAACTTCGGCGGGTTTTTCTTTTTGGCGCATTGGCTGTTTTGCCCTTTGACGCAACAAAATCCGCTGGTTAGGGTGAACGCCCGATATGGTGCAGCGCGCGTTCATGATGCGCGCTATATCCATGGACCTAATGATGCGTGGATTAGAGGGAGAGTGCCTGCGTGGCCGGTGAGAATATGAGTAAACGGTCGCCATATGCGCGCCGTGTTTTGGAAACGGCCCCGTGGCGTCGATTGGCCACTGTTGCTGCTTTGTCCGCGATCACTCTGTTGTCGGCCTGCGTTAAACCCACGCCGCCGCCGGAGCCGGTTGTCACCATCGTCGATCCCGGTCCGCCGCTGCGCCCCGGTCCGCCCTTGGGTGCGGCGGCCGGCATGTACATTCCCCCCGCCGATGAAGTATCGGGGCAGCGGCTCACCCCCAACAGCAACATCAGCGAAATGTCCACGATCTGGAATTTCCGCAGCGCGTTTAACGTCGCCGCGCTCAATTGCGTGCCGCCGACCTATGTCAGCGTGAACGAATATTATACGGCGTTCTTGACGCAATTGCGCGGTCCTTTGGCACGGGTGAACACGGCAATGGATGCCGAATATCGCGCGCGCTATCCCGGCGCGACAAGCAATTTCGCGCTGCGCATCCGCGATACCGCCAGCACCGACATTTACAATTATTTCTCTTTGCCGCCCGTGACCGCGCAATTCTGCGAACTGATGCTGCGCAAGGGACCGGCGGCGGCGGCGCTGACCGAGGATCAATTATACGCCTTCTCCAAGCAGACGTTGGACGAAATCGACGCGATTTTCATCCAATTCTATAAGGATTATGAGGATTATCAGCGGCGTCTCGCGGAGTGGGAGGCGCTCTACGGCAATCGCGGCGAGGTCATTTTTGGCGGCGGCGCTTTGTATGAT
>JBGSOJ010000276.1:0-1805 GCA_041739175.1 Sphingomonadaceae bacterium
CCATATCGGCCTTGCGCAGCACGGCAAGCTGCTGGCTAAGCGTGGGCTGGGTCACGCCGGTCACATTCTCAATTTCACCAACCGACAATTCGTTGTTGGCGATCGATTGAATCAACGACAGGCGGATGGGGTGCCCCATCACGCGCATCAATTCGGCGGCATCGTCCAAATTGTCGATGGTCGCATTGAGATCGGGGTCGCAAACGGGGTCAGCCATGTTCGGCATCCTTCACCAACGTATAGAACCAATCGGCCGAACCATCGCTGGCCAAAATCGTGGATAAGTCCGAATCGGGTTGGCGCAGCAATTTATCGCCGGGCCGCCAGCCCTCGGGCACCAAGGCAAACTCCCCCGCCTCCGCCGAACGGTCGGCGCGTTGCAACGCGTCAACGGTGCGCAGCAATTCGCCAACGCAGCGGCCAACATTGGTGGGGTAGCAGCTAATCGCGCGCACAATCCCTTGCGGATCAAGGATATAGGTCGCCCGCACGGCGGAGGCATCGGCGTCGTCATAGCCCAACATGCCAAACGCGCGGCCAATCTCCAGCGTCGGATCCTCAATCACCGGAAAGCGAACGGCGACGCCAAAATGGTCCTGAATCGCGCGCACCCATGCCAAATGGGAGAACAGGCTGTCCACCGACAGCGCCACCAAGGCGCATCCACGGGCGCTGAAATCATCCTGCGCGCGCGCAAAGGCGAGAAATTCGCTGGTGCAGACCGGCGTAAAATCGGCGGGGTGCGAGAATAACAGCACCCATTGCCCGCGATAATCGGACAAAGACAACGGCCCCGTTGTCGCCCGCGCCGAGAAATTGGGCGCAGCTTGCCCGATGCGCAACGCAGCGCAGGAGGTATAACGTTCCCCGCCGGACGGGTTCGCAACAGAGTCAGATAATTTTTCCACCAATGACAAATAATCACATAATTAGATATTTGTCTATTTCAAAAATGATTAATTCACAATTTTTTGCATGAAGAACGAGAGATCGGCGCTCAATGGGCCGAGATTGCATGAATCCGTAGGGTAATGATGGGGCTTTATCCGATATTATCGAGGGCGTCGTCGCACAGTTTCGCCTGATTGATAATGTAAGCCTCGGCCTCTTCATCGCCGTCGCGCGCGCGCTGCGCCTCAAAGTCGGCGCCCCATTGCTCGATGTCGGCTGCGCTGTCGGTATTCAGCAGGGCCGCCGCCGGGGCGATTAACTCCGCCCATTCCTCCATCGAATGACGGGCGGGGTAGCCGAGTTCAACGCTTATGCCGGTGACCATGATGCATTCAATCATCACCGGATAGCTTTGCCGAACGGCATCTATGTCCGCCTGTGCCTGTGCCTGTGCCGAAAGCGGCGATGCGGCCATTGCCATTGCCGCCAACAAAAGGGCTTTCCGACGCATGTGTACCTCCCGTACCGCAAAATCACGATGCAGGTCCGATACTATACGCGCCGCAATCGCCAAAGCGGAAAATGCGGCGCGCGCGCCGTTACAATTCGCCGTTATGCCCCTGTAGCTCTTGACCGGTCAGCGTGACGACGTGCAGCACATTGGTCGATCCCGGCGTGCCAAAGGGAACCCCGGCAAGGACAATTAGCCGGTCGCCCGCCTTGGCCAAATTGTGACGCAGCGCCATACGCTTACCCTTGCCGACCATTTCCTCAAAGCTGCCGATGTCCTTTGTCTGCACCGCGTGGGTGCCCCACAACAGGCCGACGCGGCGGGCGGTGACATTGGACGGGGTCAGCACCATCACAGGCACTTCGGGCCGTTCGCGGGCAATCCGGCGCGCGGTGGAGCCGCT
>JBGSOJ010000285.1:0-4780 GCA_041739175.1 Sphingomonadaceae bacterium
GCGCCAAGGCATCGGCGCGGGTGGCGGGGAACAGGTCAGTCATTTGCGCAAAGCCCTTTGCAATCGCGGACGGATGATAAGGAATTTCATATACAGCCATTCCAATGCGCGCAGCACATGGGCATTGCGCGCGGCAAGGCCCAATGGGCGGAGCAACGGGATCGCCCGCCACATCGCCCCAAACGCCGCCGCGCCGGACAGCATCACGCCATCCTCACGCGCATGAAACCGCGCGAGCAGCTCTTTGCGGTCAATTGGGCAGACGGCATCGGGCCGCGCGACATCGGTAAAATCAATCGCCCCGCGCCGGTCAAGCTGCCGCATCACCGCAATCTCCCGCAGGCAAAGCGGACAGCCGCCATCATACCAAATCTGTAGCTTGCTCATGCGATGCGAGATAAGCGCGAGAGGGTGGGGAAACAACGGGGGCGGGATGAGAATTGTGGTGTTGAGTGGGATTTGACGATGCAATATCAAACCGTGGCCAAACTCTTTGTCGCAAAAAAATGCGGCGATCCACGGGACCGCCGCAAATGTTTCCTAAACCGTGTATACGCGTTTACAGCACGAAATCGCCCGCAACAAAATTGACGACGCCGTCAACGCGAATGGAGAAATCCGCCGTTCCGTCCGCATCCCAGTCCACCTGCACAAAAGTGTTCGCGCCGACCTGTTGATAGCGAACTTCACGCGCGGAACCGGAAAAAGCGGAGGTGCCGACAAAGGCGTCGATATGTTCAATGGTATCGAGAAGCGTGAAGTCAATCACGTCGCCCTCAGCCTGGCTAAAACCAACAATCCGGTCGACGGTCGTCGGTTCCATGAGGCTACGCAAGTCAAATGCATACACATCCGCTCCAGCACCACCGTGCAAATAATCAGAGCCGAAGCCACCGTTTAAGCCGTCATTGCCGTTGCCGCCGAACAGCCGATCACTATCTTCGCTGCCGATTAGAATATCATTGCCACCGTTGCCGCGCAATGTTGTCCCCAATCCGCCTTGAAAAGTTGCGCTGCTATCGATGAGATTATCCAAGCTATTTCCAACGCCCATTGTTGCGAAGGAATTTAAGAGCAACACCTCTACACCGGATCCCAATGTGAAGTTCACGCTGGACTCGACAAGATCGAAACCTTGTCCATTAAGTTCCATCACGACATCGCCGACATTGGTCACGATGTAGACATCATTTCCTTGACCGCCAGACATTGCATTAACGCCAGCCGAAAAGCTGAAGTCGAAGCCTCCCAACACATCATCACCAGCACCGCCATTCAGTATGTTAAAGCCATCTCCGCCGACCAGTTGGTCATCGCCGCCACCGCCATTCAACGTGTCATTTCCAATGCCGCCATAAATACGGTCATCTGTGCTGGTGCCGGTGATCAATTCTGCGTCATCATTGCCTGTGATCTCAAACAGCAAATCGGAGCCAGGTGCAATGGTCAGGCTGGACCCATCAAAGGTATCGCCCGCTTCAATCACCATAGAAACAAACCCTGTCCCAGATATGCGTGTCAAAACGGTGCCCAAATCCACGCCTGTCGACAGATACAATTGGGCGGCGGGACGTTCGCCCGCGAATTCCGGCAAAAGCGCAATTTCCTCAATTTCCGCCAAGCTCCCTTGGAAGAAAACTGTGCCTCCAAATGCGGCTACATCATAACCCGAACCACCAACAGCAAGATCGCCCGAAAACGTGTCTGTTTGCGGCGTAAAGCCCGGTGGTGCGTTGTTCACAAACAAGAATGTGTCCTGATTTCCGCCGCCATACATTTGGTCTTGGCCAAGACCACCGACAAAAATCTCGCGGCCGTTGCCGCCATTTAAAACATCATTACCGGCACCACCATTTAGCGTGGTCACATAACCGCGGTTGGCCGCACTCGCATTAAAGGTAACGGCATTCGGCCCAGAAGCCAACATAACCAAGGTATCATCGACGAAACGGTCGGCAGTCCCGCTTTGGAAATTCTCTACGGTGATTAATGGCGCATCGAAAGTGCCCGCGACCGTCGTCAAGAAAACAATGTTGGCTCCCCCATCGCCACCGATAAAGTGGGTGGGCAAGCTGCCTGCTTGACTGATTTGGAACAGGACATTGGTACGCGTTCCCGCACCGCCCTGTATTTCGACGGTTTCAACGCCAACAATCTGATTTACGCCCAAAAAATTAAATTGTGACGTTAATCCAGCGGGCGTGGGTGCGGGCACACCAATCAGCAGCAACGTGTCATTGCCATCGCCGCCGTTATAGTTTTCCGGTCCCGACGGCGGCCCAACCTGAACCAAGATATCGTCGCCAGCTTCGCCTCGAAGCAAGTCTGTCCCGCCCAAACCATCAAGCGTGTCATTGCCATCGCCGCCAAACAATGTGTCTGCGCTGGAAGTACCCGATAAAACATCGTCTCCCGTCGTTCCAAAAAAATCCGCCATATCGTTCTCCCTTCCCAAGACCCTAGATCTCGACCTTACGGTCAACAGCTATTCATAAAATAGCTTGAAAAGGTTACTTTGCATATATGCTGGAAGAAGGATGACACACAAAAAAAAGCCTCACCCAAACAACCACATCCCCAACAACCGCCCAAATGGAAATGTAAAGAACCCCGCGATCAATAATGCGCCCAATACCATGCCGCGCACGGCGCTTCGGTGGCGGCGGTGGTCATGTTGGCGGGCGCGGATGATGATGAGGGGAACTTGGATGAGCGTCCACACGGCCAGAATATGGATCATGCTAAATCCGCCGTTGTTGACCAACCGGATATTGAGGCTAATCACTGCCGTCGCAATCATTGCCGCTACCCAGACATAGCCGATCTGCCGATGCCCCCGCGTCCCGCGCGGGCGGAGCAACATGACGGGGGTAAGAACCAATGCCACGCCTATGGTCGCCAGATGCAGCCAGACAGACAACGGAATTTTTGGCCAATCGCCCTGCCCTCGCGCAACTGCCGCCACCATCGCAATTAGGATGACGACTGCGCCCAGTGACAGTGCCTGCTCAAACCGGTCCGCGCCGCGAAGCGCCGAAGCCGGAAGCGGAGCGGCGGGCGGCGACTTTGCGGTGCTGGCCATAAGCAATCCTTTTGTTGAGATTGCATAGGTTACATAAACACGCGCTGCGCTCAAGCCCAAATGCGGTCAGCGTAATTGCCCCCGCGCGGCCTCCCAATTGCGCCCGTCGAATGGGACTATACTGGCGTTCAGGCCATGTCCATCATCAAGGCAGGCGAAATGCACGCTCCACGAATCGCTGTGCGAGCGGGGTTGGTAGAAGGCCTTAATCCCGCAAGTGCGGCAAAAAAGATGCTCAGCTGCGCCCGTGCCGAACCGATAAGACGCCAACGCCGCATTATGGGGCAGCAGCGAAAACTGCGTATGCGGAACAATAAGGTGCAGGAAACCGGTGCGCGTGCAAATCGAGCAGTTGCATGATAGCAATGTGACGTCGGGCCCCGGCAATCTGCATCGAAACCGCACGCCGCCGCAATGACAGCCGCCGTGAACTAATATCTCGACCGTCATGCGACCTGCGCCATAACCATGTGTTCGTTACCCTTTCTGTGCCAAGGCCGCCTGCGCCGCCGCCAATCGGGCAATCGGCACGCGGTAGGGCGATGCGCTGACATAATCGAGGCCAATGCGGCCGCAGAATGCGATGCTCGCCGGGTCTCCGCCATGTTCGCCGCAGATACCCATTTTGATGTCGGGGCGGGTCGCCCTGCCCCGCTCCGCCGCGATTTCGATGAGTTGGCCGACGCCCTCCAAATCCAGGCTGACGAACGGGTCGCGGGCGTAAATGCCCTTGTCCACATAAGTGCCAAGGAACCGCCCCGCATCGTCGCGGCTGACACCTAGGGTTGTTTGGGTTAAGTCATTGGTACCGAAGCTGAAAAATGCGCCAACCTCCGCGATTTCACCGGCCATCAGGCACGCACGGGGTAGCTCGATCATCGTGCCAACGAGGTATTCGACCGACGCGCCTTTTTCGGCGAACACCGTCTCTGCCGCTTTGTCGACTACCGCTTTCATCAGGTCGAGTTCGCGCTTCGTCGCCACCAAAGGAATCATGATTTCGGGGATCGGCGCGACGCCGTGGTCGCCCGCAACGATCAACGCCGCCTCAAAAATCGCGCGCGCCTGCATCTCATAAATTTCCGGGTAGGTCACACCAAGCCGGCACCCGCGATGGCCCAACATGGGGTTAAACTCATGCAATTCCGCCGCGCGGCGTTTCAGGAGGTCTACCGACAAGTCGGCGGCGGCGGCGACCTCCGCAAATTCCGATTCCTCATGCGGCAGGAATTCGTGCAAAGGCGGGTCGAGCAGGCGAATGGTGACGGGAAGCCCCGCCATCTCACGGAACAAGCCAACGAAATCGGCGCGCTGTTCGGGCAGCAACCGGTCCAAAGCAACGCGGCGGCCCGCTTCATCGCTGGCCAAGATCATTTGGCGCACTGCGGTAATCCGCGCCGCGTCGAAGAACATATGCTCCGTCCGGCAAAGCCCAATGCCCTCTGCGCCGAATTCGCGCGCGACCTTGGCATCATGCGGGGTTTCCGCATTCGCCCGCACACGCATTTTTCGGACCTTATCAGCGAACACCATCAACGCGCCGAAATCGCCCGAAATATCGGGTTCAATCATCGCGACTGCGCCCGCCATCACTTCGCCGCTGGTCCCGTCGAGCGTGATGATCGCGCCCTCTTTCAACTCGCGCCCATCAACGCGCAGCACGCGGGCCTTGCCATCGATAGAAATGCTGCCCGCGCC
>JBGSOJ010000351.1:0-3970 GCA_041739175.1 Sphingomonadaceae bacterium
TACGTATGGATACGTGTAAGGACTTGTGAGTTACGACTTAATTTAACCGAGATACCAACGCCTTGATGCCGTTGGTCCCGGAGCCGCCGCCCACATGTCCCTTCATCTTAAATCACAATGTCAAAGAGCCGACAACAAAAGCGGCGGACAGTGATTGTTCCCCGATCCGTTGGTTCGGGGGACTTACTGTCCGACTATGTTGGCGACCGGTTGGTTGGAGCCGCTAGTGCGTCGTTCCCGTCCGGTGAACAGGCCTCTAAGGGTGATGAGAGATTCGGTCAACGGCTTTTTGCAATTTTCTTACAAAAAATTCCGATCGGGTCAATAAGGCATTGAAAAGACGATGTATTGTTCATCACAAAAATGACGCATTCGCCAAAGGCCTTCGCGTCTCCTTTTTTCAAACGGCGGATATCGGGGACAGAATCGGGCGAAATGGCCTCTGATTTTGGCTGATTCCCGATTCTGCGGTTGGGAATCACGCGGACGCGTTCGCGAATCCATGAACCTTAAGCCCGACTCACCCCGAATGCGGGTGGAGCGACGACGGCAGCAAATAAGGGTCTGCGCAATCGCGGTGTTAAGTCTCCGTTTACCACATATAAAGCCGATCAGGGCATAGAGCGGCAATGACCCGCTTTCTTTCCCGTTCCATTGCCCCCGAATCGCATCGCAAGGTGGCGTATTTTGGGCTAGGCCATACGGGCGTCGCCCGGGACGCCTGCGCATGACCAGTTTCCGCCAGTCGCTTGCGCTCAACTTCCTTGCCTCCTCAGGCGCGACCGTTGTGATGTTCATTGTCTCCTTGGTGGTGGCGCGCATTTTGTCGCCAGCGGAAATCGGCATTTACTCGATCGCGATTGTGCTGGTGAACATCGCTCATGTGTTCCGTGACTTTGGTGTGAGTTCATATTTGCAACGCACGGACCGCCTCAGCCGCGACGAGGTCCGTTCGGCGTTGGCGGTGGCCTATGCCATCGCATGGAGCGTCGCCGCGCTGATTTTTCTGCTTAGCGATCCGGTGGCCGGGTTTTTCGGCTATGCCGCCATTGGTCCGGTGATGCGGATACTCGCAGCGAGTTTTCTGTTCATCCCCTTCAGTTCCGTGGCGCTCGCGTTGTTGTTGCGCGAGTTTGATGCCGCCAAGATCGCCATCGGGACGGCGGTGGGAACGGCCGCCTATACCGTCGTGGCGATAGGCCTTGCCCTTTCGGACCACGGCGCGGCGAGTTTGGCGTGGGCCAATCTGGCGAATGTGGTGTCCACCGGGTTGGTTTATGTCGCCTTGCGGCCCGTGCACATGGCCTATCTGCCCCGCTTTTCCGAGACCGGCGGCATATTGCGCTTTGGTACCGGGGCGTTGCTTACCAATTTGGTGGTGGCGGGCAATGCGGCGCTGCCCGACCTTATCCTGGGCAAAATCGGCTCGGCGCGCGCGGTTGGCCTGCTCAGCCGCGCCAATTCGACTGTCTCCATATTTATGTATGTGGCGGGTTCCGCAATCAGCTTCGGCTCGCAGACCTATCTTGCCAAGGCGCACCATGCGGGCGAATCGCTTCAGCCTTTGTTGCATCGTGCGATTGCGTTGGTCACCGCGATCGGTTGGCCTATGCTGGCGGTGACGATGATTGTCGCCGAAGATTTGGTCGTGGGCCTGTATGGCGAAACCTGGCTTGCGGCCGCACCGGCGATCGTTCCATTGGCGTTAATGGCGGCCATAGACCTTGCGTTCCATTATCACACCGCCGCTTTCAATGCGATTGGCCGGCCGTATCTTGCCGCGTTTCCATTGCTCAGCACCGCGTTGGCGCGCATTGGGCTGGGGCTGATGCTATGGAGCGGCGATATTGTCTCCTTCGGTTGGGCCATGGCGTTGGCCAGTATATTCGGCGCAGCGATATGGCTGATTTTACAGCGGCGTCACCTTGGGTGCGCCGTGCTCCCCTTTGCGCGCATGGTGTTGCCCGGCGCATTGGTCGCATTGGCCTGTGCCTTGGTGGCCTTCGGCGCGCAGGCGGCGATTGGCTTTGCGGAGATTGGCTGGCCGTTGGTGCGGTTGATGATTTTGGCGGTGCCGGTGGGTGTCGTCTGGTTGCTGACACTGTGGCTGCTTCGCCATCCCTTGTTTGATGAGATTGCGCTGCTTGCCGGAAAACTCGGCCTGCGCATCGCCCGCCCTGCCGCCGGAGCCAAAGCATGAGACGAAACAGCACCCGGCCCGGCATCCTATTTTGTATGCGCTATCCCGACGATCAGGGATTTGTCTGGCGCACGGTGGTGCGCGTGCGCGACCGGATTGCGGCGCAGCTTAAAGAATATGAGTCCTATGTCGCCTTTCCCGAGCTGACCGGCAATAGCGCGCACAGCATTGCGCATATGCAGCCGGTGGCCATCGACTGCTACCGGTTGGCGGATGAAGATAAAGCCCGGCTTCGCGCCTTCGTTGCTGAACACGACATCAAGGCCATTGTCTATATGAGCGCGCTGCCAACCACGCTCGACATGGCTTTTCTGCATGGCCTGAATGTGCGCACCATCAATACGGAGGAGGACAGCTTCGATCACCGGGTGCGCGATTCCTTGCCGCGCCAAATGGTAAAGTTCCTCGTCCGCCGCGTACTCGGGCGGCAATTGCACGATTTGCATATCGCCAATTCTGCCTCGCAAGGGGAATGGCTGACCCGCTACGCCAAGATCCCGCGCGCGCGGATGGCGATTGCGCCCAACGGCATCGATACCGACCACTTCGTTCCCGCCACCGATCCGCGCGAGGATGAAACGGTGCACATTATCTGCGCCGGGCAAGCGCGGCGGGAAAAACGCGTCGATGTCATCCTGCGCTGTGCCGCGCGCATTTGTGCGCAGCCGGAATTCGCCGATGTCCGCTTCACCTGTGTCGGCGATGGCGAGATGCTGCCCGAATGGCGGAAATTGGCCGACGCGCTTGGCCTTGGCGCGCGGTTCCAGTTTGCCGGCGCGCAAAGCGATCTCTTACCCTATTATCAGTCCGCCGACCTGATGGTCCATGCCGCCGAGCGCGAGAGTTTTGGCCTTGTGCTGGCCGAGGCCATGGCCTGCGGCCTACCGGTGGTGGCGTCGGCTGCGGCGGGGCCGTGCGAGATTATCGTTGATGGCGAGACGGGCCGACTGATCGCCTTGGATGACGAGGATGGCTTTGCCCGCGCGATGGAGGCCTATCTGCGCGATCCCGACCTGCGCGCCGCCCATGGCGCGGCAGGCCGAACGCGGGTGCTCGATCGGTTTTCTATGGATCGGCAAGTGCGCCAAATGGCGGCGGCAATCCGCCACGCGCTTGCCTAGGCCTCGGCCAAAAGAGCCTCCGTACCCCTTTTAGGCTTCGGCCAACAGAGCCTCCGCCGCGCCAAGGTCCACCGACACCAGCCGCGACACGCCCTGCTCAATCATCGTCACTCCGAACAATCGGTGCATCCGGCTCATCGTTACGGCGTTGTGGGTGACAATGAGGTAGCGCGTGTTGGTTTCCGCCACCATCCGGTCGAGCAGGTCGCAAAACCGCTCCACATTGGCATCGTCCAGCGGCGCGTCGACCTCGTCCAACACGCAAATCGGCGCGGGGTTGGTGAGGAACAGCCCGAATATTAACGCCACCGCCGTCAGCGCCTGCTCCCCGCCGGATAATAACGTGAGCGAAGCGAGCTTCTTGCCCGGCGGTTGCGCCATAATCTCCAGCCCCGCCTCCAATGGATCGTCGCTTTCAATGAGCGCAAGATGCGCCTCGCCGCCGCCGAACAGCCCGCTGAACAATCGCCCGAAATGCGCATTCACGGCCTCAAACGCGGCGAGCAAGCGTTGCCGCCCCTCGCGGTTTAGAGCGCCAATCGAACCGCGAAGGCGGTGGATTGCCTCGGTCAAATCGGCGGCTTCGGCCTGCCCCATGCCCTGCTCGCTCTCCAGCGTGGCGAGTTCATCGGCGGCGAGCAGATTCACC
>JBGSOJ010000369.1:0-4750 GCA_041739175.1 Sphingomonadaceae bacterium
GCGCCAACGCCCGCCGCGCCGGCGCAGCAGCCAAGCGATCTGACCGACAGCGGGATTTATTGACCGAACTCCATCGGATCGCAATGCCTGATACGATCAAAATGAGACGGCAGCGGAATGGAGTCTCCGCTGCCGCTTTAATTGGCATTATTCTGTCTGCGCTTTCGTTTTCAGTCCTGCGTCGGTGTCAAACGTAGCAACTTGCCCTCGTTCCCGTCCGTCAGCACCCAAATGGCCCCGTCGGGGCCTTGCTCAACTTCGCGGATACGGGCATCCATAGGCCATTGGTTGGCGATTTCCGCCTTTTGGTCGTCCAATTTTACGCGGATAAGCATTTCACCCGACAAGCCGCCAATAAACAGGCTGTTGGTCCATTCGGGGAACAATTGGCCATCATAAAACAAGAGGTTAGCTGGCGAAATTGAGGGCGTCCAATTGATCTTGGGGCTGCTGAAACCCGAAGCGCCGCCATTGGCGACATCATTTTCATCCTCCTCACCCTCTGCCGCGTGGTCCGGTATTTCGCGGCCATCATAATAGCTGCCGTTGGAAAGCAGCGGCCAGCCATAATTCTCGCCCCGCTTGACAAGGTTCAATTCATCGCCGCCCGCTGGCCCCATTTCCGTGTTCCACAGATTGCCTTTGTTGTCGAAAGCAAGCCCGAGCAAATTGCGGTGGCCCAAAGACCAAACGGCGCGCACGGGGCCTTCGCGGTCGGCAAAGGGATTTTCCTCTGGAATTGTACCGTCGGGATAAAGGCGCAATACTTTGCCCAATTGGCCGTCCATCGCCTGCGCTGGTTCCATTTTTTGCCTGTCGCCGGAGGTGATAAACAGGAACTTGCCGTCAGGAGAAAACGCCATCCGGTGGGAAAAATGCCCGCGACCGGTGACTTTTGGCTCTTGCTCCCAAATCGGCGTAAGTCCGGTCAGCTTTGGTGCGCCGTCGCGATCGAGCTTGGCCCGTCCCACGACGGCCCCAAAAGTGCCGTCTGCGCCTGCCTCAACCCAGCTTAAATAAATGATCCCCGTTTCGGCGAAGTCTGGGGAGAGGATCACATCACCCAACCCGCCTTGTCCGCCTTCGGCAACTTCGGGGACGCCAGCGACAGCGATCACTTCGCCGCCATTTTCCCACAGCATCAAGCGCCCGCCTTTTTCCGTAATAAGCGCGTATGGACTGTCGGGTAGAAACACCATGGCCCATGGATTGTCGAAGGTTGCAATTTCGGTGATTTCAAACGGCTCTTTATCCACTGGGCTGATTTCAGCAGGCGCGTCGGCTGTGCTGCTGTCCGCGCCCTTTGCTTTCACGGCGTCGCCGGTTCCGCAAGCGGCGAGGGCGAGAAAGGCGGTGGAGAGGATGAATGTGACTTTGGTCATTGGTCTGTGTCCCGATGGTGAATGCTCGCACTAGAAACCCTGAACGATCGTTTACGGTTCCCGTGCGCCATGCAATTCTGCCTTGCCAAAAGACAAAGTTCAACCTAAAGGCGTTGTCATTCCCGCATGGTGAAGATTGTACGGGGCTGAAACCAACCGGTTTCGGCCACAAGCAGCCATGGCCGTTGATATTAGGTGTTTGCTTGCTCGACTTAAAGCCCGTTTATGATTTGATTCTGCCTGAGGTAACCGCTTTGGGCCTTGATCTTGTGCGCGTGGCATGGGTCAGCGGCGATGGCGATGAGCCGTCGCTGCAAATCATGGCCGAACGCCCCGAAACACGGCAATTGCAAATCGCCGATTGCGCGACGCTGTCGCGACGTATTTCGGAAAAATTCGACGCGCTGGAAGAAGCGGGGACGGACCCCATTCCGTTCGCTTATCGGTTGGAGGTATCCTCCCCCGGTATTGATCGCCCGCTTACCCGCTTGTCCGATTACGCCGATTGGGCGGGGCATGAGGCGAACATTAAATTGTCCGAGCTGGTCGAAGGGCGCAAGGGTTTGCGCGGCGAATTGATTGGCGTTGAGGGCGATATGGCGCTCATTAACGATAAAAAATCGGGCCGCGTCGCCTTCCCGCTTTCCGCCGTGGAGAGCGCGAAATTGATGCTCACCGACAAACTCATCGCCGCCACTGTGCCCATTGCGATGGAGGCGTTGGACGATTTCGACGAATTTGACGAAGACGAGATTGACGATGATCTGGACGGGGAAGACCCTTTGTCCGGTGACGCGTAATCTGTTAGTATAGACCAACTTAGATGACGAGAGTTTGAATTATGGCAAGTCCAATTTCCGCGAATAAGGCCGAACTGCTGGCGATTGCTAATGCCGTTGCCTCGGAAAAAATGATCGACCGCGCAATTGTGGTGGAGGCTTTGGAAGAAGCGATCCAGCGCGCGGCGCGGGCGCGTTATGGTGCGGAAAACGACATTCGCGCAAAACTCGACACCAACAGCGGCGATTTGCAATTGTGGCGCGTGGTTGAGGTCGTTGAGAATGTTGAGGACTATTTTAAGCAGGTCGATCTGAAACAGGCGCAAAAGCTGGATAAAGACGCCGTGCTTGGCGACTTCATCGTCGATCCTTTGCCGCCCGTTGATCTTGGCCGCATTGATGCGCAATCGGCGAAGCAGGTCATTTTCCAAAAGGTGCGCGACGCCGAGCGCGACCGTCAGTTTGAAGAGTTTAAGGACCGTGTTGGCGAAGTCATTACGGGCGTTGTGAAGTCGGTTGAGTTTGGCCATGTCGTCGTCGACCTTGGCCGTGCGGAAGGCGTCATTCGTCGCGATCAGCAAATCCCGCGCGAAATCGCCCGTACCGGCGACCGTGTGCGCAGCGTGATTTTGAAGGTGCAACGCGAAAGCCGTGGCCCGCAAATCCTGCTTAGCCGCTCGCACCCCGATTTTATGAAAAAGCTGTTCGCGCAAGAAGTGCCCGAAATTTACGATGGCATCATCGAAATCAAGGCCGCCGCGCGTGACCCAGGTAGCCGCGCCAAAATTGGCGTAATTAGCTATGACAGCTCCATCGACCCCGTCGGCGCGTGCGTCGGGATGAAGGGCAGCCGCGTTCAGGCCGTCGTGCAGGAATTGCAGGGCGAGAAAATCGACATCATTCCATGGTCCGAGGACACTGCAACCTTCGTTGTCAACGCATTGCAACCCGCAACGGTTAGCCGCGTGGTTTTGGACGAGGAGGAAGGCCGCATTGAAGTTGTCGTTCCCGACGATCAATTGTCGCTCGCCATTGGCCGTCGCGGGCAAAACGTGCGGCTTGCTTCGCAACTGACAGGCCGCGGCATCGACATTATGACCGAGGCAGAGTCGAGCGAGAAGCGTCAGAAACTGTTCGTCGAATTGTCCGAACTGTTCCAGCAGGAACTGGATGTGGACGAAACACTGGCGCAATTGCTGGTTGCCGAAGGCTTCTCCGAACTCGAAGAAGTCGCCTATGTCGCGCCTGAGGACATTGCTTCAATTGAGGGCTTTGACGAGGAACTGGCGTCCGAACTGCAAAACCGCGCGCTGGAAGCGTTGGAGCGCAAGGAATCCGCCGCGCGTGAAATCCGCACGGAATTGGGCGTAGAGGACGCGCTTGCCGAGTTGCCGCACCTGACCGAAGGGATGCTCGTGACTTTGGGTGAGGCTGGTATCAAGACCCTCGACGATTTGGCCGATCTTGCCACCGACGAGTTGATTGCCAAGCCGCGCGTCGACAACCGCCGCAACAAATCGCGGCATCAGGTTGAGGACAAAGGCGGCGTGCTTGCCAAATACGACCTCTCCGATGAGCAAGGCAACGAAATCATCATGGCCGCGCGCGCGCATTGGTTTGAGGATGACGCATCCGCGTCGGGGTTCGATGACGAACCAGAAGCCGCTGCACCCGAAATGGAGGAGGCCGCCGATGCGGATACTCCCCAATGAGGGGCCTAAGCTAACCTTTACGGGCAGCTTTGGCATATGTACGCCCCTCCGGCATCGGGAGGGCGCGTGATGAACCGTGCCCAAAATACAGTAAGCGGCGAAGGTGTCGATATGCTCGACACCGCCACTGGCCCCGAACGCCGCTGCATCCTGACGGGCGAGCGCGCCGATGCGGCGTCGCTTATCCGGCTGGCGATTTCTCCCGACGGCGTCGTGCTTCCTGATGTGCGTGGCAAAGCGCCGGGGCGCGGGGCTTGGCTGGGCGTTTCGCGTGCAGACCTAGATGCTGCAGGCGTTGGCAAGTTGCGCGGCGCGTTGGCGCGGGCGTTTAAGGGCGCGGCGCTGTCCATTCCCGATGACCTTGCCGACCGGATCGCGGATCAATTGCAGGCGGCAACAATGGACCGGTTGGGGCTTGAGGCTAAATCGTCGAACCTGCTCACGGGCCATGAAAAAATCGCCACCGCCGCGCGCAGCGGTAAAGTCGATTTGCTGCTCCACGCCAGCGACAGCAGCAAGGATGGGCGCAGCAAATTGGATCAGGCATGGCGTGTTGGCCGCGAGGCCGAGGGCTCGGGTGAGCGCGGCACGACCTTGCCTGTCGACCGTGAAGCCCTATCTATGGCATTGGGTCGGCAAAACGCCGTTCACGCCGCTATTTTGGGCCCGGCAGCCGCCAAAAGGGTGAATCTTCACCTTGCGCGCTGGATAAAGTTTATCGGTTACGATAAGGACGCCGCTTAACGCGGCAAGTTTCGGGTCGAGGGCGTATGCCACCGGCCCTATGCGTTATGGAAAATGAAGGGTTTAGTCTGTTCGATGAGTGAAGATAACGAAAACAAGCCAACTTTGGGTCGTAAACCGCTTGGCATCAAGC
>JBGSOJ010000199.1:0-2741 GCA_041739175.1 Sphingomonadaceae bacterium
CGAGATCAGCCTTGGCCAATTTGCGCCGACCGACGCCGACAGTATCGCGTGCAAATAAGCGGTCAGACCGGCTCTTCACGGCCAAGGAAAAACTCCGCAATATCCTTCGCAATCCGCACGGGGCGGTTCGTCACGGCATCGACGCAGCACCAGCTTGATTGCACCTCGGCCAGCACTTCTTCGCCGCGTTTGATCAGCGTGGTGTAAAACGCGCGCGTCCCGTGGACTTTGTCTAGCACCAATTCGGCGATGACGACATCGTTCAGGAATGCGGGCTTGCGGTAGCTGATCTCATGCTTCAACGCGACCCACAGATGCGCGGCAACGGCAACCGGCGGCGCGGTTTTCTGCCAATGGGTGAGCACCGCATCCTGCACCCATTTGAGATAATGGGCATTGTTGACATGCCCCATGAAATCAATGTCGGCGGGCTGAATCGTGATGGGATGGTTATAAGAGGACATAGATATTTACATTACTGTCAACATGTGGCGGTTTCAAGGCATAGGCCGCAATCGCGGCGGCCTCAGCGTTAATGGCGGCGTCCAAATGTGTTAACCAGATCGGGACAAGGGTTTTTCACTGCCCTTATGTAAAACGGCCTTTCCAGCGCGCGGTTCCCCAACGCTTCGCTTGGCCAACAAAAACACAAAAGGGTTCTCATGCGTTTTATGTCCTCTCCACCTGCCATATCGGTATTCGTTGACCGTGATGCCGCCCAAGAAGCGCAGGATTTGCTTGCCGCTTATGGGACAAGCGCCGCCGCCGCCGCCGCGCAGAACGCCCGCGACAGCCGCAATATCGGCAATCACATCGCCTTTTGCCGGTGGCGGCAGATTGAGCGGCTGATTGCTGTGCTGAGCGATGATGCGCCATTAGGAACGCGGCATTAGGTTTCACAATAGGTCATTCTCCGTTCATACCATTCTGCTATACCCGTTGCGGGATTATGAGGGATACGCCGATGCCGCGCCGATTTGTGTCGATAGCTTGCCTTGCCTGCCTGCCGGTCCTTACCGGCGGATGCGTTGCATCGGTGGTGGCCGATGTGGTCACCGCGCCGGTGAAGATTGTCAGCGGCGGCGTCGATCTGCTTACCACCAGCCAGTCGGAGTCGGATGAAAAGCGCGGCCGTGCACTGCGCCACCGGGACGAACGGCTTGGCAAATTGTCGCGCGTGCGCGATGAATATGGCAAGAAATGCGCGAAAAAAGGCAAGGAACAGGACTGCCGCCGCGCCGCCGAGGCCGAAATCCGCGACCTTTTGGCCAAGCCCTACTAAACCCTTTCCACCATGGCTGGCCGCCTCTACATTGATGGCGGAACCAGACGGAGCGCGGCGATGCCCCTATATTGCGATGAAAGCGGCGGCATTGGCACCGGCGCGATGACCTTTGCCGTGGTGCATATGGATGGCGGCGATGCCGACGCCGTGCTGCACCGATACCGGCAGATTACCGGCCTTCGCGGGGAGATGAAGGGCAGCCGGATGGATCTGGTGGAGCGCGGGTTGCTGGCCGAACTGTTCGCAAAATATCGCGGCTTTGCCCATGTCGCGGTGATTCGCCGCGCGGGCGTCGGGCCGGAGACGGCGACGTCGCGCACCAAAGACCTTGATATTTATGCGCAATTGCTCGACGCCGCGATTGCCGAGGTGCTGCCGCGCACGGGTGGCTGTGCGGAGGTTGTGATTGACGATGGCCGCTACGATCCCATCATATTGGCGCGGGTGCGGCAAGCGGTGGCGCAGTCGCTAGGCCAATGGGGCAGCGCGCGCCTGTCCGATTCGCACCTTTCGGCGGGCGTGCAAATCGCCGATGTGATTGCCAACAGCGCCTATAATATCGCCATGGACAGCGTTGATTCGCACGATAGCCGCGCCGACCGCATCCGCGCGATCTGGCAACCCTTGTTCGACGCAGGCCGCGTGGTGATGGCGGAGATTACGGTTCCGTAACGCAACCCACTGGCCCGTTTGCGCGTTATGCCCCTATTCACCAAAGGAGAAACCCCGATGAAATCGATTGTACTTTCCAGCTTGCTTACCCTTGCTCTGCTTACCGCCTGCGGCGAAAGCGCGGCGTCCACCGAAACCGACACTATGTCGCCCAAGGGCGCAGAAGCGGGCGAAATCGTTAGCGCGATGATCCGTGACAAGGATGGTAAGGATTTGGGCGAGGCAATCATTGGCGCGGGCAACGGCGGGTTAATGCTGAACCTCACCGCGCAAAATATGACGCCCGGCACCTATGGCGTGCATGTCCATATGGTCGGCAAATGCGACGGCCCCGATTTCAAAACCGCCGAGGGGCATTGGAATCCGTTCAATAAGCAGCACGGGCTGGAATCCGAAATGGGCGCGCACGCGGGCGATTTGCCCAATTTGGTTATTGGTGCGGGCGGCACAGGCGCATTGGCCTTTACCCTGAAACATGGCGTGATGCGCGATGCGGAGGGGGCGTTGATGGACGCCGATGGCGCATCCATTATGATTCACGCCGGCCCCGATGACATGAAAACCGACCCCGCAGGCGACAGCGGCGCGCGCATCGGCTGCGGCGTGTTTGAGGTGCGGCAATCGGTAAAATAACGTGCGCCGCAATGGCCCCTCCCGTGTCGCGGGAGGGGCGTTCCGGCTACACCGGCTCCCCGGCGGCCCTTGCGCGCGCAACCATGTTCGCCTGCGCCGCCGGAACCAACCGGTATGCGGCGATCAGCAATCCCATGCCAATCGGCACCGC
>JBGSOJ010000031.1:0-2866 GCA_041739175.1 Sphingomonadaceae bacterium
CTCGCCCGCGCGCACCAACGCCCGCGCCGCGCCCGCAAGATTGGGTTGGCGGACAAAGGCGTGGCGGGAGAGCACCGACTCATCGCCGCCTGCGTTGATGAGGCGGCGGAGGTCATCGTCAATCCGCACCGCCTCAAACACGCCAATGCGCCCCTTGAACCCGGTGTTGTTGCACGCATCGCAACCGGCGGGTTCGTAAACCAACGTGCCCTTTTCAAAGCCAAGCAGGCTTGCCGCGCTGCCATCGGATTGCACAGGTTTGCGGCATTCGGGGCACAGGCGGCGGACCAGCCGCTGCGCCAACACCGCGCGCACGGTGGAGGCAAGCAGGAACGGCTCCACCTTCATATCGCGCAGCCGCGTGATCGCGCCAATCGCATCATTGGTGTGGACCGTGGACATCACAAGGTGCCCGGTCAGAGCCGCCTGCACTGCAATATCGGCGGTCTCGCGGTCACGGATTTCGCCAATCATCACGACGTCGGGGTCTTGCCGCAAAATGGCGCGCAGGCCCGCGGCAAAGGTCAGGCCGACCTTCGGATTGACCTGCGTTTGGCCGACGCCCTCCACCGCATATTCGACCGGGTCTTCGACGGTCAGGATATTGCGGCTGCCATCGTTGAGTTGTTTTAGCGCGGCATAGAGCGTCGTGGTCTTGCCCGAACCCGTCGGGCCGGTGACCAGGATAATGCCATTGGGTTCGCGCAGGGCGTCCGACAAAATCGCCAGCGTCCCCTCGCTCATGCCCAGCAAATCAAGGCTGATCCCGGCGTTTTCCTTGTCCAGCAGACGCAGCACCACGCGCTCACCCGCGCGGCTGGGCAACGTCGATACGCGCACGTCAATCAATCGTCCGCCCAAAGTCAACCCAATGCGCCCATCCTGCGGCAGGCGGCGTTCGGCAATGTCCAATCGCGCCATGACCTTAATCCGGCTGACCAGCACGGGGGCGACATTGGCGGGCATCCTAAGCCGTTCGGTCAATACGCCGTCAATGCGCATCCGCACGATCAGGCCGGTTTCATACGGTTCGATATGGATATCCGACACGCCCTGCCGCGCGGCATCGGCGATGATCGAGTTGATCAGGCGAATGGCGGGGGCGTCATCGGCGCTGTCGAGCAAATCCTCCGCGCTCGGCACATCGCCGTCCAGACTATCGAGCCCATCGGCGTTCAGGCCCATGGCACCCGCCATCATATCCGCCTGCCCGGTATCGGCGTAATGGTCGCTGAGCAGGCGGGTGAAGGCCACGGCCTCGACCACCTCAACATCAAACGGCTGCGCCAAATGGCGGCGAACCTCCAGCAACGCAATCGGGTCCGCGCCTTCACGCAACGCCACAGTGTAGCGGCCGTCGATGCTGTCGGTAATCAGCACGCCGTTTTCGCGCGCGAAGGCATAAGGAATATCGACGGGCGCCCCGGACGGCGGGCTCATGTCGGGCATTGCCACGCGGTCACCATCGGCCACGGGCCGTTCCACCGTGCCGCGGATGGCGGGGTGAGTCATGCTATCTTCGCTTTTCCCGCGCCGCAGTTTCATGGCCGCGCCTCCATCACCGGTGCGGGCACGGGCATCGGGACCGGCGCGGTGGAGGGGACATAATTCTCCGGCAACTGGCTGGGCGGCGGGGTGAAAGGGACAATATCCCCGCTGCGCTCCACCCGCATCGGTTGCCCGTTCGACCCATAGACCTCATCGCCGGTGCGCAATTGGTCAACCGGCGGGCGCACCCCCATATAATCGCGCATCAGCGCATCCAGCGCAGGTTCGACATCGGGGTTCGCCGCCTGCTGCCCCGCGCGGAAATATCCATAGCGCCGCGCGGTCAGGGCATCGGCCTCGGCACGGTTGCGGATAATCGTAGGGCGGATAAAGACGACCAGATTGGTTTTCCCCTTTGCCCGGCTTTTCGATTGGAACAGCGGCCCGATAATGGGCAAATCGCCCAGCAGCGGGATTTTCTCAATCGTGCGGCGCTCATTTTCATCGATCAGGCCGCCGATGACGACCATTTGCCCATCTTCCAGCGTCAGCACAGTTTGAAATTCACGCTTGTTGAGAACCAGATCCGCCGACCGGCTGCTGACCGGCCCCGCCACGCTTGACACCTCTTGGCGCACATAGAGTTTGATGCTGCCCGAGGAGTTGACTTGCGGTCGCACCTCCAACTGGACGCCGACATTTTGCCGGTCGATGGTGCGGAACGCATTGTCGAAATTGTCGGACAAGGCCTCGCCCGTCGTAATCGGCACTTCCTGTCCAACCAGCATCCGCGCCGATTGGTTGTCGAGCACCATGATCGACGGCGTGGACAGGATATTCGCCTGCGTATCGGTTTGCACGGCATTCAGGATCGTGCCGAAAAACGCGCCTTTGCCAAGGTCGAAAATCGCGCCCAAAAAGCCGCCGTTCGCGCCCAGCACTTGGCTGACGGCGGCATTGGTGATGCCATCGCCCAAGGGGCTGGTCTGCGTCGTGGTGACGACATTGCCGTCAATCGTCGTCGTCTGCTGGCTAAGTTCATAGGCCGCGTACGCCCCGCCCACGGTCAGGATATTGGGCGTCGCGTTGGAGTAGCTGGTCGCGGCGAACGGCGCGTTATCGCCGCCGAACAGGAATTGCACGCCCAAACGTTTGGCCGCATCATCGGTCAGCTCAACCACGATGGCCTCCACCAACACCTGCGGACGCGGGCTGTCGAGTTGGCGGATAAGCTCGCCAAGCTGCTTCATTATCTCGGGCCGCGCGGCGACGATGATGGCGTTGCCGCCCTCAAAGCGGGTGACCACGGCAGGGCCGCGTCCGGCGATGCCGTTTTGCGCAGCAGCGGGTGCGGTGCTGGTCACCTGCGTGTTGGCGG
>JBGSOJ010000112.1:0-2106 GCA_041739175.1 Sphingomonadaceae bacterium
GGCCGGACGGGCGAGGCGGTGGCGCGGCGCGCGCGTGCCTTCGGCCTTGAGGTCGTCTACACCAAGCGCAAACGCCTGCCCGCGCCGATTGAGGCGGAGTTCGGCGTCAGCTTTGAACCCGACCTCGACCGATTGCTGGCGCGGTGCGATATTGTTAGCCTGCATACGCCGTTAACTGCGGAGACGGAGAATTTGATCGACGCGCGCCGCTTGGCCTTGATGAAGCCCGATGCGATTTTCATCAACACCGCGCGCGGGGAGTTGGTGGATGAGGGCGCGTTAATCGCCGCCTTAAGCGACGGACGTTTGGCGGGCGCGGGGCTGGATGTGTTTCGCGGCGAGCCAGCGGTCAATCCCGACCTTTTGGCCCTGCCCAATGTCGTCTGCCTCCCCCACATGGGCAGCGCCACGTTCGAGGCCCGCGCGGCCAGCGGCGACAAAGTCATCGCCAACATCCGCGCGTGGAGCGACGGGCATAGGCCGCCGGATCAAGTGCTTGAGGGGTGGCTTTAGACCACCTGATTTTTTAGCAACGCGGCGCGCACCATCACCGCCGCAATGCTGAGCGCGGCGATGACTTCCAACGCCGGAAACGCAAACGGCAAAGCGCACAGCACCACCGCGAACACCGGCAACACCCACTGCGCCGCGCCGCGCACCGTTAACCGGTCGCGCACAAACCAAAGGGCCATCATGTAAACGGCCAGCGGAATGGCAACCGCCAGATCCCCCTGCTGAACCGTCGTTTTCGCTTCCCCCGACAGCGTATCGACCAGCACGCCAAAGCCCGCACCAACCGCCGCCGCGCCCGCGAACACAAAGAAATGGCCATAGCCCCATTGCAACGCGTGATTGAGCGCATTGGTCGGCAAATGCTCCTCCCGCGTGAAATACATCCACCACATGGCAAAGCAAATCGCCAGCGCGGACAGGGCAGTGTGCACTTGGCGGATGTCAAACTCCGCCGCCCACGACGCCTGCAACGCGCTAACGGCGGAGAGCAAAATCTCGCCCAGCACGATAATCATCAGCAGGCCGTAGCGTTCCATAATATGATGCCGGTGCCACGGCGTCGCATCGCCGCGCTCCGCCAGCGCCGGCACGGCAAGTTCAATGACAATGCCGAGGCCAATCAGGGGCAGCATATAGGGCGTCTCCGGCCCCGCCATCTGCCATGTTGCCACCCAATAAAGTTGCGCCAACACGATGCCAATCGCATAACGCAACGCGGTGCGCCGATGCGGCGGATCATTATACGCCGCGCGCAGCCACAGCATCACCATGCCAATGCGCATGATGACATAGCCCAAAACGACGATGGAATTGTCAAGCTCTCCGGCGAACCGGCTTACCCCCGCCGCCAGCACCAACGCGCCCGCCATGATGACAAAGGTCAGCAACCGGAACACGCCATCGTCATTGTCATAGGCGCTGGCGAACCAGGTGTAGTTCATCCACGCCCACCAAATCGCAAAAAAGGTGACGCCATAGCCAATCAGCCCCTCGATGCTATGCAAATCGGCAATGGCGTGGTGCAATTCCGCCGCCGCCGCCGCAATCGCAATGACGCTGATCAGGTCGAACAGCAATTCCAATGGCGTCGCCGCGCGGTGCACCTCATGCGGGTCGCGCGCGCGCATCGGTTGGGCAAATCGCGGCAGGCTATTCGGCATAAGGCGGCTTTCTGGTCAGCTTTTGCCCGTTTCGGTTTTGGGCGCGTAAATCTGTTCGGCGGAGGGGAACGTCCGCGCGCGGACGTCTTCGGCATATTGCGCGACCGTTTGGTCAATGATTTCGGCCATGTTGTTATACCGTTTTACAAAGCGCGGGGTGCGTTCAAACATCCCCAGCATATCCTCGGTTACCAGCACTTGCCCGTCGCAGCGCGCCGATGCGACGATGCCGATGATGGGGCAGGCGGTCGCTTCCGTCACCGCGACCGCGATGGGTTCAACCACGCCCTCGACCACAATGGCGAACGCGCCCGCGCTTTCCAAAGCCTTGGCATCCGCCTCAATCTTCGCCGCCTCCGCATCGGATCGCCCGCGTGCCATATAGCCGCCCAGCGCGTTGACGGCCTGCGGGGTAAGGCCGACGTGGCCCATT
>JBGSOJ010000145.1:0-3483 GCA_041739175.1 Sphingomonadaceae bacterium
GCCTCATTCGCGGGGCGGCGCATCGCCTTTAGCACCGATGGCGCGGCGTGTTGGAAGGGGATGTCGAGATAGGGCGTGAGCAGCCCCTCCGCCATCAACGGAATCACCGCGTCCACATGCGGATAGGGATAGACATAATGGAGCCGCACCCACGGCGGCGTGGCATTTCCTTTTGCATCTGGCGCGGTGCGCAATCCGCCCAATTCGCGCGCCAAATCGGTCATATGCGCGCGGACTTCGCGGTCTTTCCACATGCGGCTTTCGTGGCGGGTGTCCACCCCATAAGCCGAGGTATCTTGGCTGATGACCAGCAGTTCCTTGGTGCCAGCGGCAACCAATTTCTCCGCCTCCCGCAGCACCGCGTCAATCCGGCGGCTGGCGAGTTTCCCGCGCAGGGATGGGATGATGCAGAAGGAGCATGTGTGGTTGCACCCCTCGGAAATCTTGAGATAGCTGTAATGGCGCGGGGTCAGTTTGACGCCCGCGTCGTCATATTGTTGCGGGATCAGGTCGATGAACGCCCCGCGTGCGGGGGGTGCCGCCTCATGCACGGCGCCCACCACATCCTCATATTGATGCGCGCCGGTAATCGCCAGCACCGATGGAAAACGCGCGCGGATCATCGCGGCCTCATCGCCCATGCACCCCGTCACGATAACGCGGCCATTTTCCGCGATTGCCTCCCCAATCGCATCGAGCGATTCCTCTTTCGCGGAATCCAAAAAACCGCAGGTGTTGACCAGCACAACATCCGCCCCCGCATAATCCGCGCTCATTTGATAGCCGTCGGCGCGCAGCCGGGTGAGGATGCGTTCGGAATCAACCAAAGCCTTGGGGCAGCCAAGGGATACCATGCCGATTTTGGGGGGGTGCGCGATTTTGGTGGCCATAGGTCCTGCCCCTAATTACTGTTGGCGGCGGAGTCACGCGGCTTTTTGCGATGGCTGAGGGAGAACGGCGATGGGCGACATCAATATGCTGGCGGTGTTTTTGGGCGCAGTCGCGTTTTTCGCCGTCGGCGCACTGTGGTACGGCGTGCTCTTTGGCAAGCCATGGCGGCGTGCGGCGGGGATCGAAGATGCGGCGGGCAACATGCTGAAACCCCGCGACACGGCGGCACGGGTGGCGCTGACCTTTGCCCTATGTTTCGCGTTTGAGTTGCTCATCGCGCTAATGCTGGGCCATCAATTTGCGCGCAGCAGCCCATCGGCACGCGGCATCATGATGATTTCCACCGGCTTCGGCGCAACCATCATGGCGCCCGCTGTCGGCATCAATTATCTGTTTCAGGGCAAATCGGGGAAGCTGTTCGCCATCGACGCTGGCCATTTGATCGTTGGCATGGCGGCGATGGGCGCGGTGTTCGTGGCGTTTATGCCGGATTAAGAGCGGGACTAATCCCGCATGTTATTCGCGTCCGTCGGCCTCATGTCCCTCAGCGGCCTTGGCCATTTCTTCGGGCTTACGGTCGGCGAAGATTTTGCCCAATTTGGCCTCCACCGCGTTGGACAATTCCTCATCGGCGGCGGGGAACATGTCTTCTTCCTCCTCCTCAATATGGTGCAGATATTCGTGACGCAGGGTTTTGAATTTGGTCAGCCACGCGGGGCTGCTCATGTCCATTTCGACCAATTCGCCGATCAGGTCATCAAGCTCCTTATGCTCCGCCACGCTGTGCCGCGCGTCGTCGGTTAGCTCGGGCCGGGCCATCATTTCGGCGTAAAGCGATTGCTCCTCCGCGCTGGCGTGCGCGGTGATGTCGATGCGCAGTTGCTCAAACAAGGTCCGGCGTTCTTCGCTATCGCCGGTGGTTTCGGCAATGCGGGCGAGCAAATCGCGGTGCTTGTTGTGATCGGCAATCAGGCGTTCAAAAATGGCGGCCATGGGGGTCTCCTCTGCGTGATGTTACGCATAGGAAACTGCCAATGGCCGCCATTGGTTCCGTATCGCCCGCGCATGCCGGGGCGGCGGGATTATTTTTTGAACAGATTCTCGGCGGTGAGTTCGGCCGGTTCGTCCACCTCTTCACCCGCCGCACGGCGCAGCGCGTCCTCGGCCAGCTTCCGCTCCGCCTCACGCTCGGCGCGCAGTTCGGTGATCAGCGCGTTGCGGTCATCACCCAGACGCGATGGGTCAACCTCAACCGCCTCAATCCCCGCCTTTTTCGCGGCCTTCGCCACCAACGCATCCAAATCGCGTTGCGGGCACAGGCCCAAAGTCACGGGATCCTTGGGTTGAATTTCGGCAATGTTCCAGTGGCTACGTTCGCGAATCGCGGCAATCGTGTTGCGGGTGGTGCCGATCAGTTTACAAATCGCGCTGTCCGAAATTTCGGGGTGGTTGCGGAGCAGCCAGGCAATGCCGTCGGGCTTATCCTGCCGCTTTGATACCGGCGTATAACGCGGGCCCTTCGTGCGGCGCACTTGTTCCGGCCCGCGTTGCATTTTCAGGCGATATTCGGGGCTGTTCTGCCCCTTTTCGATTTCGTCCATGGTAAGCTCGCCCGCGCGCACCGGGTCGCGGCCGGTGTATTTCGCGCTGGTCATGTCGTCGGCCATGGCCTGCACTTCCAGAATATGGATGCCGCAAAATTCGGCAATCTGGTCAAACGCGAGGCCAGTGTTATCGACCAGCCAAGCGGCGGTGGCGTGCGGCATCAATGGCATAATTTTTTCGGCCATTTGCAGGTCCTTTAAATAATAAGGGCCGCCCCCACGCGGGAGCGGCCATTGGTGATGGCATATCGGATAAGGCAGTTTTGCGCCATTGGCAAGGGGGAAGCGCACATGCGCCCGCCACTACCCCAGCGGCGGTGACAGCCGGATCAGCCCCTCCTGCATCGTGGTCGCGATCAGCCGCCCGCAGGGGGCGTAAATCTTCCCCCGGTTCAGGCCGCGCGCACCACCGGTCCATTCACTGTCCATGACATGCAACATCCAGTCATCGGCGCGCGGCTGGGCATGGAACCAGATCGCGTGATCCAGGCTGGCGCTGGTCATGCCGGGCGTCCACCAATGCAGATGATGGCCCAAAAGCGACGATCCCAACAGGCCGTAATCGCTGGCAAAGGCAAGTGCGGCGTAATGCACCACCGCTGCATCGGGCAAGGGTGCGGCGGCGCGCATCCACATCGCATGGGTGTAGGGACCAAAACCAAGCGCGCGCATCGCCTCACCCGGCACATTGCGCAGTTCAATCGGCTTTGGCCGCGCCATCCATTGAAAATGTTCGTCGGGCATGTGCGGATTGCGCGCGGCGGCCTCCACATCGGTGAGACAGTCCTCGGCCCGGGGCACATCGGGCATTGCGTCCTGATAGGCCAGCCCGTCCTCGCGATGCTGAAACGAGGCGGCGAGGTTCAGGACCACTTTGTCGTTCTGCTGCGCCACCACGCGGCGGTTGGCAAAGCTGCGCCCATCGAAATCGCGGGAGACGTTAAGCGCAATCGGCACTTCTTGCGCGCCGGGGCGCAGGAAATAGGCG
>JBGSOJ010000166.1:0-2151 GCA_041739175.1 Sphingomonadaceae bacterium
GCTCGCCCCCGTTGCCGCCGCCATCCGCGCCGCGCGGCGGACGCAGGCGATCGTGCGGCAGAATTTCATGCTCGCCATTGGCTATAACATCATCGCGGTGCCGCTCGCGATATTCGGCTATGTCACGCCGATGATTGCCGCGCTGGCGATGTCGGGCAGCTCATTGATCGTGATTGCCAACGCGATGCGCCTTAAAGGAGCCGCGAAATGAGCGGGCTGGGCATCCTGATCCCGATTGCGCTTGGCCTTGGCCTTCTCGCGCTTGGGGGGTTTTTCTGGGCACTGAAACGCGGGCAATATGACGATATGGACGGCGCGGCGCTGCGCATCCTGATGGATGATGAGGACGCGCCAAAGCCATGATTGAATCGCGAAACCCCCGCAATTATCTGCCCGTCGCGCTGCTGAGCGCCGCCGCGCTTGCCTTGCCGCAACCGGCAAGCGCAGGCGGCCTGATTATGAGCCTTTGCGGCGGGGCGAGCATGACGATTCCCATTCCGGGCGCACCGCTTACCCCCGACGACAAAGGATGTTGCAAGGGGTGCCATTCGACCTCCGACCGACGCAAGAAGAAGGACCAAGGCCATGATGACCGCTGCTGTTGATCAAAAGCAATTCGCGCGCGCCGAGGCTGCGCCGCGTGTTCATCCGCCTTTGGCGTGGCCTTATTACCCCGATCTGTTGGCGCGCGCCGTGCCGCGCTATACCAGCTTTCCAACGGCGGTGGAGTTTCACGATACAATAACCGCCGCCGATTACGCCCGCGCGCTGGATGGCATTGCGGCGGCGACGCCGGTGTCGCTGTATATCCATATCCCCTATTGTGAGCAAATCTGCTGGTATTGCGGATGCAACACGGGCGCCGCGAACAAGACCAAGCGGCTAACCGCCTATTTGCAGGCGTTGGAAAGCGAGCTTGCCATGGTCGCCAAACGGCTTGGCGGGCGGGGCAGCGTGCGGCACATTGCCTTTGGCGGGGGCAGCCCGAATGCGATTGCGCCGGTGGATTTCGTCCGCCTGCTCGACCGGATTATGACGTTGTTTGAGGTGGAAAAGCCCAGCATCTCGGTCGAAATCGACCCGCGCGGGTTCCACGCGCAATGGGCCTTGGTGCTCGCCGCGTCGAATGTCACGCGGGTGAGCATGGGGGTGCAAACCTTCGCCCCACATGTGCAGGCCGCGATTGGCCGCGTGCAACCCACGGAGATGATTGAGCAAGCGGTCAATGCCCTGCACATGCGCGGCATTCAGGCGGTGAATTTCGACCTTATGTACGGCCTGCCCGATCAATCGATGGATGATTTGGCCGAAACGCTCGACACCGCGATTGCGATGAAGCCCAGCCGGATTGCCTTGTTCGGTTACGCGCATTTGCCCAGCGCCATACCGCGCCAACGGCGGATTGACGCCAGCAACCTGCCGGATGCCGACACGCGCTTTGCGATGGCCAGCATGGGCTATACGATGCTGACCGAGACCGTGTATCGCGCCGTGGGCTTTGACCATTTCGTGCTGCCCGATGATCCGCTTGCCACGGCGGCGGACGAGGGCCGCGTGCACCGCAATTTTCAGGGCTTTACCGAGGATGACGCGCCGGTCCTGCTTGGTTTCGGGGCCAGCGCGATTACCGTCACGCCCGATCTGTTTGTGCAGAACCTCAAAAACGCGGGCGAATATCGCGCGGCATTGTCGGCCAGCCAGCTTCCGGTGGAGCGCGGCGTGGCGCTGAGCGATACGGATATGCGCACGCGCGCGATTATTGAGGGGATATTGTGCAACGCCGCCGCGACGCTGACCGATGCCGAATGCGCGGCAATGGCCGACCGGCTTGCCCCATTTACGCAGCACGGCCTGATTGCGTGGGATGGCGGCACGATGACCTTAGCGGACGCGGCGCGCCCTTATGCGCGGACCATCGCGGCGGCGGCGGAGGAGCACGCGACGTCGTCCGATGCGCCGCTGTCCACTGCCGACCGGCTGCGCGCGATGGAGGAAGAAATTGCCGCCGATCCGTCACCGCAATCGTGGCAGCCGCCGGTGGAGGAAAGCAAACGGGTGCCGCAACCCTATGTATTTTCAAAGGTCAAACCCTTTGAACCGCGCGCGGGCGGCGGAAAGAATCGCTATATCGCGGGCGCTTTGGCGGTTTTC
>JBGSOJ010000183.1:0-2652 GCA_041739175.1 Sphingomonadaceae bacterium
GCGCGGCTAACCGCTGCGCTCTCCCCCACAAAGTTGGCGGTGTCAAACGACAGCGCCAGCCACGCGGGCCACATGGGCGACGACGGCACGGGCGAGTCGCATTTCTCAGTCGAGATCGAAAGCGCGGCCTTTGCCGGCATGAGCCGCGTCGCACGGCAAAGAGCCGTCAACGCCGCGCTGGGCGATTTGCTGACCAGCGGGCGGGTGCACGCGTTGGCGATCAAGGCGGTGGCGGCAGGGGAGTGAGCCCCATTTCCCCTTCTGCTCCCTCTCCCTATGGGAGAGGGTCGGGGTGAGGGGCTCTGCCATTTCGGCGTCCCCGCCCCCTCATCCAAGTCCGGCTAAGCGGGCAAGCCGCAAAGCCTCCCTATCCTTCTCCCCCATGGGCAGAAGGTTTTGAATTTGGCATCGCGGCTTTCGGGCGCATGAGATTTCTGGCATAATCGCGCTGTCCACCCCATATCGGGCGCAGTTTTTGGAGGCATGGCATGAATATTTCGGCTAAACTCACTGATGAGCGGGTGATGGATGTCCGGTTCGACGCGGATTATTTGATTGTTGATTTGATGGACGGCCGCACAATTTCGACGCCGTTGCTTTGGTTCCCGCGCCTCGCCAAGGCGACCGCTGAGCAGCGCGCGCATTGGGAAAAGGCGAGCGGCGGCTATGGCATCCATTGGCCCGAATTGGACGAAGATTTGAGCAGCGAGGGCCTGCTGCGCGGTGCACCTTCGGTGGAGAGATAGCATGATCCTGACCCCCGTCACCCACGACATCGGTGCTTTTGAGGTCCGCCGCACGCTGCCTGCGAAGGCGCGGACGATGGTGGGGCCGTGTATCTTTGTCGATCAATTCGGCCCGGCGCAGTTTGATTTGGGCAGCGGCATGGATGTGCGCCCGCACCCGCATATCAATCTGGCCACGGTCACCTATTTGTTCGATGGCGCGATTGAACATCGGGACAGCTTGGGCACGCACGCGGTGATTGAGCCCGGCGCGCTGAATTTGATGACCGCAGGCAAGGGGATTGTGCATTCCGAACGCTCCCCAGCGGCGGAGCGGGCGCAGGACGGCACCGGCTATGACGGGCGGATTTCGGGGATGCAGACGTGGCTCGCATTGCCCGATGGCAAGGAGGAAATCGACCCCGCGTTTGAGCATGTCGCCGCCGACACGTTGCCGCTCATCGAGGATGGGCAGGCCTCGGCGCGTGTCATCATGGGCACATTATGGGGCGCAACCGCGCCAACGACGCAGCATAGCCCGACGATCTACGCCGACCTGATGCTCCGCTCAGGGGCAAGCGTGCCAATTGACGCCGATGCGGGTGAGGAACGCGGGCTGATCCTCGCGCTGGGCGGCGCAGAGTTGGACGGCGCGGCAATGATCCCGCATTGCCTCTATGTGTTGGAGCCGGGGCAGACGGTGCGGCTAAGCGCAACCGAAGAAGCGCGCGTGATGCTACTTGGCGGCGCGGCGTTCGCGACAAAGCGGCATGTGTGGTGGAACTTCGTCTCCTCCAGCCGCGACCGGATTAATCAGGCAAAGGAGGATTGGCGCGCGGGCCGGATGGGCACGGTTCCGGGCGACGACGCGGAGTTCATCCCCCTCCCCACCGGCGCGCCATTGACCAACAGCGACCAATAGGCTGCGTCGGGCGTGGCGTGGCGTGCGTAATTTAATACTATCGCGGCGTAATAAAAAAAGAAATTGCGCGAATTGCGTGCGCGGCTAGACTGCTGGGCACACCAGCCGACTGCGGCCAACAAAAGGATGAGGATATGCGCACCGTAAACCATTTTATCGTCGGCGATACGCCCGACGCCACGCGTTTTGGCGATGTGTTTAATCCCTCAACCGGCGCAATTCAGGCGCGGGTGCCGCTGGCCGGAGCCGATGTGCTGGAGCAAGCGGTGGCGACGGCGCAAAAGGTGCAACCCGCATGGGCGGCCACCAACCCGCAACGCCGCGCGCGGGTGATGTTCGCATTCAAAAACCTCATCGAAGAAAATATGCAGGCGCTGGCTGAATTGCTGGCCTCGGAACACGGCAAAGTCGTGGACGATGCGAAGGGCGACATTCAGCGCGGGCTTGAGGTAATCGAATTCGCCTGCGGCATTCCGCACGCCCTGAAAGGGGAATATACCGGCAACGCTGGCCCCGGCATTGATGTCTATTCGATGCGGCAGCCATTGGGCATTGGCGCGGGAATTACGCCGTTCAATTTCCCTGCGATGATCCCGTTGTGGATGTTCGGCATGGCCATTGCGGCGGGCAATGCCTTTATCCTGAAGCCCAGCGAGCGCGACCCCAGCGTGCCGGTACGCTTGGCCGAATTGCTGGTTGAAGCAGGCGCGCCCGAAGGCCTGCTGCAAGTGATCCACGGCGATAAGGAAATGGTCGATGCCATCCTTGACCACCCTGCCATCGCGGCGGTCAGCTTCGTTGGCTCATCCGACATCGCGCATTATGTCTACAATCGCGGCGTCGCGGCCGGCAAGCGCGTGCAGGCAATGGGCGGCGCGAAGAACCACGGCATCGTGATGCCCGACGCCGATCTCGACCAAGTCGTGAACGACCTGTGCGGCGCGGCCTTTGGTTCAGCGGGCGAACGCTGCATGGCGCTGCCGGTCGTGGTGCCGGTGGGCGAGG
>JBGSOJ010000250.1:0-2268 GCA_041739175.1 Sphingomonadaceae bacterium
AATACCGACATAGCGGCCCTCATCCTCATCAAAGATGGTGTAGATACCCGGTGCGCGGCGGAAGGCATCGGCGATGTTGTAATCGGGCTGCCGGTTGATTTCATCGGCGACCAAAAAGTCCGCAATCGTGTCGCTCTCACGCTTTTCGGTGATCGCCAATTGGTTTTGTAGGGCAAAGCCGGTGACGACAATTTCACCCTCGCTGGCCGCATCGGCATCGGTGGCGGGAACCGTCTGCTCCGCCTGCTGTGCGTGGGCGATGCCGCCGCTGAAAGCCGTAAGGCCAAGGAATGCCCCGCCGGCCAAGGCGCGGGTGCGGTGATGCGTGAGTGCCATGAGTTTTCCCCCTGATGAATATTAGACCCAAAAATCGCCGCCGATTCGCGGTCGATGGTGCTGCCGATGTTTCTACGCCGGGGGTGTGACGGCTTTATTTCACTTTAAGCGAATTATTATCAAACTTGCTCAAAGCGCAATGACTGGCCAAATTGCATCGATGGTCCCAAGCGAAACCAATCTGGCCAAAACGCCCCCTGCCCCGCCGCCTGTTGCCGCCGACCTCGCGCTTTCGATGAATGAGCGCCGCGTGCTTGGGTTGCTGCGGCAACACGCCGACCTGACGCGCGCCGAATTGACGCAGCATATCGGCCTGACCGCGCAATCGGTGTCGCGCCTGGTGGACTCGCTGGAAGGGCAGGGATTGTTGATCAGCGGCGCGCGCGTCAACACCGGCGGGCGGGGACAGCCAAGCGTGCGGCTGCATTTGAACCGCCAATCGGTCTTTGGCGTCGGCCTGTCGATTATGACCGATGCCGTGTCAGGCGCGGTGATGAACATTGCAGGCGACGTTATCGCAAAGGATTGGCTCCGCCTGCCCGCAACCGATGCCGATACAATCATGGCCACCTGCCAAAATTTGTTCGCGCAATTGCTGACCCAAGCGGATGTGCAGCGGGAACAGGTGATTGGCGTCGGCGCAGGCGTGACGGGCTATTTCGTTGGTCAGGGGCGACATTTCAACCCGCCCGATCCGCTCGATTCGCTGGCCTTTGTTGATGTCGATGCCATGTTGAGCGCGGCTCTCGGCCTGCCCGTCTGGATTGACAATGACGGCAATGTCGCCGCGATGGGGGAGCTTATCGCGGGCGTTGGCGCGCGTTATCGCAGCTTTGCCTATCTGTTTTTCTCGATGGGCATCGGCGGCGCGATTGTTATCGACGGGCGGCTGATCCCCGGCAATTTCGGCAATGCGGGCGAGTTTGGCGGAGTTATTCCGCCGCAGGATCATGATATCCGCCCGACGCTGGAGCTACTTCGCGTGATGATGGCGGAGCGCGGGCGCGTTCATGCGACGATCTACGACATGCTGCGTGATTTCGACATGGCCGCGCCGGGGGTGGAGGAATGGATTGCGCTTACCCGGCCGATCTTGACGCTGATTTGCTCCTCCATCGGCGCGGTGGTGGATCCCGCGGCGATCGTGCTCGGCGGGCGGCTGCCCAAATCATTGGCGGAGCGGCTGACCCGTGAGGTTGCGTTTTTCAGCGTGCCCAGACGCGGCGTGCCAAAGCCGTTCCCCGATGTCGTCGTCAGCACCGTCACCGGCGACGCCGCCGCGATTGGCGCCGCCGCCACGCCGCTGAACGCGGTGCTGTTTCCATAAATGGAACGTGCCGCTTTTCGATTTCAGGGCTTTACCCAAAAGGCGCGATGGCCTTAAACCCTTTGTCATGCTTTGCCTTTAGACAGGCGCTGACGGCATGATGATGGAAGGGCGCGACCCCGATGTTCTGGCAGATTTTCACGGCCCCGTATCTCAATGTCCATTTCCGCCCGTCAAAGGCGCTGTCGGTGCGGATTGTTGAGCGGCCCGGGCTTTGGATGGAACCGGTGGAGCTCGACGCGCTGATCGCCGCGTGTCAGACAGTGGCGGCATCGTCTTTGGCCGAGCCGTTGGACTATGGCATATTTGGCCGCGACCCCGCCGCGCGCGATGCCAGCATCATCACGCTGATCGTGGACCGGAACAGCGGCGCGCCGATTGCCTTTAACGCTTTGCCGGTGATGAACATTGCCTTGGGCGCGGAGGTGAAGGAAGTCGTGCATCTGGGGCTGGTCATGGTCGATCCCGATGTGCGCGGCGGCGGCTTGTCTTGGATATTGTACGGCCTCACCTGCCTGTTGCTGTTTTTCCGCCGCCAATTGCGCCCGCTCTGGGTGAGCAGCGTGACGCAGGTGCCCGCCGTGGTTGGCATGGTGGCCGAAACC
>JBGSOJ010000303.1:0-6296 GCA_041739175.1 Sphingomonadaceae bacterium
GGTGCCATTCCAACGCTCTTGCACGATGAATTCATGGCAAGCTTCCTCTGTCGGAAACCGCTTATAGAATTCAGGAATGCTCATGTAATCTTTCATTGCACCAACTCCGCTTCAATGGGAGCATATTGCACCAATAGCGCGGTGCAGTCAACTACCAATTACGGGTTTGGTGCAACTTTGTATATAATTCCCATTTTTTTTGAGAGGGACGTTACAGTGCCAGATGCCAATTATCAACCGACGCTCGTGTTAAATCAGGGTGTGCAATTTTACGGTATTTTCCCAACGCGGGAGGGCGGTTACGCCAATGCCAGCATGGGCTATGTCCGCACTTATGCGGCGCCGACTGAATTAACGCCGGCGCAGGCGGAGGGGGCGCTTACTTCCATCTCGCAAAATAGCGCGCTGTTTGCCATTATTGGCACGACCTTTGGCGGCGATGGCCAGACAACGTTTGGATTGCCCAATCTGGCTGGGCGGATATCCATGGGCGTTGATACCGTCCGCTATCTCGGTGAAATATCGGGTTCGACGACGGTCACAATCAACACAAGCAACCTGCCAACATCGGCGGGAGGCTTGGGCGGCGGTTTTCAAAATCTGCAACCGTCACTGACAACCAACTGGATTATCAATATTGAGGGCGATTATCCCAGTAACGAAGGGTATATCGCCCCTACGTCCATGGGCGTCGTTTCGCAATTTTTGGGCAATTTTGAACCCAATGGCGCCATGTTCGCCGATGGTCGGTTGTTGTCGATTTCGGAATATCCTGCCTTGTTCTCGCTGATGGGGACAGTCTATGGCGGCGATGGCATATCGACCTTCGCGCTTCCCGATTTGCGCGGGCGTACGCCAATTGGTGCAGGCAATGGCTTCGTCGTGGGACAGACTGTCGGCAGCGAAACGACATTTCTCACCAACGCCAATTTGCCAACCGAGATGGGCGGCGGCGGGCAGGCGGTGTCCAATTATGGACCTTCGCTTGTGATGAACGCGCTGATTTCGACCCAAGGCATTTTCCCACCCCAAGAACGCGACTTTGATGGTGAAGAGCCAACACTATCCGAAGTTTTCTTTTTCGCCGGAACCAATAACGTTTTTCGTAGCGCGATGCCCGCCAATGGGCAGTTGCTGTCGATCGCGACAAATCAGGCGTTGTTCTCTTTGATTGGCACGGCGTTCGGCGGCGATGGCATTAATACTTTTGCACTGCCCGATTTGCGGGGCCGCGCGATTGTGGGTGATGGATTTGATCCTTCTAGCGTTGCCAATTATCAGGTTGGCCAGATATTCGGTACGCCCAGCTTTCCCATCAACTATTCCGATATTCCGGCGGTAAACCTAACCGCATCGCCGACCGCACCGAATTTACAGGGCGGATCTCAGGCCGACGCCCTGAACGGCGATAACAACAACAACATCCTTGTGGGCCGCGAGGGCAACGATGTCATCACTGCGAACGGCGGCGATGACCGGCTGAATGGCGGCAGCGGCGCGGACACGATGCGCGGCGGGACGGGCAACGATACCTATTTGGTCGATCAATTGGGCGACCAAGTCATCGAATTGGGCGGCGAGGGCACCGATACCGTCATCACCGCGCTGTCGTCCTATACCTTGCCCGATAATGTCGAGAATTTGCAAATGAACGGCGCTGGCGCAATTACCGGCACGGGCAACGCACTCGACAATACGATTTCGGGGACCAGCGCGAACAACGTGCTGTCGGGTGGCGGCGGCGCGGATACGCTTTCGGGTCAGACCGGCGATGACACGCTAAGCGGCGGCGACGGGGACGATGTGCTTGACGGCGGCAACGGCGATGACATTATGTTCGGTGACGGCGGCGCTGATGATATGGACGGCAATATCGGCCATGACACGATGGACGGCGGCAGCGGCAATGACCTGATGTACGGCGGCAATGGCAGCGACATCATGAACGGCGGCACCGATGACGATACGCTCTACGGCGGCCTTTTGCACGATACGCTGAACGGCGATGCGGGTGAGGATAGGTTGTTCGGTGAGGCGGGCAATGACCGCCTGAACGGCGGCGCGGGCGATGACATCATGCTCGGCGGGGCGGATCGCGATGTGTTTACTGGCGGCACGGGCGCGGATATGTTCCGCTTTCAAGACGGCGACTTTGCCGGAATGGACGGCAACACCGCCGACCGCATCGTCGATTTTTCCAGCGCGGAGGGCGACCAGATCGACCTGTCGGAGGTGGACGCCATTGCAGGGGGAAGCCGTAACCCGTTCACGTTCCTTGGTACCAGCGACTTCACCGGCACCGCCGGACAATTGCGCTATCAATTCATAAGCGGCAACACGTATCTGACCGGCGATACCGATGGCGATGGCATGGCCTTTCCTGATCCGTATGGACGGCCTGGTGAATTTGCAGGTTGCCGATTTCGTGATGTAAGCCGTTGAAGGGACGGGCCGGGCGTCCATGGGTTGCCGCGATCACACGCCGCATCCGACGCCCGGTTCCTTTGCCGCAGCCCAAGTACGCCGCGATTAGTCCGCCGGACTTTCGATCTTTCGCAATTGCAGCCGGGTGATTTTGAAACCCTGCGTTTCTTCGACGGTTAATTGGTATCCGGCGCGGGTGATAACGGTCCCCTGCTCGGGCACAGTCCCGCATTCGGCGAGGATGAGGCCCGCGACCGTGACGACGTCGTCTTGTTCCAGCGCGATGTCGTAATCATCGGCCAATTCGGCCAACGTCACCTCACCATCCAGCAGCAGGCTGCCGTCCTCACCGGTGCGCACCCAATCGGAATCGGCAGGCTCGACAATATCAATCAAATCCTCGACCAATTCATCCATGGTGACAAAGCCCATGGTGCCGCCATGTTCATCCACCACCAAAGCGGCATGCGTGCGTTGCTTTTTGAACAGGGCAAGCAATTCGGTCGCTGTGGTGGATGCGGCAACGCGCGGCAAAGGGCGCGTGAGCATGGTGAGATTGTCGAGCCGCCCTGCGACGCGTGCGCGGATGAAATCCTTCACATGCAAAACGCCGCCAATGTCGTCAAAGGATTGCGAATACACCGGATAGCGCGATTGCGGGGAGGACGCGATCAGCGCGGCGATTTCATCCATACTCTCGTCAAGCGCAATCGCCTGCATCCGTGAACGGGAGGTCATTAACTCCTCCGCCGTGCGGTCCTCCATATCAAAAATATTGTCGATCAGCACGCGCTGCGCCTCATCAAACTGCCCGCTTGCGGCGACTTCATCGGTGGCGAATTCCAACTCGCGGCTGCTGTACAGCGATGCTGCTTTGTCCGGCTCGGGTATGCCAAGCAGCCGCATTAGGCCGAAGGCTGTCTTGTTCAGCACAAACACCATCGGCCGAAATATAATACCGAACAAGCGCATGACCGGATTGACCGACAGGCTGACCTCTTCGGGTACTTGCAAGGCCATGGCCTTTGGGATCATTTCGCCAAAGACGACATGCAAATAGGTTATCCCGCCCAAAGCGATGATAAAGCCGACGACATGCGATTGGTCATAACTGAGGCCATTATTTTCCAGCCACGGATACAGCCACGCCGCCACCGCGGGCTCCCCATACATGCCCAGCCCGATACTGGCCAACGTAATGCCCAATTGCGCAATCGCGATATAGGCGTCCTTTCCGCCGCGCCGGTCGAACACGCGGACCAGCCAGCGCGCATTGCCGTTGCCCGCGCTGGCCAAAGTTTCCAACCTGCTACGCCGGGAACCGACCAAGGCGAATTCCGCCGCGACGAATACGCCGTTGATCGCAATTAATATTACGATGATCAGAATGGGGAGAACATAATCGCTCATTCCTCATCCTCCTCCGCTTCGGTTGGCGGAGCATCGATCTCCACCAAAACGCGCTGCACGGCGTAGCCGGTCATGGCCTCGATCTCCATATGGATATCGGTGTCCGCGACGGTGAATCGGTCACCGACGATGGGCAGCCGGCCAAGCTCATGCCAGACCAGTCCGCCAATGGTATCAGCGCGGTCGAGGGGGAGCGCCATGTCATATCGGTCGGCAAGTGTCGCTAGGCTGACATCCCCGCGCACGCTGCGCCCGGTTTCGCGTTCCACCACCAATTCTTCCTCTTGGTCGAATTCGTCCTGCAATTCGCCAAACACTTCTTCCAACGCATCCTCCAGCGTGACCATGCCCGATACGCTGCCATATTCGTTGATGACGATCGCGGTGCGGCGGCCTTTGTCGCGCAGGGTTTGCCAAAGCCTTGGCACGGTCATCATTTCCGCCACCACCAAGGGCGGCTGGGCCACCGAGGCGATGGTGATATTGGCATCGCGTTCAAACGCGGCAAACAAAGTGCGCACATGGACGATGCCGACCACATCCTCGCTGTCCTCGCCCGTCACGGGAAAGCGCGAATAGGGTTCTGCCACGATACGAGTCAGCGCCTCCTCCAGCGTTTCGCTGATCGCAACGGTGACCATGCGGGTGCGCGGCGTCATCACTTCGTGGACTGTCCGTTCGCTGACATGCAGCGCGCCGGAGAGCATTTCGCGCTCTTCGGCGTCAATAAGGCCGCCTTTGGCGCTTTCGCGGTACAACCCTTCCAATTCCTCGGGCGAATGGATTAGGGTATGGCCATGTTCGGTGTGCAGACGGAATAGGCGCATCAGGCCAAAGGCGGTGCCATTGAAAATCGCAATCAGCGGTTGGAACACAATCAGGCTGATCCGCATCGGCAGCAAAGTGGCAATGGCCAGTCGCTCCGGATAGCGCAAAGCCACGGTCTTGGGCAGCAATTCGCCCAACACCACTTGCACCGTTGTCACGCCCAATAGGACAATGATGATCGCCGCCACCGCGCCGCCGACGGAGCCCAAATAGGGTTCCAAAAGCGGCGTTAGCTGCGTCTGCCCATAGGCACCGGCGACCAGACTGCTGATGGTGATACCGATTTGGCAACCCGCGACATAATTGTCCAACCGCTTCGGATCGCGCATGATAGCGAGCAAACCCGCGGCCGAAGGATTGCCATTCTCCGCCAACTCCTGAACACGCGATTTGCGGGAGCCAACTGTTGCAAATTCCGCCGCCACATAGAGCGCGTTAAAAGCAACCATCACGAGGATGATTGCAACCGGCACCAAAGCGCCAAGGGAACTCATAAAGCTGGTTTCCATTTCCATGTTGCCTCTTGGCCTTTGCCGCAATCGGGCGCGAATGGCAACATGCTTGTTCGCACCTGCACACGGCATATTGATCGCTTGACATTGGAAAAGAAATGTCGGATATTTCTGTTATGACAGAAACAACAATCGATTCGGATAAACTTCCCGCCGCCGTTGAGGCGTTTGTCTTGCGTTGGGGTGACCTTGGCGGGCAATGGGGCGTGAACCGCTCGGTCGCCCAGATTCAGGCGCTCTTGCTGCTATCCGACCGGCCGCTGACGGCGGAGGAGATCGCCGACAAATTGGGCATGGCGCGGTCGAACGTCTCGAACAGCATCAAGGAATTGCTCAATTGGAAACTGGTGATGCGGGTGCCCGTTCTGGGCGATCGGCGCGATCATTATGTCGCCGAAACCGACCTTTGGCAAATGGCCAGCAAAGTGGCGCAGGGGCGTAAAGAGCGGGAGATTGACCCCATGGTGGCCGCCATCCGCGACGCCATGGCGCATATCGATGACCCGAAAATCAGCGCCACGGTGCGCGGCCGCCTGCACGATATGCATGACTTCATCAACACGGTGGAGGGTTGGTATAAGCAAATGCTGAACGTGCCGCCGCACCAAATTATGCGCCTGATCCGGCTTGGTTCTAAGGTTGTCGGGCTGCTGAAATTCGTCGGCGGTGGGGACAAAGCCAAAAAGGCGAAGGCAGGGGCCGACGCGGGCGACGCCGGCGTGGACAGCGCGCGACTCGACGATGGCTGAGATGGTGGCTGAAAAATTTTTGCCCCATAATTTCTCTTATTACAGAAACGACGAATTTTACAGGAAGGCGTGAGATGAAACCGAAAGCAAGCCATCAACCCAAAGCGCACCTCGCCGTCACCGCCACGGATACGCTGAAGGATTTTCGCTTTCGCCAATTGCTGGGCCGTGACGCCTGGAGCGCGCTGCCAGAGGCGGTAAAGCGCCGCTTTGGCAAGCGTCTGGGCGCGGGCCAATCCGCCAATTATGCGGGCCAAGTATTGACTTGCCGGATGAACGGAAGCGGGTGGATATTGGCGCAGGCGTGCCGCCTTATCGGCGCACCTTTGCCGCTGAAACGCGACGGCGGCGTGGCGGCGGTGGTGACCGTGAC
>JBGSOJ010000230.1:0-4510 GCA_041739175.1 Sphingomonadaceae bacterium
GCTTTTGTGGGTCGGCTGGTTCGGCTTTAACGGCGGCAGCGCGCTTGCGGCCAGCGACGATGGCGCGGGCGTTGCGATCATCAACACGCATTTGGCGGCCAGCGTCGCGGCGGTGGTGTGGATCGTGATAGAGCGGGTGAAGGTCGGCAAATCGACGGCCATTGGCTTTGCCACCGGTGCAATTGCGGGCCTTGCCACCATCACCCCCGGCGCGGGCGCGGTTAGCCCCGGCGGCGCGCTCATCATCGGCGCATTGGGCAGCATTGTGTGCTTCGCAGCGGTCAGCCTGGTGAAGTTCAAATTGAAAATCGACGACTCGCTCGATGTGTTCGCGGTGCACGGCGTTGGCGGGATGCTGGGTTCCTTGCTGCTTGCGGTGTTCGTGGACAGCTATTTCGGCGGTATCGGCTATGCCGACGGCTTTGGCATGGGATCGCAATTCGTCGCGCAATTGATCGGCGTTGGCGCGGTGGCCCTATGGTCGATAGTGGTCAGCGTGATTATCGGCTTTGCGGTGTCAATGGTCATCCCCATGCGCGTGTCGGTCGATGCCGAACGCGAAGGGCTGGATATCACCAGCCACGGCGAGCGCGCGTGGGAATTGGATTGAGCCGCTTAATAAGCGCATAACAATAGGGCGGCCGGGGCAATCCCGCCGCCCCTTTCTTGGCTTACGCGTCGCAGGTTATTTTGCCCGAACCCGTTTTGCTGACCGTGCATTTTGCGCCGCCCGTTATCGTGATATTGCCCGATCCGATGATGTTGGCATCGGCGGTTTCGGTGACATTCATCGCGATATTGCCGGAGCCGACAATCGAGACCTCCGCCGTGCGCACCGTGACGCCCTTCGCCTTAATATTGCCCGCGCCGGCAATTGTTACCTCGGCCTCATCCACGGTTCCGGCGGTAAGCGTGGCGTTGCCGGAGCCGGCAATTGTGCCCTCCATCGACTTGGCGTTGACGGCGGCGATGTCCAAATCGCCTTTGCCCGCGATCGTCCATTCGACAGAATCGCCGCTAAGTTCCGCAACCTCAACCGCGCCTGATCCGGCCAGTGTCACATCGGACAGGCGGGGCACGGTAATGATGATGGTGACCGCTTGCCCCGGCGTGCCGCTTTTCCGACCGACGACCAAGTCATCGCCGTCCAGGATATAGCGCAATCCGGCGACCGTTTTGGCGTCCCCCTCGGCACGGATACTGGCCACCTCACCCTTTTGCACGATGACTTTATCGGGACCGGCCACGACCAATTCGGAGAAATTGGCCAAGGCGGTGTCGGCATCGGTGATGGCCTCCCCCTTATCCAAATCATTGGAGCCGAAGGTTATATCGAACCCGCCGCCGTTTTTTTCGGTTTTTGTTTCTACATTGCATCCGCTCAGCGCGACCGCGATGGCAGATAGAGCCAGCGCGATTGTCGCGCCTTTGGGCATATTCCGGTTGAATTTGATGCGCATGGCATCCTCCTGTGCAAGGTTTGCCCCCTTGCGGTTACGGAGATAGGCGGCGCAGCGGCGTGATACAAGACGCAAAAACGGCGGCAGAATCGCTCCTGCCGCCGTTTGTTGTGGATGCGAAACCGATTATTCCGCTTTATCGTAATATTGCGGCGCGGCTTCGTTCAAAATCTCGAGGATCTTTTTCAATGCTGCGGGCTCGTCGGTCTTTTCCATCGCGGCGAGTTCGCGGGCCAGACGGCTGGACGCCGCCTCAAAGATTTGCCGTTCCGAATAGCTTTGCTCGGGCTGGTCATCGGGGCGGAACAGATCGCGGGTCACCTCGGCAATCGACACCAGATCGCCGGAGTTGATTTTCGCTTCATATTCCTGCGCGCGGCGCGACCACATCGTGCGTTTGACGCGCGGCTTGCCTTTCAGCGTTTCGATCGCCTCACGCAGCGTCTTGTCGCTCGACAATTTGCGCATCCCCACGCTTTCGGCCTTGTTCATGGGCACGCGCAAGGTCATGCGTTCTTTTTCAAAGCGCAGGACATAGAGTTCCAATTGCATTCCGGCGATTTCGCCCTTTTGCAATTCAATCACGCGGCCAACGCCGTGCTTTGGGTAGACGACATAATCGCCAACATCGAATAGTGCGGCAGTGCTTGCCATAATATGACCCTTTCTGTTTTTGGTATTGGGGAAAAAGCGTTCAGGTGCGGCGCGGGAGAGTGAAATGTGTCGCAGGCATATAGCATAGCCGATTGAACCGCAGCATAATGACGCTTTCTTTATACGGGCACAGCGCCTCAGTCGGAGCCATGCCATTCGCAAAAGGCGCGTGAATCCGCGCCGTTGAGGGGCCTATAGCAGATTCGCAACAAAAATGCCACCCCGTTGCAAAAAAGGATGGATTTTTGCGGAATGGCCCATTTTGGGGGGCCGCGTTACGCGATAATGTCCGGAATCAACTGATCCTCCAGCACCGCGATTTTGTCTTTCAGCAGCAATTTGCGCTTTTTCAGGCGGGCAATTTGCAATTGGTCGGGGATTGGCTTGTCCAGCAAAGCGGCGATTGCCTCGTCCATGTCGCGGTGCTCGGTGCGCAGGGCCTGCAATTGTTGGATCAGGCCATCGTCGTTCATTGCGTTACCTCTCCTGGTGCTCGTCGCATTTATAGCGCGGGGCATCGGCGCAAGCTATCGCAAAATCAACCCTACACGGCGCTTAACCAACAAAGGGGGGAGACAGGCACGCCCATTTGTGATGATATTGTGACAGGTGCCAACAAAGGAGTGATTCGTTCTACCAGACACCCGTTTCTGTTTCTTAATTTCAATTGCAAAGGAGATAGCTGTGGCTAATGCACATCTGACCGCCCTCGAAACCAAACATGCCGATTTGGAATTTCGCATCGCCAAGGAAAAGGCGCGACCGGCCCCCGATGATGTTAAGCTCGCCATGCTCAAGAAACAGAAATTGCGATTGAAGGACGAATTGACCGGCCATGTAACGCACTAAATTCCGGCGAACATGCGAAACACAGCGGCGCGGCATGAGTCTGCGCCGTTTTTGCGTGCGGCGGCGCCGCTGACACAAGAAAAGGGGCCGACCATGCGGTCAACCCCTTCCCCCTCAACCGGCCATGCTTGCGCACAGCCGAAGCTGTGTATCGTTAGAACTTCAGGCCCAGGCCAACGCTGACGACCAATGGATCGAGCTTATGCTTGGTTTCCAAAATTGTCGCATCGGCGGCATTGGTCCAGGTCGCCGTGGGGCGCAGGATATATTGCTTGGCATCGACCGAGAAGAAAATTGACTTGGTCAGCGGCACATCGGCCCCCGCCTGAAACGCCACGCCGACGGTGTTGGAAATCTTCAGGTTGGTTGCGCCAAAGCCAACCATCGCCGCGCCGGGCTGCTCATCAATGAACAGATAGAGCGAAGGACCAACCCCGATATAGGGTTTGACCGGACCCAAGTTTGCGTGCGCCTTAAAAGTCAGCGTCGCGGGGACAATTTTGGCATCGGACACCAATTCGGCGGTGGCGGGCAGGCCGCCTGCGCCATCGACATCATGCTGCGTCACACCGGCAATCGTCTCCACCGAGAAATTGGGCGAGAAGAAATATTCAATCGCCACGGTGGGCACATAATTGTCGTTGGCCTTCGCCTGCGTTCCGGCGGGCAGCGCCAAGGTGGTCGAGACGACTTCCTCAATCTCCCCATTGGGCAGGACGCCGGTGCCAAGCACCTTGAATTGAAAATCACCGGCCTCTTGCGCCAATGCGGGGGTGGGGAGGGCGATCATCGCCGCACCGAACAGAGCGGCGCCGAAAACGCCTTTATGGGTAATTTTGTGCATTGTGTTTTCTCCCTTGCAATGCGGGTAATGGGGCGGATAGCGCGCGCCGGGGCCATTTGGGGACCCGGGCCGCTATGCCGTCTTTGTGGATGAAGCAGGTTCGCGCCTCTCCATCCACCCAACCGCTACGCCGCGCACCGGGGTGCATCATTGACCTTGCGCAAACAGTTTCTTGACATAGCGCAAGACAGGCCATGCAAACGCGCTTGCGTGACACAAAAGACACGGTTATCAGTTGGCTATGAACGCCATTTGCCGTTATTTGCCCCTAATGCTGGCGCTGAGCCTAATGTCTGCGCCCGCGATGGCGCAGCGGGATCGCGATTCCGAGTATCCGGCGGAGGCACGGCGGCTGGGGCTGGAGGGGCGGGTGGTGTTCCGCGCGCTAATCGGCACAGATGGCCGCGCCAAATCGTGCGAGATAGTGCAAAGCAGCGGCCATATGATTTTGGACGATGCGACCTGCGTGAAAGTTATCGACACCGCCAGATTTGAGGCCGCGCGCGACGCCAATGGCGCGGCGGTGGAGGCGTATTTTCAGGGGCCGTTCGTCTGGGAATTGGAGCAATAACGTCAACCCCGACGCCGCTAAACCGGTCACCCTAAACCAACGCCCTAAGCCAACGCCCCTAAACCAACGCCCCTAAACCAACAACGTGCGTCAGTCGCGGGGGCGTTCTACCCGCGCGAACATCGCAGATCG
>JBGSOJ010000321.1:0-3723 GCA_041739175.1 Sphingomonadaceae bacterium
CAGCGATTGCCGCCCCTGCCCGTCCACTTGAGTTTCCGACGCCGGCGCGCGGGCAGATTGCATTTGATGGTGTCACTTTCCGCTATCCGACTCGGTTGGAGCATAAGGCGCTGGATAACTTCACCTTGCGGATTGAGCCGGGCGAGGCAGTCGCGGTGGTCGGCCCATCGGGCGCGGGCAAATCGACCTTGTTCCAATTGATCCAACGCTTTTATGACCCCGAAAGCGGCCAAGTGCGCGTTGACGGCATTGTCCTGCCCTCGGCGGACCCAAAGGCGCTCCGCACCCGCATGGCCTATGTGCCGCAGGAAACGACCTTATTCGCCGCCAGCGCGCGCGATAATTTGCGCTATGGCCGGTGGGACGCCACCGATGCGCAAATTTGGGAGGCCGCGCGGCTTGCCAATGCCGAAGGGTTCTTGCGCGAGTTTCCCGACGGCCTCGACACCGATTTGGGCGAGGGTGGCGCGCGCTTGTCCGGCGGGCAACGCCAGCGCATAGCCATTGCCCGTGCGTTGCTCCGCGATGCGCCGATTCTGCTCCTCGATGAAGCGACCAGCGCACTGGATGCCGAAAGCGAGCGGTTGATTCAGGACGCTCTCGACCGCTTGATGCAGGGGCGGACGTCGCTGGTGATCGCCCACCGCCTCGCGACGGTGCGCAACGCCGACCGGATTGTGGTGATGGATCAAGGGCAGATTGTCGAAACCGGCACGCACGACAGCCTCTTGGCACAGGACGGCCTCTATGCGCGGCTCGCCCGCCTGCAATTTAGCGAATAGGGGCAAGGTTCGGCGCATCTTTGCAATATGCTTACACTAATGCGATAAGGGAGCATCCAACGTTCCCTAAACTGCACCGGACCTGCCCATATGCAACCCATTCGCAAAGCCGTTTTTCCCGTCGCTGGCCTAGGCTCGCGTTTCCTGCCCGCGACAAAGGCGGTGCCGAAGGAATTGCTGCCCGTCGTTGACAAACCGCTGATCCAATATGCCGTCGATGAGGCGCGCGAAGCGGGGATCGAGCATATGATCTTCGTCACTGGACGCGGCAAGGATGCGATTGAAAACCATTTCGACCATGCGTTTGAACTCGAAACGCTGCAAATCGAGCGCGGCAAGGATTTGTCTGCGCTCAAAGGGTCGCGGCTGGAGCCTGGCCATGCGGTGTTCTTGCGGCAACAAGTGCCCATGGGTCTTGGCCACGCCGTCTGGTGCGCGCGGGCGGTGGTCGGCAATGAGCCCTTTGCCGTCCTGCTGCCCGATGAATTCATGTGGGGAAAGCCCGGTTGCCTGAAGCAAATGGTCGATGCCTATCACGAAACCGGCGGCAATATGGTCAGCGTGATCGAAGTCGATAAGCAAAAAACCGGCAGCTATGGCATTATCTCACCGGGTAAACAGGACGGCAGGCTGACCGAAGTCACCGCGATGGTCGAAAAACCCGCCCCCGCCGACGCACCATCGAATCTCGCCATTTCGGGGCGCTATATTTTGCAGCCCGAGGTTATGGAAATCCTCTCCCACCAGCAAAAGGGCGCAGGCGGAGAGATTCAATTGACCGACGCCATGGCGCAATTGATTGGCAAGCAGGCCTTTCATGCGCGCACTTTTGATGGCCGCCGGTTCGATTGCGGGTCGAACCTCGGCTTTGCCTACGCCAATTTCGCCCTCGCCTTGGAGCGGGAGGATATTGGCGAGGAATTGCGGCGGATGGCGAAGGATTTGGTGTGTAAATAGACCCTATAACGGCTCCCCCACATTCGGCGGGTCGGCGAACAGGCCGTAGCATAATGTCCAGCAATAGGTCGCCACCGCATCCTTGGGATCGCTGAACCGGCGTGACCAATTGCCCATTTCATTTGCGGGATTGATGGTTGACATCATAATCTGGCTGGCGATCAGGGGATCAATCGCGCGCACGCTGCCCTCGCTAATCCCGTCGATGACCATGCCGGCAAAGCGTTTCGCCAGCCGGTTGGAACGGTCGACAATGCTCACCCGCTCATCACCGGGAATCGCATGTAACGCGGTGGTGCGCAGCAAGGGCATCGGATCGAAAAACTGCAAATCGGCAAGCTCGGCCATCAAACTGCTTAGCCGTGTCCAATAATCGCCCGGCATCGCGGTGGCGGAAAGTTGCGCGGCGGCGACGCGGTTGTAACTGCGCTCAAAACACGCCTGCACCAAATCGTCTTTGGCATCGTGATGGTGGTAGAAACTGCCCTTGGTCACATTCAGTTCCGCCGCAATCCGGTTCACCGACGCGCCGCGATAGCCGCGATCGTTAATCAGCCGCGTCGCCACGCGCAGGAAATCATCGCCCGCCGACAATGCCGCATCATTGGTGCGCCAGCTTTCGCGGTCGGGCAGCGGCACCGGCCCCCACGCCGCACCATCCTTTGCCAATCCTTGCGCAAACAAAGCGAACATACGTTCCTTTAATCGCGGGAAATCATGGTGTGAATAACGCGGCGTCCACGCGGGCAGCCAATAGACCGCCTCCACCAAAATCAACGCCCGCGCGGTGTTTAGTGCATGGGCGCGCGGACCGTCGCCAGCGGCAAAAAACTCGCGCACGCGGTTAAAGATGCCGCGATAGCGGTCGAGCAACGGCGCCTGCGCCTCCTCCGCCAATGTGCGGATTTCGGAAAGCACGGCGACGCGCCCCACCCGCCCCTCGCGAATCGCCAGCCGTTCATCGATGTGCGCGTTAATCCAATGCCGCACCCGCGCCTCCGGCGTGGATTGGGCCAAAGCCTCCTCCGCCATCGCCTCCAACCGGTCAAGCGTTGCCTCATAAACGGCAATCGCAAGCTGTTCCTTGCGCCGGAAATAATAGGTCACGCTGGTGGTGTTCAGCCCGACCTTGGCGGCGATTTCGATATAGGTCATGCCCTTGACGCCATTGTCATTGAGCAAGCTCGTCGCGGCCTGAATAATATCGTCGCGCTTTTTTTCGAACCTTATGGTTTCTTGTTCGGCCATGTTTGGCATCCGTTCCCAAGTCTGTCGTGTTATCGCATGATGATAAGGGCGCGTTTTCGAAAAATCCAGCATGTCGTAGCGGCAAAGCCCTACTCTATTTTCGAATGCGTGAAACGTCGGGAAAACCGCGCGAAAATGCGGTGCAATCGGCGCAAGGGCGGATAGCAATTCCGGTTTGCTTCCCCCTGCCACGTGCCGCCGTTACGGAAATTCCGATTCGCGCCCGTTTATGGCCCATTATGCGATCGATGCGCCCGCAAATATCCCCCTTTTTGAACTTTGGGTATGGCGAAATGCGGCGATGTGTCCTAAACCCTTATCAATCGCTGTACGCCAAGTTTTTAGGAGAGCCGAATGTCCGTCATTACCACCGAACGCCATGACGATGTGTTTGTCATCATATCGAACAGCCCGCCGGTCAACGCGCTGGGCGCCGATGTGCGCACGGGCATCGACGCTGCGCTGACCGAGGCGTTGGCCGATGACGCGGTGAAGGCGATTGTCATACGTTGCGACGGGCGGACGTTCTTTGCGGGCGCGGATATTACCGAATTTGGCAAAGTGCCGGTGGACCCCGTCCTGCCCGTCTTGTGCGACCGGATGGAGGCCTCACCCAAGCCGTTGGTCGCCGCAATCCACGGCACCGCGCTGGGCGGCGGGTTGGAGGTCGCTTTGTCCTGCCATTACCGCATTGCCGTGCCATCGGCGCAGTGCGGATTGCCCGAAGTCAAGCTCG
>JBGSOJ010000325.1:0-7948 GCA_041739175.1 Sphingomonadaceae bacterium
CTGTACCAATGATCGGCAACAATAGCATAACGAACAGGCAACCGATAGAGCCGAAAATCGCCACTCGCCGCGCAGGCTCTGGCGGCAGCATGGAAATGAGCAGCATCACCGGCACGCCCAATGCCAAAAACGCCAATTGCCGCCACAGGAAATACAACGGGTCCAGGACCTCTTTTTCGGTGGACAGCCGCTCCGCCGAGGCGGGCGATGCCGCCGCAACCGCAAGCAAACCCATGGCAATAAGCGCAATAATCAGCACAAGCAGAACGCGATCCAATTCCCAGAACCAGCGCGAGATAAGCGACCGGTTGCCACGCCCGACGCTGTCGTCCAACCGTTGCCCAACATGCGCGACACCGCGCCCAATGGCATCGGCGGTAACCGCGAGCGTGCGGCCCACGGGCAAGGGTGCGTTATGATCGTCGTTCATGGCCTCTCCCCCTTCGCGCGCGCGATCGCAGCATCAACCGAGGCGCGGAAACATTCGCCGCGTGCTTCGAAATCCTTGAACTGGTCGAATGAGGCGCACGCGGGCGAAAGCAGGACAACGTCGCCAGGCTGCGCCGCCTCGCTTGCTTCGCGAACAGCCTCGAACAGCATTTCGCAATTGGTCACTGGCATGTGCGGGGCAAGCAATTGCCGAAACAAAGGCCCGGCCTCACCTATGGTGTAAGCTGCCACGACATGGCCGAAATTGGGCGCGCATTCATCGAGCGTATCGGTCTTGGCCACGCCGCCGCAAATCCAGTGGATACGGGGATACGCCGCCAAAGCTGGTGCCGTGGAAGCGGGGTTGGTCGCTTTGCTATCATTAACGTACAATACGCCGCCGACTTCGGCGACGCGCTCCATTCGGTGCTCCAGCCCCTTGAAACTTTTCAGCGCAGGGCGCCATTGCGTTTCCCTCAGGCCAAGCGCCTCAGCAATCCGCACCGCCACCGCGACATTTTGCATGTTGTGCGGGCCTTGCAGATTGGGCCAATCGGCCTGTCCCTCGACATTGAAATCGGCGGACAGGACAAACCCGTCGGCATGGCTGGATAAGGCCGCCTCATAAAATGTCCGCGTCTCCGCATCGCCATTGCCGAAAATCGCATGATGATGCGGCGCCTGCATCGCCATCAATCGAGACTTTGACGCTGCGTAAGCAGCAAAACCATCGTACCGGTTGAGGTGATCGGGCGTAATGTTGATGAGCGCCGCCACATCGGCGTCAAGGCTATGCGTCAGATCGATCTGGTAGCTGGACAGTTCCAGCACATACACCCCGCCCGCAACCAATGGCTGCTGGCTTAAAATCGGCAGGCCGATATTGCCGCCCATCCGTGCGGGCAGGCAGGAGGATCGGATGATATGATCGACCAGCGCGGTCGTCGTGCTTTTGCCGTTGGTGCCGGTAATCGCCACCACGCGGTGCGGTGGCAACGCGGCGCGCGCCTGTGCAAAAAGTTCAATATCGCCAATAATCGGCACGCCGCTTTCCCGCGCCTTCGCGGCAATGGGATGCGTGTTGAGCGGCACGCCCGGCGACACGACAATGCCATCATAGCCGCGAAGGTCGGCCGCCATGATGTCGGCCACCTCCGCTTTGCCGCGCACGGCATTGCGCGCATCCTCACTGCTGTCCCAGGCAAGGATTTCCGCGCCACTCGCCGCCAGACTATCGACCGTGGCGAGCCCCGATCGTGCAAGGCCCAAAACGGCATAGCGTCGGCCGGCAAAGGCGGGGGAGGTAATCAACGCAGCTTCAACGTGGACAAACCAATAAGCGCAAGGATAAGCGCGACAATCCAGAACCGAATAACCACGGTCACTTCGTGCCAGCCCTTTTGCTCAAAATGGTGATGGATTGGTGCCATGCGGAACACCCGCTTTCCAGTGCGTTTGAAATAGAACACCTGAATGATAACGCTGAGCGCCTCGATAACAAACAACCCGCCGACAATAGCCAGCACCACCTCATGATGGACCGATACGGCGATGCTGCCCAACGCACCGCCCAAAGCCAGCGATCCAGTGTCGCCCATAAAAATCGCGGCAGGCGGAGCATTAAACCACAAGAATGCTATACATGCGCCGATGATCGCGCCGCAAAAAACCGCAAGTTCACCCGCGCCCGGCACATGCTGAATGCCCAAATATCCGGCATAAATCGCGTTACCTGCCAGATACGCGATTAGCAGAAACGTGCCGGTTGCAATGACGACGGGCATCGTTGCCAATCCATCAAGGCCATCGGTCAAGTTCACGGCGTTGCCCGACCCCACCATGACCACAGCGGCCACGACAATCATGAACAAGCCCAAATCCGCGACCGGGCCCATGACGAATGGGAGGAACAATTGCGTGCCATTGTTCGCCAAAATCAGCCATGCCGCGCCGCCCGCGATCAGAAATTCGAACGCCAACCGCACTTTGCCGGACACGCCCTTATGGCTGGCCTTGGTCACTTTGTCATAGTCATCCATGAAACCAATCGCGCCAAAGCCAATGGTGACCAAAAAACACGACCAGACATAGACATTGTCGAACCGCATCCAAAGCATCAAGGAAACGGTCATCGCCGCCAAAATAAGCAAGCCGCCCATCGTGGGCGTGCCGACCTTCACCAAATGCGTCTGCGGGCCGTCGAGGCGAATGGGTTGCCCCTTCCCTTGCCGCATCCGCATTTCCAGAATGAATTTCTGCCCGAAAATCATGCCCAGCAACAACGCCGTCGCAACCGCGCCACCGGTGCGGAAACTTAAATAGCGGAACAGGTTAAACCCGCCCTCAAACCCCATAAATTCAGCCAAAGCATAGAGCATTATGCACGCTCCCCAACCAAGGCAGCAACCAATTTGGACAGACCCACGCCGTTCGACCCCTTCACCAACAAGGCATCGCCATCGCGCAGTTGTGCACGAATAAGCGCGATGGCTTCCTCCACGCTGCCGCCATGCGCGAAATCGCCGGGTCCCTCAAGGCCTTCGGTAAGTTTTTCGGCCAAAATTCGAATTTCATCACCGACGGTTACGGCATAGTCAACTTTCGCCCGTGCCATGGGTTCAGCGAGGCCAATGTGATACCCATCGGAGGTAGCGCCCAATTCTTTCATTGCCCCCAAAACAACGAGCCGCCGCCGCGCGGGTTCTTTGCCCAACTCGCCGATTGTGGCCGCCATGCTGGCCGGATTGGCATTATAGCTTTCGTCGATAAGCAGCGCCTTGCCGCCATCATCTGTGGCAATTCGGTGCCGCTTGCCGCGCCCCGCCATGCCTTCCAATTCCGCCAGCGCAAGGCCCGCAGACGCCAAATCCCCATGCGCGGCATGAGTCGCCGCCAGCACGGCAAGCGAATTGCTTACCCAGTGAAGGCCCGTCTCGGCGAGCGTGTAAACCAGCTTGCGGTCGCCAACTTGCGCCGTCACCAACGACCCGCCGCCAGGCGCACGGATATGATCCAGCGCGCGGACATCCGCGCCGTCGCCAAAACCAAAGCTGATAATCTGATCCGTATGCTGTTCCGCCTTCGCGCGCAGGCGGGCGTAGTGCGGCGAATCGAAGGGCAAAATGGCGACGCCGCCGGGTTCCAACCCCTCACAAATCTCGCCCTTCGCATCGGCAATAGCCTCCACCGAGTTGAAGAAGCCGGCGTGCGCGGGGGCAATGGTGGTGATGATGACGATATGCGGACGAACGAGGCGGGTTAATTGCGACAATTCACCCGCATGGTTCATTCCCATTTCAAACACGCCAAATTGTGTTCCCGCCGCCATCCGCGTCAAACTCAACGGCACACCGACATGGTTGTTGTAGCTTTTGAGCGAGCGATGCGCTTTTCCCAGAGAGCAGCGGTTAAGCGCGGCGAACAGCGCCTCCTTGGTGCCTGTTTTCCCCGCGCTGCCCGTCACGCCAATCACGATACCCTCCATCCGCGCGCGCGCCGCAACAGCCAGAGCATTCAAAGCGTCAGTGGTATCGGCCACACGAATATGCGGCCCGTCGATTGCTTCCGATGCCAGCACGCCCGATGCGCCGCTGGCCAGCGCCTGTGCGGCGAAGCGGTGACCGTCGGATTGCTCCCCTTTCAGGGCAACAAACAAATCGCCGGGGCCGACTTCGCGCGAGTCGAAGGCAACGCCGGAGATATTGAAATCATCCGATGCCACGCCATCGCAGGCGGTTGCGACTTCATCGGCGGTCCACAATGGGCGCGTTATCACCTGCATTTCACTCATGCTGCACACTCCCGCGCCACAGTTACATCGTCAAAGGGCAACACGCGGTCACCGATAATTTGCCCCTGCTCGTGGCCTTTGCCCGCGATTAGGATAATGTCCTCGGCCTCCGCCAGAGCAACCGCATGGGCAATTGCGGCGCGGCGGTCGGTGACCTCGATGCCGGATTGCATCCCGGCAAGCACAGCGGCACGAATAAGCGCCGGATCCTCGCCGCGCGGGTTGTCGTCGGTGACGATCCCCACATCGGCGTGCGCCTCGACCACTCTGCCCATATCAGGCCGCTTACCCGCGTCGCGGTCACCGCCTGCGCCAAAGACGCAGATCAACCGCCCCTTGGTATGCGGCCGCAACGCTTCACAAGCCGCAACCAAAGCATCGGGGGTATGCGCATAATCGACATAAATCGGCGCGCCCGATTTGCTAATCGCCGCCCGCTCAAGCCGCCCACGCACGGGTTGCACGCGGGCCAGATTGGCAAGCACCGTGGCGATATCGTGTCCGCTGGCATGAACGAGTGCCGCAGAAACTAAAGCATTCGCCGCCTGATATGCGCCAATCAAGGGCAAGTTGATGCGGTGCGTTACCCCGTCCACCTTGACCATCAACACCTGACCCAATTGCGTTGGCGTCCGGCTCTTCAGTTTCAGTGTTTCACCCGCCTCGCCCACGGTCAGGATTTTTATTCCTCGCGCCATGGCTTGAGCGATCACCCGCGCGCTGTGTTCGCCATCGTCGGCCCAGATGACCGCCGCGCCATCATCGCGCAACACTTCGTCAAACAAGCGCAATTTCGCGGCGAAATAGCTGTCCATATCGCCATGATAGTCCAAATGATCGCGGCTCAAGTTGGTGAATGCCGCCAACGACACCGGCACGCCCTCGCTGCGATATTGATCGAGACCGTGGCTTGACGCCTCAAAGGCCAAATGCGTTACGCCTTCACGGGCGAGTCCGCTGACATTGGATAGGAATGTGGCAACATCCGGCGTGGTGAGTCCTGTGCTGACTTGCTCATCGCTGGTCGTGACGCCCAAGGTTCCGATCGACGCCGCTTTCTCCCCGCCCATGCGCCACAGTTGGCGTGTGAGTTCGACGCAGGATGTCTTGCCATTGGTACCCGTCACCGCCGCAATCATACGCGGAAACGGCGCAAAAAACTTGGCCGCAATGTGCGCGAAATACTGGCGCGGATTGTCGGCGGGCAGATAGGCCGCGCCTTCGAAGGTCAATCCCGGCCGTGCAACGATCGCCGCCGCACCGGCTGCAATGGCGTCCTCAATAAAGTCCTCACCATTGAATCGGCTGCCTTGAAACGCGCCAAAAATCGTGCCGGGCGCGACTTTACGATTGTCGATGGCAAAGCCCGTTACAATCCGATCGCCATATTCGCCGGTGACTGTGGCTTCCAAATCCGCAACGCGCATTAACGACCTCCCTTTGGCTTCCACAGCAGCGGGGTGAGTTCGGAGACATCAACATCGCGCTTGGCATCGGGGTATACGCCTAGCATTGGCCCGATGCGCGGGACAAGCCGCGCAATCACGGGCGCGCTGGTATACCCGGCGGTGCGTTGGAAACTGGACGCCTCGGTCCCCTTCGGCTCATCCAGCATCACCAGAATGACATAACGCGGATTGTCCATCGGAAACGCAGCAGCAAAGGTGGACACAATCGAATTGCGGGCATAGCCACCTTGATGCGGCTTTTCCGCCGATCCCGTTTTGCCGCCAACGCGGAAGCCGGGAGCGTCCGCTCTTTTCCCCGTGCCATCCACAACAATCATGCGCAGCAATTGCCGCATTCGTGCGCTGGTGGCGGCGGTAAAGACGCGGCGGCCCTCGTTTGCCTTGCCTGGTTGTACTTTCAGCATTGTTGCGGGGCGATAGATACCGCCGTTGACCAACGCCGAATACGCGCTTGCCAAATGCAACGGGGTGACCGCAATGCCGTGACCAAAACCGACGGTCATGTTCGTGACGCTGCCCCAGCTTTTGGGCCATAGCACCATGCCGCGTTCTTCCAATTCAATCGCGGGGCGCTTGTCAAAATCAAGCGCGCGCATTGTTGCCTGCAATTTGACTTTGCCCAAATTGTCCGCAATTTGCGCCGTCACGATGTTTGACGAATGCACCAATGCCTCGGGCACATTGAGCCACCGTCCAGACGGGTGGGAATCGCGAATTTTGAAGCCATCGCGCTCGATCGGCTTGGTCGCATCATAGCGCAGCGCCAGATTGCGTACCGTCCCCGCGTCAAGCGCGGCGGCAATGGTAATCGGTTTAAACGTCGAACCAAGTTCAAACACGCTGTTGGTGACACCATTGGATTGTATAGCAATGTCAGCAGCGGTAACTTTGTTCGGGTTAAAGGCGGGCAATGTGGCCATTGCCATCACTTCACCCGTTTGCACATCAAGGATAACGCCCGACCCGCCCTTGGCCGCGGTCAGGTCCATGCCCTGTTGCAACTCAAACTCCAACGCCGCCTGCACGCGGGCATCCAGCGATAGGGCCACGGGCGTCGATCGCAAATCGGGATCTTTCAGCCGGGCATTCAGCTTTTTCTCCATGCCCATTTGTCCGTCGCCATCCTGCGCGGAAAAGCCAAGAACATGCGCCGCCATGCGTCCTTCGGGATACAGTCTTTCGGGCTCTTGGGGATATTCGATCCCTGGCTCACCCAGATAATGCAGGCTTTTGGCTTCTTCCGGTAGGATGCGCCGTTTGAGATAACTGCCACGATCGGCGGTCAATTTGGCATGGATCGCTTCCACGCTCAGGTCAGGAAAAATGGCGTGCATATCGTTGGCAAGCTGTACCGGATCGCCGATAATCTTGTCGGGGCGAATCCAGACAGAATAGGCCGGAATAGTGCGCGCCAGTGGCACATTATTGCGGTCGACCAGATCGGCGCGCGCGGGGACATATTCCGATGCCGATCCCTGAAACGCCTGCGCCTCGCCCAGTAAAGCAAAGCTCGCCAACCGGCCAATAATCACAAGGACGCAGAACAGAAACACGACGGCGACGCCGAGCAAGCGTTTGTGCGCAACAGCGGCGATGCGTTGCGCGCGTTCATTGTGGCGCATCGATTGCGGCGCCTGCATCAACTGCCTCATTCGCCGTCCCCTTTTGCATCCTCAACCGTGATGCTGTTCAATGTTTCATCCGACAAAAGCTGCCGATCGATGGACGCCATACGCTCCGTCCGGCGCATCTCCGCCTCAGCGCGGGAGGATGGAGCTGCGGCCTGCCCGCTTTTGGGGGGCACGGCGACAGGCAGATCGGGCGCGACATCGGGCAGAGGCTGTGACACCGAACCAATCGCGCCAGCTAGGGCAGCGCCTTCAGGACCTGCGGCCACCGACGCCATTACGGGCCGTGCATCCGGCGCACCAGCACCAAGGCTGGCGAGCGCTTGCTCACCGCGCAAATATTGATCAGGGCGCGGTGCCTGATATCCGTACAGCACTTCATTATAGAGGTTCAGGCGGTCAAGCGACCCGCGCGCGCTGAGCTCCGCCTCAAGATACGCAATCTGCGCCTTGCGGTCGCGGATTTCGCGTTCGGTTGTGCGCAATTCGGTGCGCATCGGCGCAACATACAATCCGAGCACATGGATCATCAACGCGCACAGCCCGATCAACATCGGCCAGCCCATTTTGCTAAGGCGTTTAAAAGCCATCATGCCGCCATTCCTCTCTCCCATGCCGCCGCATCGCTGCGC
>JBGSOJ010000343.1:0-6204 GCA_041739175.1 Sphingomonadaceae bacterium
CATGGCGTGGACCATGATGATTGGGCCTTGGCCGATTGGCGCAGCGGCGCGAACCATTTGGAGGGCGGGGTGCGCCACTTCCTCGCGCAAAGCCCGTTCGATTATGCGCGGCAGGCCGAAGTGCTGATCGTCACTGACATAAAGCGCGGCGACATGGCGGCATTGGCGGCGGCCTATGGCCGATTGATAGAGGCGTCACGCGGCGGCGTATTGGGCTTGTTCACCGCCATCCGAAGGCTCCGCGCCGTCCACGCCCGCATTGCCGACCGTTTGGCGCGCAACGGGTTGCCGCTCCTTGCACAACATATTGACCCCATCGACACCGGAACCCTCGTCGATATTTTCCGCGATGATCCGCATAGCAGCCTGCTGGGCACCGATGCCCTGCGCGACGGGGTGGACGTGCCCGGCGATTCGCTCAGGCTGGTGGTGATGGAGGGCGTCCCATGGCCCAAGCCGACGATTCTGCATAAGGCCCGCCGCGTCGCTTTTGCACCGCTTTTCCCCAGCGAAGATGGCGGGAATTCGCGCGGCGGCACCGGCATGAACGGCTATGACGACTTCATCATCCGAAGCCGCATGGCGCAGGCATTCGGCCGCCTCATCCGCCATGGCAGTGACACGGGGCGCTTCGTCTTATTGTCCGCCGCCGTGCCCAGCCGGTTGCTGACCGCTTTCCCCGCCGGGACGCCGATCCGCCGCGTCACATTGGACGAGGCCGTCGTCGATGTCGCAAGCAGCCTTTCGGCGGTCATAAAAAAAGGGCAAAACATTACCGAATCATTTGCCAACCCGTCGGCTCCATTGGACAACATTCCATGAAAACACTTACGCTTCTCCGCCACGCCAAATCGTCCTGGAACGATCCGACGGAGCGCGATTTTGACCGTCCCTTGAACGAGCGCGGCAAGCGAGCGGCGCGCCTGATGGGCGAGGCGATGCGCCGCGAATCCATGCGCTTTGATGTTGTCCTCACCAGTCCGGCGGTGCGAACTTTGGAAACACTGGCCCTCACCGCGCTGGGCTATGGCCGCGAGTTGGTTGCGCAGGAGGATCGGCGCATCTATCTCGCGTCGTCGGTGACTTTGTTGGAGGTGTTACGTGAGTGTGATGCAGGCTCCGATTCGGTTTTGCTGGTGGGGCATAATCCGGGGCTTGAGGATATGATTCTCGATTTGCTTCCGGAAGAGGGTGATACCGCGCTTCGTGACGCGGTTTTTGTAAAATTTCCCACGGCGTCGATTGCTGTTTTGCAATGCGATGTGGATGATTGGGGGGCCTTAGATCGCAGAAAAGCCCAGCTTACACGGTTTATCCGACCGCGCGATCTCGACCCGGAATTGGGACCGGAGGCATAAAGGAAAATCTTTCGTTCCCCCCTTGTTCCAACAGAACAAAGCTGGTACGTCATGCCCATGAGACGCAATGGGGTGGCCCTTTTGCACTCAGATCGCTCCCATTGAGGGGGTAGACTCATTTGGCAAAAGGGGACAGACAATGGCTGCGAATTTAAAGCTCATCAAAGAAAACGGACAGGCACGCGATATGGATAGAGAAAAGGCACTCGAAGCCGCATTGGCGCAAATCGACCGCGCATTCGGCAAAGGCTCGGCCATGCGGCTTGGCAGCAAAGAGACGATGAATGTCGAATCGATTTCGACGGGTTCCTTGGGCCTCGACATCGCGCTTGGCATTGGCGGCCTACCCAAGGGGCGTATTGTTGAAATTTACGGGCCTGAAAGCTCAGGCAAAACTACATTGGCCTTGCATGTCATCGCTGAGGCGCAAAAGGGCGGCGGAACGGCGGCATTTATTGACGCCGAACACGCGCTCGATCCTGTCTACGCCAGAAAATTGGGCGTCGACATCGACAATCTGATTGTTTCGCAACCCGACACCGGTGAGCAGGCGCTTGAGATCGTCGATACTTTGGTGCGGTCAAATGCCATTGATGTGTTGGTGATCGATTCGGTTGCCGCGCTTGTTCCGCGCGCGGAAATTGAGGGCGAGATGGGGGATAGTCATGTTGGCCTACAGGCGCGACTGATGAGCCAGTCGCTCCGCAAACTCACCGGTTCGATTAACCGTTCGAAGTGCATGGTGATCTTCATCAACCAATTGCGGATGAAAATCGGTGTGATGTACGGCAATCCCGAAACCACCACCGGCGGTAACGCCCTGAAATTCTACGCCAGCGTCCGTTTGGACATTCGTCGCACGGGGCAAATTAAGGACCGCGACGAGATCGTCGGCAATGCGACCCGCGTCAAAGTGGTGAAGAACAAGGTGGCTCCGCCATTTAAGCAAGTCGAATTTGACATCATGTACGGCGAAGGTATCTCCAAAATTGGTGAAATCATCGATTTGGGGGTAAAAGCCGGCATTGTCGAAAAGGCAGGCGCTTGGTTTAGTTATGATTCCATCCGCGTGGGGCAGGGGCGTGAAAATTCAAAAAACTTCCTGCGGGAGAATCCCGAAATCCTGAACAGGATTGAGGCAGCCATTCGCGCGCAAACCGATAAAGTAGCCGAGGAAATGATGGTTGGCCCCGACAGCGACGATGCTGTGGACGAATGATGTCGCCTGCGCGCGCCGCACTGGTGAGCGCGTAAGCGGTATAAACAGGAGCGAAGCGGCGTGACAAAGTAACGCGCGCCACTTCGTTCATCCGTCTAATGAAAGAAATCGCGATATTGGCCCGCGCTGGCAAAGGCGTTGGGCCAGTTGCTTCGGCCGATTGCCTGTCGCACCGAAGCATGGCCCGTCCTTGCCACCCCGGGACGGGCCAAACCACTACAACATTGGGCTGTGGCGGTGCCGCCACAAGGGACCTTTGCACCTAACTGCGCCATTTGAAGCGGCAAGGTGCAAAAACGAAGGGCGCGGCGCGTTTGGACCGCCTAACCCTTGAAAATGCCGGGCTCCCCGTGCATCTATCCCCTTGTCACTGTGCAATGGCTCGCTTAAGTCGCTACCCATGACTTCTACAAATGATATCCGCCGCTCCTTTTTAGACTTCTTTGGCGCACGTGCGCACGAAGTGGTGCCTTCTGCGCCGCTGGTGCCGTATAACGACCCGACGCTGATGTTCGTGAATGCGGGAATGGTCCCTTTTAAGAACGTGTTCACTGGCCTTGAAAACCGGGCCTATACGCGCGCCACCAGCAGCCAAAAAAGTGTCCGCGCGGGCGGGAAGCACAATGACCTTGACAATGTCGGCTATACCGCGCGGCATCACACGTTTTTTGAAATGCTCGGCAATTTCAGCTTTGGCGATTATTTTAAAGAACAGGCAATTACGCACGCATGGGAATTGCTGACCAAAGAATGGGGCCTCGACCAATCACGCCTGACTGTTACCGTCTATCATACCGATGAGGAAGCGCACCGTTTGTGGCAAAAAATTGCCGGCCTGTCCGATGACCGCATAATCCGCATTGCGACAAAAGATAACTTCTGGGCGATGGGCGAAAACGGGCCCTGCGGTCCGTGCAGTGAGATTTTTTACGATCACGGCGACCATATTTGGGGCGGCCCGCCCGGTTCGGCGCAAGAGGACGGCGATCGCTTTGTTGAAATCTGGAACCTCGTGTTTATGCAGCATGAGCAAGAAGCGAACGAAATCGTCCGCGATTTGCCGCGCCCTTCGATTGACACCGTCATGGGGCTGGAACGCATTGCCGCAGTGATGCAGGGGGTGCCGGATAACTATGATACCGACACCTTCAAAGCTCTAATTGCGGCATCGGAAGAGCTTACCGATACGAAAGCGCAGGGCGATCAAAAGGCCAGTCACCGTGTAATTGCGGACCATTTGCGCTCGACCAGTTTTCTTTTGGCCGACGGCGTATTGCCCTCAAACGAGGGACGCGGTTATGTGCTCCGCCGGATTATGCGGCGCGCGATGCGGCACGCGCATTTGCTTGGGGCAAGCCAGCCCTTGATGCACCGTTTGGTCCCCGCGCTCACCGCCGAAATGGGCGTCGCGTACCCCGAATTGCTGCGGGCGCAACCCTTGATCCAAGAAACGTTGGAGCGTGAGGAAATTCAATTCCGCCGTACGCTCGCCAATGGTCTGAAACTGCTGGACGAGGCCAAGACAGAATTGGGTGAGGGCGACACCTTGCCCGGCAACACGGCGTTCAAACTTTATGATACGTTCGGATTTCCATATGATCTGACCGAGGACGCCCTGCGCGCCGATGGCATATCCGTCGACCGCGAAGGCTTTGATGTCGCGATGGCCGAGCAAAAGGCCGCCGCCCGCGCTGCTTGGAAAGGGTCAGGCGATACCGGCACACAGGCATTGTGGTTTGACATTGCCGAGCGCGAAGGTGCGACTGAGTTCACCGGTTACACGGCCAGCGAGGGGGAGGCAACCGTCGTCGCGCTTGTGGTCAATGGCGTTGAGGTGGACACCGCACAGGCGGGTGACGTGGTTGAAATCATTACCAACCAGACTCCCTTTTATGGCGAATCCGGCGGGCAAGCAGGCGATTCGGGGACGATAGGGGACGGCCAAAAATTGCATGTCGCGGTGTCCGATACCGCCAAACCTTTGGGCCGATTGCATGTTCACAAGGGTGTTGTCGAAGCAGGCCTCATTCGCAAAGGCGACGCGGTGCCGCTGGCCATCGATACGGCGCGGCGCGACGCCATTCGCGCCAACCATAGTGCAACGCACCTGTTGCATGCCGCACTGCGCAAACGCATGGGGGCGCATGTCACGCAGAAGGGCAGCTTGGTCGCCGCCGACCGGCTGCGTTTCGATTTTGCGCAACCCGCGCCGCTGACAGAGGACGATATAGCCGCGATCGAAGGGGAAGTGAACGCCGAGATCCGCGGCAACGCCGAGGTTTCGACGCGACTCATGTCGCCCGACGATGCTATTGCTGCGGGTGCCATGGCCTTGTTTGGTGAAAAATATGGTGACGAGGTTCGCGTTCTTTCGATGGGCGGAAAGGGTACGCATCACTATTCGGTCGAACTGTGCGGCGGCACGCACGTGCGCGCATTGGGCGACATCGGCGTGTTCAAAATCGTTTCGGAAGGCGCCGTTTCCAGCGGCGTGCGGCGGATTGAAGCGCTAACGGGTGAAGGCGCGCGTCAATTTTTGAACGCGCGTGATGCCATGGTAAAGTCTTTGGCAGCCATGCTGAAAACTGGACCAGACGATGTGCCTGCCCGTGTGGCTCAATTAAGCGACGATCGTAAGCGGCTTGAGCGCGAGTTGGCTGATGCCAAAAAGGCGCTTGCGTTGGGCGGCGGCGGTGCGTCAGGCGGCGATGCAATTGAGATCATCGGTGAAGTATCATTTATGGGCCAGGTGCTGCACGGAGTCGATCCGAAGGCATTGCGCAGCGTTTTGGACGACATGAAAGCCAAATTGGGCAGCGGTATTGCGGTCTTGGTGGCTGTTAATGATGGCCGTGGCGCGATTGCGGCGGCGGTTACCGACGATTTGACCACGCGTTACGATGCCGTTGCTTTGGTGCGTGCCGGGGTTGAGGCATTGGGCGGAAAAGGCGGTGGCGGCCGCGCCGACATGGCGCAGGGCGGCGGACCTGAAGGCGACAAAGCGGATGCGGCTTTGGACGCCGTGCGCGGCGTTATCGGGGGATAAGTGGCCGGATGCTGATGCAGTCCGGTCAATCAAGATACCTGTCGCCGTTTTAGGCCGCCATGCTTTGCGCGGTATCCAAAAACCAGCGGGCGGTGCCTTCAAGGCCCATGGCGGTGAGCTTACCCGATTTGTACGCGCCGGTGTCCAAACCTATGCGATAAGGGCCAAAGTCGACATTGTCGGTTATGGTGTGACCATAAACGATGGTCTTTTCCAACGGCCCGTCGAAATTTAGGAAATCCTCACGAATCCAACGCAGCGCCTTTAGCTGTTGTTGTGCCAAAGGGATATGCGGGCTGATGCCAGCATGGACAAAGGCATAGTCACCGACAACGACACAGCTTTCCATGCTGCGCAGGAATTCGATATGTTCAGGCGGGACGACTTCAACCATCCGCTGCGCCAGTTGGTCGTAGTCGAGTGCGTCCATTTCTTCTTCTGAAATGCCATAGCTCACTAACGTTTCACGGCCACCGATACGGTAGAAAAAGCGTGTGAGTTCAGCGGTGGGAGTCTCCAACGCATCCAACATCACTTCCTCATGATTGCCAGCAATGAAGCGCAGGTTGAGGCCCGTTTGC
>JBGSOJ010000350.1:0-13081 GCA_041739175.1 Sphingomonadaceae bacterium
CGGAACCGCTGGGCCCGATCACCGCCAAAGCCTCGCCCGCGCGGATGGTGAAATTGGCGTCGGCAAGCGCGATACGCTGCGTCCCGGGGGGCACCAGCGCCAACCGCTCCACAGTCAAATCGCGCGCCGGCGGGTCGAGCGGCAGCGGTTCTGCCTCCTCACGCATAGCCTCATTGCGCAGCAATTCGTTGAGCCAGCCCCATGCCGCGCGCGCTTCAATAAAACGCCGCCAGTTGGCAATCGCCTGATCCACTGGCGCAAGCGCGCGGCCCGCGAGGATGGATGAGGCAAAAATGATGCCGCCGGTGGCTTCACCGTTGATAACGATGATCGCGCCGACGGTTAGCACCGCCGATTGCACAAACACCCGCAGAACCTTGGACAGGCCAGTGAAAAAGCCACTTTGCCGCGCAAGGTCCGCCTCCGCGCCGACATATTTTTTGTGTTGCGCCTCAACCACGCGGTTCATACGGGCGGCAATGCCAAGGCCGGTGATCGTCTCTGCATTGCGGCGCAGACGTTCGGAAAGCATACCACGCACACGCGCCTGTTGCCCGACCTCCATCACCTTTTCCCGGGTGCGGCGTTCATTCATCCATGCAATAAAGCCCAGCACGATAGACCCCGCCAGCGTGGTGATGCCCAGCCAGGGGTGCAGGACCCATAAGATAACAAGGAAAAACAAAACCCACGGCAAATCTATGATTGCCGCTGGGCCGGTGCTGGCCAGAAATGATCGGATGCGGTCCAGTTGTTGCAAAGGCGCGCGCGATTCCGGATCGGTGTTGCGGCGCACAGCGGATGTTATTTCGCCGCGTTGCACAATGTCGGCAATCTGGCCGTCCATGCTTTGCCCCACAAGCGCCAAAATGCTGCCGCGCATGACTTCAAAAACCAGCACGAACGCGAACAAAAATGCGGCAATGGCAAACAGGCTGTACAAGGTCGCGGTGCTGTTGCTGGACAACACATTGTCATACACCAACATTAAGTAAATCGAACTGGTCAGCGCCAACACATTGAGCACAACGCTAAGCCCCGCCACAGCGAGAAAGCTGTGCTTAAACTTGCCCATGATGACGCGAAGTGGGGCTGGGCCGGGCGGGATGCGGTTTTCGTGTGACATAAAGGGCGTACGCTGCATCTCTTATAACATCGGTCGGTTACCGGTGGTGACAGGGGGGCTTTGGCGGACCAGTTTTCGCCATAGACCCTTCGAATAAGGCTGCAAACCCGTGATTTCTATTTTGGTTGTCGTGGGCTTAATTCATTTTCGCGGAGGGCGAAAGCCAAAAAGCTCCAAAACGGCAAGTGCGATGCCGTTTAAGAGCCCCATCGACCGAACCAAAGTGACCGTGCGGCAGACGCTTACGCCGCTGCACCCTCGTGTTTCAGCAGCCAAGCCTTGCGTTCCACGCCGCCGCCATAGCCGCCCAAACCGCCGTTGCTGGCGATGACGCGATGGCACGGGACAACGATGCCAATCGGGTTCGCACCATTGGCGAGGCCGACGGCGCGCACCGCTTTTGGATTGCCGATGCGGCGGGCGAGTTCGCCGTAGCTGATTGTTTCACCGGTCGGGATCGCGCGCAATGCTGCCCAGACGCTGCGTTGAAATTCGGTTCCGCCGGTGGCGACGGGCAAGCCATCCAAGGCATCGGTTGCGCCCGCGAAATAGGCGACAAGGGCGCGTTTCGCCGCGCTTTCCAGCCCCGCATCCTCGATTGCCCATTTGCCGCGCCCATATTGCTGGTCGGCGAGGCGGGTGAGGCGGTCTGCGTGGCTGGCAAATTCGACGACGCGCAACGCCCCGTCGCTATCCGTCAGCAACCAGATTTCGCCCAAAGGGCTGTCCAATGTTTCGCGATATAATGTCAGCATATCCTAGACCTCCTCCGTTAAAGCCGCCGTTGGCAGGCCAGCCTCCCCATAATCCGCCGCTTGCGCCAAAAAATGCGCCGCCATATGGGGCGGTACGCGGAGCAGTCGGTGCGTCGTCGCGTCCAGCATGGCCCAGGTCGTGCGCGCCTCGACAACCGTCTTGCCAGCCGCATCGCGAAACAACATCCGCCGGTTAAAGCGCGCCCCGCGTGGCGGTTCGTCAATCCAGGTCGTGCCCGTCACACTGTCGCCCAGCCGGACATTGCCGCGATAATCAATCTCATGCCGCGTCACCATCCACACGGCGGCGGCAACATCATTGGGCGAAGCGTGGGCGCGCCAATGGCTGACCGACAAATGCTCCATCCATTGCACCCAAACGGCGTTGTTCACGTGGCCAAGCTCATCAATATGCGCAGCCTGCGCGGTGAAAGGGAGAGTGAAGATACGACTCATGCGATGGAACATGACACGGCGCACGCGTGTGTGCAAGGTCTTTTTGTTTTTGCTTTGTTCCGTTGGTGCGGCCCGTTTGCGTGGATATTTTGCACTTGCAAGTTAGCGCTAACCTTGACACGCTTCGCATCGTCAAGTCGGGCACAGCGAAAAAGAAGATGCGGTATGTTTTTATACAAATGGATATTCATGTCGGCAGCCTTTGCCCTGTTGGGCTGCGCCGCGCAAACCTCTATACCGGCAACCCCGGCGCAGCACTTCACCTATCAGGGCAATCCCCTAATCCGTGATCGTCACACCGCCGATCCCGCGCCGATGGTCGTGGGCGACACGCTGTATCTTTATGTGGGCCACGACGAGGCGCGCGGGGATCAGATGTTTAACATCACCCGATGGTTGGCTTATTCGACCAAGGACATGACGCATTGGACCGCGCACGGCGCAATTATGGAGCCGACCGATTTCACCTGGGCACAAAAGGATGCCTGGGCCAGCCAAGTGCATGAAAAGGGCGGGCAGTATTGGTTCTACACCACGGTTGAGCATGATCCCGTGACCTCGCACGGCAAAGCAATTGGTGTTGCCGTGGCGGACAATCCGCTCGGCCCCTTTCGCGATGCGCGCGGTTCCGCCTTGGTGAAGAATGAGGATACCAAGGGGCCGCATCATTGGGACGACATTGATCCCACCGTATGGACGGAGGAGGATGGCCAAAGCTGGCTCTTTTGGGGCAATGCCGAATTGAAGGTTGCGCCGTTGGCGGCCGATATGATTAGCTTTTCAGGCCCGATTGAGCGCATCGAATTGCCCGACTTTGTTGAAGGACCGTGGGTGTTTAAGCGCGGCGACCTCTATTATCTGGCCTATGCATCGCTGGATAAAAAGATCAGCCCGGATGAGCGTATTTCGTACGCCACCGCTCCGTCGATAAAGGGGCCGTGGACATGGCGCGGCGAAATCACGGGTCCAGCCGCGAACAGCTTTACAATCCATCCCGGCATCATCGCATTCAAAGGCGAATGGTATCTGTTCTATCACATCGGAACGCTAACCGTTGGCGATCAGGCCGGTGCCATTGGCCGCCGCGCGGTCGCGGTGGAGCGCATGTCCTTTGATGCCGACGGGCTAATCCGCCCGGTAAAGCAAACCAGTGAGGGTTTGCTATTGCCGCGATAGATCGTGGGCTTCGGCACCAATTTACTATGCCTGAAATTTGTAACATACTTATGGAAGGTCGGATGTGTTGGCCGCGTTATACAGACGACCCCCGATTAAAAATTGGACTGTAAAGTTGGAGAGGATGTGATCCATGGGCAAGAAACGCGTTATTGTAAAAGGCGGTGGCGAAAACCTCTATTATGTCTCTGAAAGTTCGGGGACATATTACGCCTATAAGGGATCGGTGTGGGGCGGTGACACCCAGATTGGTAAAGCGAAAACAATGGCCGACGCGCTTGCCCTGATCCAAAATCATTCCGGCAAGGGCATAGAAAGCATTGGATGAAATTCGGCCCTATGCCCCCCGCAAGGCCGCAATCGCGCGCTGGCTTTCGTTGGCATAAGCGCCGTTTTGATAGCGGTATGTACCGACAAAATGGACAAACGCCGCGTCTGGCGAAAAAGGTTGCGCCCAATAATTGAGGTACCTTGCATAGGGCAGGACGATGGTATCGTCCTCGTTCGCCAATTGAAAGTTGGAGGCGACTTGTTCGGTGCCCCATTGGGTAACATCCGCCGCGCCAATGGTATCTTTCATATGCGCCAAGAAGGCCGCCGCGAGCGACCGTCCGGGCCCTCCCTTGGAAAATCCGGCAAAGCCGGAACAGCCGCGAAAATAGCGCCAACCGCGCGCGGGGTCGGCGCGGTCCAATTGCGTCTCTATGCGGGTCTGGACATGGTTGTCTTTCGCGCCATTGGGATGGAGCCGCTGCACCGCAGTGGTTGCATCGATAATGCCGATGTCTGCGCCATTGGCATCACCGCCGAGCGCAAAGCTGCGGTTCGCGGCGATCGCGTCGGCGACTTCGGTGAGCGGACCGCGCGCGACGGTGTCGCTGTCAATTTGAATCCAATAGTCATCGCCACGCCGGTCCAAGATCGTCAGGAACCGCTCCCACGTGCCGCCCTTTGGAAAAGCGCCCAACGGCACAGAGGCTATTTCAATAATCTCAGGATCGCCGCAATGATAGGCAAGCATGGCGCGGTCTTTGTCGGACAGCGTGCCGTCATTTAAAATGACCACGCGGCCCCGGTGCAGGTTTGCCCACACCGACTTTACCGCGACCAGATAGGGCAGCATCACCGCCGTACCCATCATCGAAAACAGCACCACGCCGTCGTTCTGCGGGATGATGGGCGGCGTGTTGAGAATGCTACCAATGGCGCGTGCATGGGTTGCCTGCAACGCCTGAATGCGCCAGCGAAAGGGAAGAAATGCCGATAAATCCATTCCTTCGCCATACCGCGAATTGGTAAATTTGCGGTGAAGGCTAATGATTCAATGATGGGCCAGCCCCTAGCGAGGCCGACCCATTTATCGTTATATCGCTTATACTAGGTCCTGACCCTAAGGCTTACAGGATAAAGTCGCCCGCATCCATCACCGCCAGGCTGGTGTCGAGCAAGGCGATTTCGCCGAACGATCCTGTCGTGGTTTTGATCAGCACATCGTCGGTGTTGCCATCGCTGTCCGCATCGACCAATTCAAACGTCAAATCGGCGAAGGTCAGCCCTTGCCCCGAAATATCCAATCGGTCCTGCCCGTTGCGGAAATCGATGATGGTGTCGAAATCCCAATTGCCCTCAAACCGGAAGATGTCACGGCCCGCACCGCCGGTCAGGAAATCGCTGCCCAGACCGCCTTCGATAAAGTTGTTGCCGCCGCCGCCTTCGATGGTGTCGGTGCCCTCGCCGCCGAACAGACGGTCCGCGCCATGTGCAGCGCCGCTGGCCGCGCCGAGGATATCGCCGACCAGATGGTCATCGCCGTCCCCGCCTTGCAACACATCGACGCCAAGGCCACCAACAACAAAGTCGTCGCCATCATCGCCGAACAATTGGTCATTGCTGACGCCGCCATCGATGACATCGTTGCCTTCACCGCCAACGATGAAATCGAGACCGGCCTCACCAAAGATGGTGTCGTCATCCTTGCCGCCGTCGATCCGGTCGCTGCCAACACCGCCATAGATGATGTCGAGGCCTTCGCCGCCGAAGATGATGTCATTGCCCGCGTCGCCGAAGAGGATGTCCTCGTCCTTGCCGCCATCGATCGTGTCATTGCCGTTGCCGCCAATCACCCGGTCGTTGCCTTCGCCGCCATCAAGCGTGTCATGGCCGCCTGCACCGTCGAGGAAATCCATGCCAATACCGCCGTTAATGATGTCTGCCCCGACATCAAAATTCCGGCGTCCCTGTGTATAGCCATAAAGGAAGTCGTCCGTGTCAAAACCATTAATGATATCGCGAACATCGCGTCCATCAATCGTAGCCATTGTCCCAACTCCATTGTTTGTGGTTTTGTGAGGCCGGATCGACCTCGCGCACAATCATTACGAATGGGATGCTATCGCCTTACTGAACTCTAGGTTGTGGTAAATTCATGTAAAAGACCATGCGAAGGGGTGGTTTGTTACTTAGTTGATTTATACGTGGTTTCTTCTTTTCGATTTGCTTTGGCTGAGGCGGAATTGGCCGAAACTACAAAACGAAATCGCCTGCCACCAGATTGATCGTGCCCGTCAGCGCGATGGCAAAATCCGCTACGCCGTCACCATTGGTGTCGCCCTGAACCAAGGTCACGCCGGAGCTTTGCACAGCGCGCAATTGCCCCGCGATATTGGAAAACGCCGCTGCGCCAATGAAGGCGAAGGCCTGATCACCCGCCGCGATAGTATTGGCATCGATCAGGTTCAACCGGATGCGGTCGGACCCTTGCGCGAAATCCTGTATCCGGTCGGCGGTATTGTTGGTTAGGCCCGCGAAATGGCCGTCGAGGAACCAGAAATTATCCGCGCCCGCTCCGCCGTTGAAAATATCACGCCCTGCGCCGCCCTCCAACCGGTCGTTGCCATCGCCGCCTTGCAAGGTGTCATCGCCCGCGTCGCCATAGAGGTTGTCATTCTGCGCCTCGCCGCGAAGATAATCGTTGCCATCGCCGCCGCGAATGGTGTCGATACCGTCGCCGCCAAACGCGCTATCATTGCCATCGCCGCCGTTAATGGCATCGCTGCCGATTTCGCCGCGCAGAATGTCGTCGCCGGCATCGCCGTTTAGCGTGTCGTTGCCGTTGCGCCCGAATAAGGTATCGTTGTCGTTGCCGCCGTTCAGGGTATCGCCGCTGCCGCCGCCATACAGTGTGTCATTGCCATCAAGCCCGCTTAACGTTGCCACCCCGGCACCTGCAAAGATGCTGTTGTTTGCCGCGTTGCCCGTGCCGATCCGCGCCCCGCCGGAAAGGCGCAAATCCTCAAAATGTTCGCCTAGCACATGGTCAAACGCGCTCCGCACTTCATCAGTGCCGCTGTCCGCGGCCTCGATTATCACATCGCCGATTTGCGAATAGAAATAGATATCGTTGCCGATACCGCCATCCATAATGTCGTCACCGGTGCCGCCATTCAGCACATCATTGCCGTGCCCGCCGCGCAATTCGTCATTGCCCGCGCCGCCATTCAGAATGTCGTTATCCTCATCCCCCTGAAGCAGATTGTTGCCGCGCCCGCCGGTGATCCTGTCCTCCCCCAAACCGCCGCGCATCGCGGTCAGAAACGGGTTTTCGAGGATATCCCAGCGAATGGTGCCCAGCCCCAAATCGGCCATGATCGCCAAATCGAGGTCGCTGATATTATAGCCCCAACCCCGATAAAAAACGACCCCGTTCATCAATCCAACCAATGGATCATTGGTGAAGCCGGGATATTCGTTGCTGTTCCCATAATAGGCGTAATTGTTGTCGGTCAGTGGGATTGGCCCACCCATGACCGCGCGGACATTCGGCCCGTCGAAATAGACTTCGCCGCCAATCAGCACAATGCGGCTGTCATAAGGTGTTTGGAAATTGGCGAAGAAATTGTTCTGCGCCTCGTTATAATAGCCGCTAAAGCCCAACGCATGGCCCATTTCGTGGATCATAACGGAGAGTCCGTCGGTGCGGTCGAACGGTGTATCAAATCGCGTGCTTGGCGTGGGGTCGAGATACAATTCATTGGCTAAATAGTCTGGGTGAAAGCGGAGGACCAAGTCAGGGCCGTTGTCGATGCCGATAGTATTGCCATGCAATTCAAACGCCGCGCCGCCCTCAGCAAAGGTGAAGCCGCCGCCGCTGCCGACCGTCTGCCCATTGCCCCAAGTGCCATCGGCCCGCCCGCTGGGCACCGCCGTGGTAATTTCTATCCGCACTGTAATCGTCGCCGATCCGGCGAGCAATCGGCCCCATTCGTTCAACGCCTCAACCGCCAGGCCTTGCAGCAAATCGACCTCAGATTGCGCGACTCCGGCCGTGTTGACCATGTCGAATGTGGCAGTGAAAGGCATATTCGTCTCCAACGGGCCTAGATATGGCGCATCCCAGCGGTGCAGCCGCAGATAATCGTTCCATCCACAATGTACCGCTTACCTCGGTCATGTCAAAGCATGAAGTCGGCACCTGTACAACGGTCCGCGTCGATTAACGCGGCCAGAAAATTTCGATCATCGGGGGTTAATCGCCACTGCCGCAATGAGGTAACCGGAATCGCCAAGATTTAAGGATGGTTGACTAAACAACCACTTAAGGAATGAACAATCTTGCTATCGGATCAATGGGTCCAAACGCAAAGATTAACCGCGAAAATGGGCCGAAAACCGGCCTTGACGCGCGATATATTAAATTTTACTTCTTTGGCAGAGTTGGGGAGAATCGAGATGAAAAATATGCAGGCGCAATGTATCCTTGTCGGTGCATTATTAATTCTGGCAACACCAGCCGCAGCGGAGGGCCTTTTTAGTGAAGGCGCCAATTTGGTTTTAACAAATGGGGAACCCTTGCCGCCACCTGCCGAAGTATTTGCATATGAAAATTCCGATCAATTCGATTTGCAGGTTTATTCCTCGATGCAATCACTGAGTGATTTTAAAATTACTCTGGATACGCCCGTTGAGTCCTTGCCGCTCCGCGCGCAAATGTGGGCAACGCATATCAGAAAGGCGAAGCTCGATAGGAAAAAGGGTAAGGTTTACACCTGCGATATCAACCAGGATACGCCCCTATTCGGCTGGTTATTCAGTTTTTTCAAATCGATTGCCGGAAGCTTGTTCAAAAAGGGCAAAGAATATTTGCTTTACCGGCCGTCAAGCAATTTTAATGCCATTATCGAAGTCGATAGCACCGACCGAAAAATCCACAATCTGCGCATTGTAAGCCGCGAAGACACGGATCGGATCCTTGCCTTTTACGGGGAGGGACGCTGCCGTGATTAAGGGTGCGTTGCGCGGTAGCGCGCTCGCCACTGCCGGTTTGTTGCTCGCACCCAGCGGTTCGATGGCGCAAACGGTGCAATATGGACCCGAACTGGCGTCGGTTCAGTTTCAGGATGGGCCGATAGCGCAATATCCTTATTACAATCTTCCGCCGAGCAATTTTGGGCTGGATTATCTCGCGGTGTCACACATCACGTTTGAGGGTGGGTTGAATGCCCTTCGATCCGACACGCGCTTTCGCACCCGCCTCTCCCCCGCACAGAACCGCATATTGGATGCCGTCAGCATTGAGGTGTTGAATGTCGACCATGTCGTCATGGCTTCCTCGCTTCGCGACACGGGCAGTGTGATAAAGGTCAGCCGCGGCAGCGCCTTTTTCGTCGATTATTTCATTATCACGATGGGTCTGCTGGAGCAGCTCGACGATGACTTGATGATTGCCTTGGCCTTGGAAAGTGAACAAGGAGTCAATTACGCGCGGCGGCGGTGGTTTAACCCGCAAACCTATTTCGCGATGCGCGGAAAGCTGCTGCAACCGCCATCGCCAACGGGTTGGGGATCGACGTACCTTAACGGTAATTTGCTGGTGCAAACGGCGTTGACGCATGAATTGTGCCATTTGTTTTTGGGGCATAAGCCGCTGGAGGCCCCATCGTTAGAGGTGCTGCGTCAACGTGAGATTGACGCCGACCGGTGCACGATTGACCATTTGCTGGCGCTTAACGCCAACCCCGAGATGGGCTTGACCTTTGCTCTGGCGGTGGCGGTCATTGGTGATCCGGCGTCCTCCTCCCACCCGCCTTCGCCGGAGCGGTGGGCCGCCGCCCGCGCCGCAGGGGAAGAGTTCATTGCCGAGGCAATGGCGCGCGGCTTTATGACCCCGATCGATGCCGCCAAATACCGCACCGGTATCACCCGCCTGCAAAACGCGATCCAGTTCGCCGCCAAGCGAGCCCATGACGCCGCCATGGCCGAAGCGGCCGCGCGTGCGGCGGCAGAGGCGGCAGAAGCTGAAGAAGAAGCAGCGGAGGAGGCCGCCGCAGAAGGCGCGGATATGGGCGACGAAACGGACGCTGACTCCGAATAGGGATTTGCGGCGCATGGTGGCAGTTCCGCCCATGCGCCGCTTACCGATGCTTCGACGGCACGGGCAGGCTGGTCAACCGGCGCCACGCGGTTTCAACCCACCGCCGTGCTAAGCCAGCGGTGATGCGCATTGCGATTGCGTCGCGCGATCCTTATTTTGCAATATGCAATTGGATGCACGGCGACGATGCCGTGCCACGCAACACCGGAGGTCCCATCATGCCACACACCCTACCCGAATCGATTGAACACTATTTCACCGGCAAAAATGCCCGCGATTTCGCGCTGGCCGTGTCCGGCTTTGCGTCCCATGCCGTGGTGAAGGATGAGCATAAGGACCATGTCGGCGTCGAAGAAATCGCCGCATGGGTAAAGGCCTCCACCGCCGCCTATGACGACCAAGTGACCGTGCAACATGATGAGACCGATGGCGCGGAAGTGGTGGTCACCGGCGAAGTCGCGGGGAGCTTCCCGGGCAGCCCGATTGTGCTGCGGTTCCGGTTTGGTTTGGAGGATGGGTTGATTGCGCGGTTGGCGAGTGGGGGGTAGGGGGCTGGCCGAAGCGATGCGCCTTACCGAGGAGGGGCAGGAGGATGCCGCCAAGGCGCTGGTGCAGCGGGCGTTGGGGGTGGTTTTGGGGCGGGGTGAGGTTTTTGGTAGACCGTCACCGTAATTCAGCGGCATTAGGAGCCCAGTGCTGTTGCTAATTTCACAATTCCGCCGTTGTATTCCATTTTTTTTGTCGCACCTCCGCCGTACGGGCTCGCTTCAAATGTCAAGCGCTCAAAGGGACCAATCACGAGATCGCGCCCTTCTAAAGCAACGTTCGATAATCCGCGGAAGGTGAGGAGAAGATGCTCATCCAAACCCAGCGACAGATTGCCCGAAGACTCTTCGCATAAAGTTAGGGAGTGTTGATTGTCATAGGGACGACCAAACCATCCGTCTGGGAGAACAAGGCTGCCACCCCATTCTTTGTCGAACCAATCTCTAATTATGCTTTCTATTGTCATTACTACCTCATTCATTAATTAGCCACTTAGGATTTACTTTAGGAATATAAACTTGATTTCCCCCGCCAGGCAAGAAAAGTCTATCTGTTGATTGCGGTGCCACTGCTCCTTCGTAGATTGTCGTTCCCGCTGGAACCCTGATAATCGAAGTCTGAGTTGCAGTATTTCCCCATTCTGGGAGCAATGCACTGTCAAGCCGAGCTTGCAAAGGCCCTTTGGAATTACGGTGACAGTTTACCAATTCCCGCGAGGCCCCTCAATGCGCCGCGCCCCAACTCGCCCCCACGCCTATCTCAACGCCCAGGGGCACATCAATCCGCACCGCTGGCTCCGCTGCGCCCTCCATCACGCTCCGTATAACTGCGCTCGCCGCGTCCACATCCTCCGTCGGGCATTCGAACACCAATTCGTCGTGGACTTGCAGCAGCATTTTTACACGGCCACCACCTTCTGTGCTTAGGCCAGCCCCCGCCAACGCTGGTCCCATGCGTACCATGGCGCGTTTGATGATGTCGGCGCTGGTCCCCTGAATCGGGGCGTTGATGGCGGCGCGTTCGCTGCCCTGCTTTTCCGCTTGGCTGCCGGAATTGATGCGCGGGAACCAGCATTTGCGCCCGAACAGCGTCTCGGTATAACCAACCTCCCGCACCCGCGCCAAAGTCTCCTGCATATAGTCGCGGATGCCGGGGAAGCGGGTGAAATATTGGTCGATCATCGCCTGCGCTTCGTCGGGCGTGCTTTCGAGCCGCTTCGCCAGACCCCAGCGGGAAATGCCGTAAAGGATGGAGAAATTGATCGTCTTCGCCCGCCCGCGCGTGTCGCGGTTGACTTCGCCGAACAATTCCTGCGCGGTGGCGGCGTGGATGTCCTCACCCGCCGCGAAAGCCTCTTTCAATTGAGGCACATCGGCAATCGCGGCAGCGAGGCGCAATTCAATCTGGCTATAGTCGGCGGCGAGTATGACGTGGCCCTCATCCGCGACAAAGGCATCGCGGATTTGGCGGCCGATTTCGGTGCGGATGGGGATGTTTTGCAGGTTCGGGTCAGTGGAGGACAGCCGCCCTGTTTGCGCCCCGACGAGGGAGTAGCTGGTATGCACGCGCCCCGTTTTGGGATTAATCTGTGCCTGCAACGCATCGGTGTAGGTCGATTTCAGTTTCGACAAATGCCGCCATTCCAATATCTTGTCAGCAATCGGTGCGCCCTGTTCGGACAGTTTTTCAAGGATCGCCTGGTCGGTGGAAAATTGCCCCGATTTCCCCTTCCGCCCGCCTTTCAGGCCCAGTTTGTCGAAGAGAATATCGCCCAATTGTTTCGGGCTTCCAATCGTGAACGGTTGCCCCGCCAGCGCGTGGATTTCGCCCTCCAGCTTCGCGATTTCCTCGGCAAAATCGTGGCTCAATCGCGCCAATTTCTCGCGGTCCACCTTAATTCCTGCGCACTCCATGCGGGCCACAACGGGGGGCAGGGGGCGTTCGACCATTTCGTAAATGCGGCTTGCGCTCTCCGCCGCCAAGCGCAATTTGAGGTGATGCCATAACCGCAACGTCACATCCGCATCCTCGGCGGCGTAGCGGGTGGCGTCTTTCAGCGGCACTTGGTCAAAGCCAATCGCTTTCTTACCCGCGCCGGTTAGGCTTTTGAAAGTCACGCATTCGTGATTGAGGATAGTGCGCGCAAGCTCATCCATGCCATGCCCCTGCCGCCCCGCATCGAGCGCGAAGGACATCAGCATGGTGTCGTCAAACGGCGCGATGGTCAGCCCATGCTGCGCCAAAACGGCGATGTCGTATTTGAGGTTCTGCCCGATTTTCAGGACGCTGTCGTCCACCAGAACCGGCCCCAGCAAGGCGAGCGCCTCCTTCATCGGGATTTGCCCCGGCCGTTCGCCGAACATATCATCGGTGCCGTGGTCCAATGGGACATACGCCGCTTCGCCCGGCGTAATCGCGATAGAAAATCCGACGAGCCGCGCGGTAACCGCCTCCAAACTGTCGGTTTCGGTGTCGAATGCCATCACCCCTTCCGCCCGCGCACGGTCGAGCCATTCCGCCAACGTCGCGGCATCCGTGATGCAGGCATAGCTGTCCAAATCGATGGGCGGCATCGCGACCGGCGCGGCAGCCATGACAGCGGCAAGGGCAGGGGCGGCGGAGGCGGCCTTAACCCCCGGTTTCGCATCGCTC
>JBGSOJ010000006.1:0-2256 GCA_041739175.1 Sphingomonadaceae bacterium
CAATGGCACCATCACCTTGCGCGCGCCGATTGCGGGCCGCGTCGCGGACATCACCATTGCGCCCGGCGGTCCGGTTAGCGGCATGGCCGCGCCGATATTGATAGAGGCAACCGATCGCCTGATCGTGGATCTGCAACTGCCCGAACGCATGGCGAAAAATGTGCGTCCCGGCATGGCGGTGGAGATCGCTTTGCCCGGCAGAACAGGCGAAAAGCCCGTGACCGTCGGAGGCCAAATCCTCTCCGTTGCGCCCTCGATGGACCCGATGACGCGCAGCGTGATGGCAAAGGCCAGCATCGGCAATGCGCCGGGCCTTGTCCCCGGCACCGGCGTGATGGTCACAATAGAGGGCAGTGCGCAAGAGGGCGGGGTCCGCGTCCCCTCGGCGGCAGTGACGCGTATTGATGGAAAGGACTATGTCTATATCCGCACAGCAAAAGGCTTTGAACGCCGCGAGGTCCTGTTGGTGACGAACAGCAACGGGCGCGCCATATTGTCGGGCGGTTTGGCCACGGGCGAACAGGTCGCGGCTAAGGGCGTGGCTGAGCTAAAATCGCTTTTGGCGGAGTAGTCGCGATGCTCCGCAAACTCATCGAACGGGCGCTTTCGGCGCGCATGGCGGTCCTTGGCCTCGCGCTCGCTTTGGCGGGGTTTGGCGCATGGTCGTTTATCAACCTGCCCATCGATGCCTTTCCGGACATTAGCTCAACGCAGGTAAAAATCATCCTGAAAGCCCCCGGCATGACGCCCGAAGAGGTGGAAAGCCGTGTGATTACGCCAATTGAAATGGAAATGCTGGGCATTCCAGATCAGGCCAACCTGCGCTCGGTCGCGAAATATGCGATTGCCGATATTACGATCGATTTTAAGGACGGCACGGATATTTACTGGGCGCGCAGCCAGGTTGCCGAGCGGCTGAACGGCATCATGGCCGACATGCCCGCCTCGGTAAGCGGCGGCATGGCCCCGATTTCAACGCCCTTGTCCGACATGTATATGTTCACATTGGAGGGGCCGCAGTCGCTGGAGGAGAAACGCCGCACGCTCGATTGGGTGGTGCGTCCGGCGCTGCGCACGGTGCCCGGCGTGGCGGATGTGAACGCGCTTGGCGGCTTTGTCGAAACCTATGAAGTGGTGCCGCGCATGGATGCGCTCGCCGCCGCTGCGCTAACCGTCGCGGACCTTTCCACCGCGATTGAGGGCAGCAACCGCAACGATGGCGCGGGGCGATTGACCGTGGGCGAAGAGGCGCTGATCGTCCGCACGACGGGCGCGATCCAAAGCCTTGAGGATTTATCGGGCGTCGTCGTGCGCGCCGAGGGCGGGCAAATTGTGCGCGTCGGTGACTTGTCCGACATTCGCGTGGGCAGCCTGACCCGCTATGGCGCGGTCACCAAAAACGGTAAGGCGGAGGCGGTGCAGGGCCTTGTCATCGGCCTAAAAGGTGCGGATGCCAGCAAGGTCGTCGCGGGGGTCAAAGAACGCCTGATCGAAATTCAACCCAGCCTGCCGCCGGGCATGACCATCGCGCCCTTTTACGACCGGTCCGACCTTATCGGTCAGGCAGTGGGCACGGTGGAAAAGGCGTTGTTAGAGGCGACTTTGTTGGTCGTTGTCCTCTTGCTGCTCTTCCTGGGCGACTTGCGCGCGGCGATTATCGTCGCGGTGGCGCTTCCCATGGCGGCGCTGTTCACCTTTATCTTCATGAAAATGCTGGGGTTAAGCGCGAATTTGATGAGCCTTGGCGGCCTTGCCATTGCGGTCGGCATTTTGGTCGACGGCGCGGTGGTGGTGGTGGAGAATGTCGTCGAGCGGCTTTCTGATCCCAAACACGCGCGCGATAGCAAATTGCACGCTGTGTTCGTGGCCTCTGCCGAGGTGGCAAAGCCAGTGGCGTCGGGCCTCACCATCATTGCGCTTGTCTTCCTGCCGCTCCTCACGCTGGAGGGGTTGGAGGGCAAGTTGTTTGCGCCCGTGGCGATGACCATTGTGCTGGCGCTGCTCTCCGCGCTCCTCCTCTCGCTGACCCTCATCCCTGTGCTGGCGTTTTTCGTTCTGAAGGTGAAGCAGGGGCACCACGAACCCTGGCTGATGCGGCAGATTGCGCCGCGCTACACCAGCGCGCTGAACGGAGCGTTCGCACGCAAGGCGTTGATTTACGGCGGCGCGGCGGCATCGGTGGTGGTCGCGGGCTTTGCCTATTCGGTGACCGGCAAGACGTTCCTGCCCACGATGGATGAGGGATCGGTGATTGTC
>JBGSOJ010000016.1:0-4306 GCA_041739175.1 Sphingomonadaceae bacterium
CTGCACTGTGGTGCGCATGCCATTGGCCGATTGCGGGTCGAGCACCGATAGCATCAGGAATAACGCGGCCACCCCCACCCCGGCGACCGCAATCAACCAGGTGAAGAAAATGCCGTATTGCGCCTTTCGGGAATAACCGGGGCGCCGGTTAGGGGGCGCCGCCATCTGCCAATGCCTTTTCTATACAGAATTAAGCGTTGGAGAGGACGCCGCGGAAAATGGGGTCTTCCATTGCGCGTCCTGTTCCAATCGCAACGCAGGTTAATGGGTCCTCGGCAACGATGACCGGCAGGCCGGTTTCGTCACGCAAATGCTCATCCAGTCCATGCAGCAGCGCGCCGCCGCCAGTCATCACAATCCCCTGATCAACAATATCGGCGGCCAGTTCGGGCGCGGTGTTTTCCAGGGCGATGCGCACGCCCTCAACAATGGTGGAGACAGGCTCCGACAGGGCCTCGGCGATTTGCGCCTGGGTAATTTCGATTTCTTTGGGCACGCCATTGACCAAATCGCGGCCCTTAATATGGATGATCGCGCCGGTACCGTCGACAGGTGACTTTGCCGTGCCGTATTCCTTCTTAATCCGCTCTGCCGTCGATTCGCCGATCAGCAGATTGTGGTGACGTCGGACATAAGAGACAATCGATTCGTCCATTTTGTCGCCGCCGGTGCGCACCGATGTGGTGTAGGCGAGGCCGCGCAGCGACAGCACGGCAACTTCGGTGGTGCCGCCGCCGATGTCGACCACCATCGAACCGATAGGCTCCGTCACCGGCATATCCGCGCCAATCGCCGCCGCCATCGGTTCCTCAATCAGGAACACTTCGCGCGCGCCCGCATTGCTGGCTGCATCGCGAATGGCGCGGCGTTCCACCGAGGTGGAACCCGACGGCACGCAGATCACAATCTCCGGAGCGGAGAAAATCGAGCGTTTGCCGCCCGACACTTTATTGATGAAATATTTGATCATCTGCTCGGCAACATCGATGTCGGCAATCACACCGTCGCGTAAGGGGCGAATGGCCTCAATCGAGTCGGGGGTTTTGCCCATCATCATTTTGGCGTCATCGCCCACGGCGCGCACCCGCTTTACGCCGTTGATGGTTTCGATCGCGACCACCGATGGTTCATTGAGCACAATGCCTTGGCCGCGCACATACACCACAGTGTTGGCCGTCCCAAGGTCGATGGCCATATCGTTTTTGTTGAGATTAAAAAGGCGGCTCCAGAACATTCATAAATTCCTGATTTTTAGGGGGCAGTGCCGGTGGATTCGATGGCAAGAGCCCCTCGGCACGAAGTCAAGCGCGCCCTATAGGAAATGCACAGCTAAATCGATAGCAAAATTATCGCATTTTTAACACTGCAATCGCCGCCAATCGGATGCCTGCCCCGCCCTGCCGCTGCGCGCGGGTTGGGCAAGCCCCCAAGGTTACGCGCGCCGCATCAATGCTTCACACCCTCCGCCCGCACCAGAATCACCGCCAAATAGGCGCACAGGAAGCACAAACCGACGCTGAACAGCAATTGGTCAACGACATTGATGCCGATGGCGGTCATGCCGACCACAACCAGAGAGCCGCCGACCATCGACAGGCTGTTGACAATATTGTTGGCGGCCACCGTCCGCGCCGCCGCGCTTTTTGCGACCGTGGTGGTCAGGAATGCATAGAGCGGCACGACGAACATGCCGCCGCTAATCGCGATGCCCAACAGTGACACCAGCATGGGCACCGCCAAGGGTTGCCACAACACATCGGTTAGGGAATACAGCCCCGTCTCTTTCGCCGTCCAGAACCGGCAGACCAAATGGAAGCCAACGACAAAGCCCGCCATCACGATCACTGATATTTTGGAATAGCGCGCCGATACTTCCCCCTTTAGCAATCGGTTGACCGCAACCGAGCCAATGGCGATGCCGATGGAAAATACCCCCAAAAACAGGCTGGCCACAGCCTTGTCGGCGGTCAGCGTGTTTTTGATTAGCGGGGTAAACTGAATGAACAAAATCGCGGCAATCGTCCAAAACGCGCTGATCGACAAAATCGCCACATACAATCGCCGGATGTGCAGCGTGCTGCTCACCAGCGTCCATGACGAGCGGAAAATATTCCAATCAATCGTCGGCGCGTCCGCCTCGGGCGGGGCAGGCGGCACTTTGCGGCCCGTTAGATAGCCAATGACGGCGGTGATGACCACGCAATAGGCGGCGGCCTCCACGCTGATCAGGCCCGCCAAAATCGTGCCCAGCAAAATCGCGATATAGGTGCCCGCCTCCACCAATCCGGTGCCGCCCAGCACTTCGTCCTCAAACAAATGCTGCGGCAAGATGGCGTATTTGATGGGACCGAAGAAGGTCGAATGGACGCCCATTGCGAATAAGGCGAGCAGCATTAAGGGAATCGCGACGCTTTCCACCATGATGCCATGCGCCGCCATCAACAGGCCCCCGCCGCCCGCCAGCATGATAACGATCTCGGCGGCCTTTACGATCCGGATGATCCGCGCCTTGTCGCGCGCATCGGCCAATTGCCCCGAAAGCGCGGATAAAGCAATAAAGGGCACGATGAACACCGCGCTGGCAATCGCGTTGAACACGGTTTCATCGTCGGGGTCCTGATACACGCTGTAAATGACAAAAATCACCAGCGCATTTTTGAACAGATTGTCGTTAAACGCGCCCAGCAACTGGGTGATAAAAAGCGGCAGAAATCGCCGTTTTTTCAGCAGGTCCATGCTGGTTTGCATTGCTTCGCTATCCCCCGATTACATGCCGATGGTGCAAGCGCATAGCGCGCATTTGCGGGCTATGCCAGCGATTAGGCGATGCAAAGTGAAATCGGCGCGTGATTTTGCGACAAAGCCGCGCTACATGCCTTGCCCATGCTAAGCCTGCCCAATATTCTAACGCTTTCGCGCATCGTTGCGGTGCCGCTTTTGGTGCTGCTGATCTGGCCCCGGATGGTGGACGGCACCGTGTCACCGCGCGCAATACAGGATAATGTGGTTTGGGATTATACCGCCGCCTTTTTGCTCTATTGCTTGATGGGGTTTACCGATTACCTCGATGGGTACCTCGCCCGTGCGCAGGGGACAGTGTCGAAATTGGGCATATTTCTTGACCCCATCGCGGATAAGATCATGGTCGCCGCGGTCATTTTGATGTTGGTGTTCACCCGCGACATCGATGGCTGGCATGTCATCGCCGCGCTGATTATCCTGCTACGGGAGATTATCGTCTCCGGCCTGCGCGAATTTTTGGCAGGATTGCAAGTGTCCGTGCCAGTGTCGCAACTGGCGAAGTGGAAAACCGCGTTTCAATTGGTGGCGCTTGGCGGGCTGATTTTGGCGGGTGCCTTGCCGTTTTGGGCGTGGGTAAAGGCGGGGTCGCTATTGTTATTGTGGACAGCGGCGGGGCTGACGATGATCACCGGCTGGGATTATTTGCGTGCAGGGCTACGGTACATGGATTAATGGCCGATAGTGCCAAGGACAGTGGATTTGACATCTCTTTTACATTGCCCATAGTGCGCACTATGTTATTGTACGAAAAAGTGTTTTACGGGGGATTTGGGAATGGCGGAATCTGATACGCTGACGCGGGCCGATTTGGCGGATAAGATTAACAAACAGGTCGGCCTCTCACGCAGTGACGCGGCGCAGATTATCGAATCCTTGCTGGGCCATATCACCGATGCATTATACGCGGGTGAGAATGTTAAGATCAGCGGCTTTGGCACTTTCATGCTGCGCGACAAGACCGAGCGCGTGGGCCGCAACCCGAAAACGGGAGTCGAAGTGCCCATCGCGCCGCGCCGCGTGCTGACTTTCCGGCCCAGCCAATATATGCGCCGCAAGGTTGCGGGCCTGAAATAGGGCGCAATGTCGGACGACATCCCCCTTTTCGATCTGGTATCGGGCGGCGATGAACGGTTTCGCACGATTGGTGAGGCAGCGGCGGAAACGGGGATTAAGCCGCATATCCTGCGCTATTGGGAAGAGAACTTCGCGCTGCTGCGCCCCTTAAAGCGTGCGGGTGGGCGGCGTTATTATCGCCGTGCCGACATTGACCTCATCCGCTGCATTGATGATTTGATCAACCGGCAGGGCTATACGTTTGCCGGCGCAAAGGCAGTGTTGTCGGCGGAACCGATGGCGACTGCGGAGGCGGGTGCGGCGATCCAAAACGATGCCGGCACCACACTACCCCCGCATGTGCGCGCGCAATTGCTGGCCCTGCGCGGCGAATTGGCCGACCTGCTCGCCGAGTTGCAAGCCGCGCCATAGGCCGCGCATCATCGGCGGC
>JBGSOJ010000005.1:0-2204 GCA_041739175.1 Sphingomonadaceae bacterium
AACAGCCCCGGCCTGACCGAGGGCAGTGCGGATGCGGCGATCCTGATCTATGTGATCGGGCCGAACAACATGCTGGAAACGGTGCGCATGACCTTATTGCAACGGCTGGGCGACCGGATGATTGTGTCCGGCCCGATTGCCAAGGGCGCGTTGGTGCTGGCGAAGGCCGACCGCGCCGCGCCGGTGATGGATCAAGTCGTGCGCCCCGTCCGTTTACAATAGGTGCGTTTGCAATAGGCGCGTTTGCAATTTTTAAGGAGACAGATAATGGCTGATGCAATTTTCGCAGGCGGATGTTTTTGGTGCACCGAGGCGGTGTTCGCGCAACTCGCTGGCGTGACCGGCGTGGAAAGCGGCTATATCGGCGGGCATATGGAAAACCCCGATTACAAATCGGTGTGCAGCGGCACGACCGGCCATGCCGAGGCCATTCGGATCACCTTTGACGAGCCGGTGATTGGCTGGGATGATCTGGCCGATATTTTCTTTGCCACGCACAATCCGACGGAATTGGACCGGCAGGGCAATGACATCGGCACGCAATACCGCAGCGCGATTTTCGTCCGCGACGATGCTGAACGCGCCGCCGCCGAAGCCGCGATTGCCCGTGCGCAACCCGATTGGCCCGCGCCGATTGTGACGACGATTGAGGAGGCGACCGTCTGGTACCCTGCCGAGGATTATCATCAGGATTATTGGGCCACGCAAGGCAGCCGCAACCCCTATTGCATGGCCGTCATCCCGCCCAAATTGGCGAAATTGAAGAAGAGCTTCGCTGCGAAATTGGCGTAAGTCTCACCACTCTTCTCTTAAAGAGCCGGGGTGCCAATGGACCTAAGCGGTAAATCATTGTCGCCCCGCCCCCGCTTCGCTATGCTGCCCGCCTTACTGGGATAACGGCAGGGGTTTGCACGGCAATGGAAAACGAAAACGGCATATTTTTGGGGCAGGCGTCCACGGGTTCGGCGCAGTATCTGAACCTCAAACGCGCCAACCGGCATGGCTTGATTGCGGGCGCGACCGGCACGGGCAAAACCATCACCCTGCAAGGGATTGCCGAAAGTTTTAGCGCGGTCGGCGTGCCGGTATTTCTGGCCGACGTAAAGGGCGACTTGTCGGGCATCGCCTGGTCGGGATCGCCGACGCACAAATTGCACGAACCGTTCACCGCGCGCGCCGCCGAAATCGGCTATGAGGGCTTTGCCTATAGCGACAATCCGGCGGTATTCTGGGACTTGTTCGGAAAATCCGGCCACCCGATCCGCACCACGGTCAGCGAAATGGGGCCATTGCTCCTCGCCCGGCTGATGGACCTGAATGAGACGCAGGAGGGCGTGCTCAACATCGCGTTCCGCGCGGCGGATGAGGAGGGGCTGCTGCTCCTGAATCTCGCTGATTTGCAGGCGATGCTGGTCTGGTGCGCGGAGAATGCGGCGACGCTTTCCAGCCGGTTCGGCAATGTGACGAAGGCCAGCGTTGGCGCGATCCAGCGGCAATTGCTGACCCTTGAAACGCAGGGCGGGGCGCAGTTTTTTGGCGAGCCCGCGCTGGAAATCGTCGATTTCATGCGCACCGATGAAAAAGGGCGCGGGGTGATTAACATCCTTGCCGCTGATCAATTGATGGCGTCGCCGAAGCTGTATGCGACGTTCCTACTTTGGATGCTGTCCGAATTGTTCGAGGTGCTCCCCGAAGTCGGCGACCCCGAAAAGCCGAAATTGGTATTCTTCTTCGATGAGGCGCATTTGCTGTTCGAGGATGCGCCGAAAGCGTTGATGGACAAGGTTGAACAGGTCGTGCGCCTGATCCGCTCAAAAGGCGTCGGCGTCTATTTCATTACGCAAAACCCGATTGATATTCCCGAGGATGTCGCGGGGCAGCTTGGCAACCGCGTGCAACATGCGTTGCGCGCCTTCACCCCGCGCGACAAAAAGGCGATTAAGGCGGCGGCGGACACGTTTCGTATCAACCCCGATCTGGATGTCGAAACCGCGATCACCGAACTGCGCACTGGTGAGGCGCTGGTTAGTACCCTGATGCAGGACGGCGCGCCCTCCATCGTTGAACGCACGCTGATCAAACCGCCGCGCAGCCGGGCGGGGCCATTGGACGCCAAAGAACGCGCGATTATCCAATCGATCAGCCCTTTTGGCGACAAATATGACGCCACTGTGGACCGCGAATCGGCGTTTGAAATCCTGCAA
>JBGSOJ010000038.1:0-2089 GCA_041739175.1 Sphingomonadaceae bacterium
GCGCATCGGCATCGGCACGGCGTAATGCGGCGCGAACACTTTGCCCGCCAACGCAATGTCCGCCAAATCGCCGCGCAAGGGCGTTAGGCGCGGGTCGAAGTCCAGCGACGGGCCGGAAAGCGTAAAACTGTCATTGTCGCCAACATTATCCTTGGCCGAGTGTACCGATGTGTTCAAGAAATTGCGCCCCTTTGTCCGTCGGCGCAATAATGACATTTCGGCGGTCCGTCAAATCACGCTGACGGCGCAGATAGCCGAGTTCGGACAATTTGTTCAAGGCCCGCGTGATAACCGGCTTTGACAGGTTCAACAACGCCGCCAATCCGCGCACAGTGTGCGGGCCTTTCAATGTCGCAACCGACAGGAAAATCGCCATTTGCCGGTTGGTCAAATCGGGCAGGCCAGAGCGCACATAGTCCGCGATAAAGCGGTTCCATGTCGCCATCGGCGGGGCGGCATTATCGTTAAGCGAAATATGCGCGGCGACGTCTGTTTTTATTTTGGTACTTGTCATAAATCTGTCAACGCATTCCTGCGCCAATGGTTGCGTGGGTGCAACGTCTAAACGTTACCACATGCGGCTAAGCGTCCCTAAGATGCGCCGACCGGCGGCGGCTTCGCCCCCCTCCCCGGCATTTTTGCGCATCGCGATTGCATAAGCGCTTGCGTATATTGGCCGCAGGCGTAGGGAAGGGGCCATGCCGCCCGATCATGCCACCGCCGGACCCACGCCCGAAATCTGGCCCACGTTGCGCCGCTTCCTGCCCTATTTGTGGCCAAAGGGGCGGGGCGATTTGAAACTGCGCATTGTGCTGGCGGGCGTGTTTATCCTGTTGTCAAAGGGCGTGGCGCTTTCCATGGGCTGGCTATTCGGCCGCGCGGTTGATGCCATGCAGCCCGGGCAGGAGGCGGCGTTTATGGGCGCCATTGCGCTGGTCGCCGCTTACACCGCCGCGCGCTTTTCGGGCGTGTTGTTTGATAACATGCGCAATTTCGTGTTTGAGCGGGTGGGGCAGGACGCGACGCAGGAATTGGCCGTTGGCGTGTTCCGCCATTTGCATGGGCTTTCCCTTGCCTTTCACCTTTCCCGCCGCACCGGCGAAGTAACAAAAGTGATCGAACGCGGCACCAAAAGCATTGATACCATGCTCTATTTCCTGTTGTTCAACATCGCGCCGACCCTGATTGAGTTGGTTGCGGTGCTGGCGATATTCTGGTTCAGCTTTTCGCCGTGGCTGGCGGCGGCGACATTGGGGATGGTGGTGCTTTATATCTGGTTCACCGCCGCCGTGACCAATTGGCGCAACAAATTGCGCATGGAGATGAACGATCTGGATACTTTGACGGTATCGCGGTCGGTCGACAGCCTGCTTAATTATGAGACAGTCAAATATTTCGGCGCGGAGGAACGCGAATCGGACCGTTATGCCCGCACCGCGCAGGCGTACGCCAATGCGGCGGTGAAGAGCGAAAACTCATTGGCGGCGCTGAACGTCGGGCAATCGTTCATCACCAATGTGACGATGGCGGGCGCGATGGCGTTCACCGTCTGGGCATGGAGCCGGGGGCAATTGGCGGTCGGCGATTTGGTGTTTGTGAACACGCTCCTCATGCAATTATTCCGCCCGCTCGACCTGCTCGGCATGGTGTACCGCACGATACGGCAGGGGATTATCGACATGGATGCGATGTTCACCCTGATCGACCGCACGCCCGAGGTGCAGGACGCGCCCGACGCCGCTTTGCTCCGCGTGAGTGGCGGCGGCGTGGTGTTTGACGATGTGCATTTCGGCTATGATGCCGATCGCGCCATTTTGAAGGGCGTATCGTTTAGCGTGCCGGCGGGCGGGACTTTGGCCATTGTGGGCCCATCGGGCGCGGGCAAGTCCACCATCGCGCGGTTGCTCTTCCGCTTTTACGACGCGACCGGCGGGCGAATTCTTATCGACGGTCAGGATATTCGCACCGTGACGCAGCATAGTCTGCGCGCCGCGATTGGCATTGTACCGCAGGACACCGTGCTGTTCAACGACACCATTGGCTATAACATCGCGTACGGCGCGCCGGGCGATATTGCCGCCGTGAGCGC